>NZ_JBSFVC010000033.1:0-97504 GCF_053592095.1 Streptomyces sp. NPDC002787 | reverse complement strand
GGGGCGCGCGGGCCCCCCCCCCCCCCCGCGGGCGGCCCGGCGCCCCCCCCCCCCCCCGGGGGGGGACCCCCGAAGGGTCCCGCCGCGGCGGCTCACTGCTGTCCGGGAAGGCTCCGACAGAAATTCACCTGCGCTTTTCGCCCCTCCCTTAATCACATACCGGCCCCCTTTCCCGCTCCCTAGCATCAATTCTTGTCGGAGCTCTTCGGATTACCCGGACAGGGGACACGCATGCTCAACAGAATCGTCATTGTCGGTGGGGGTACGGCGGGCTGGATGACGGCCTCGTACCTCAAGGCCGCATTCGGTGACCGAGTAGACGTCACGCTGGTGGAATCCGGAAACGTCGGCACGGTCGGCGTGGGCGAGGCGACCTTCAGCGACATCCGGCACTTCTTCGAGTTCCTGGGACTCAAGGAGAAGGACTGGATGCCGGCCTGCAATGCCACGTACAAGCTGGCGGTGCGTTTCGAGAACTGGCGCGAGAAGGGCCACTACTTCTACCACCCCTTCGAGCAGATGCGGTCGGTCAACGGCTTCCCGCTGACGGACTGGTGGCTCCAGGAGGGCCCCACGGACCGGTTCGACAAGGACTGCTTCGTGATGAGCTCCGTCATCGACGCCGGGCTCAGCCCGCGCACCCTTGGGGGCACCCTGATCGACCAGCCCTTCGACGAGGGCGCGGACGAGATGCAGGGCCTGACCATGTCGGAGCACCAGGGCAAGACCCAGTTCCCGTACGCGTACCAGTTCGAGGCGGCGCTGCTCGCCAAGTACCTCACCCGGTACTCCGTCGAGCGTGGCGTCAAGCACCTGGTCGACGACGTCCAGCACGTCTCGCTCGACCAGCGCGGCTGGATCTCGGGGGTCACGACCGCCGAGCACGGTGAGATCACCGGCGACCTGTTCGTCGACTGCACCGGCTTCCGCGGAGTGCTGCTGAACAAGGCGCTCGAGGAGCCGTTCGTCTCGTACCAGGACATGCTGCCCAACGACAGCGCGGTCGCCCTGCAGGTGCCGATGGACATGGAGAAGCGCGGCATCCTCCCCTGCACCACGGCCACCGCGCAGGACGCCGGCTGGATCTGGACGATTCCGCTGATGGGCCGTGTCGGCACCGGATACGTCTACGCCAAGGACTACCTCTCGCCCGAGGAGGCCGAGCGCACCCTGCGCGAGTTCGTCGGCCCGGCCGCGGCGGACGTGAACGCCAACCACATCAAGATGCGGATCGGCCGCAGCCGCAATTCGTGGGCGAAGAACTGTGTCGCGATCGGCCTGTCCAGCGGATTCGTCGAGCCGCTGGAGTCCACCGGTATCTTCTTCATCCACCACGCCATCGAACAGCTCGTCAAGAACTTCCCCGACGCGAGCTGGGACCCCACCCACCGGGACCGTTACAACGACGCCGTCGCCCATGTCATGGACGGGGTACGGGAATTCCTGGTGCTGCACTACGTGGCCGCGAAGCGGAATGACACGCAGTACTGGCGGGACGCCAAGAAGAGGACGCTTCCGGACGGGCTCGCGGAGCGTCTGGAGAAATGGCGGACACAACTGCCGGACAGCGAGACGGTTTTCCCGTACTACCACGGGCTGCCGCCGTACTCGTACATGTGCATCCTGCTGGGCATGGGCGGCATCGAACTCAAGCCGTCGCCGGCGCTCAGGCTGTCCGACAACGGTGCCGCGCGGCGCGAGTTCGATGCCATCCGGGAGAAGGGCCGAAGGCTCGCCGAGACACTCCCGAAGGCGTACGACTACTTCTCCTCGCTGCGCTGATGATGTACGCGTTGCACACGGCCGCGGCGCTCGCCGCGGTCTTGTCCCTCGCCGTCCTGGGGCGGGCGGCCGCCCGGCTGCTGCGGCAGCCGGAGGTCGTCGGGGAAGTCGTGGCGGGGCTGCTGGCCGGCCCCGCCGCGCTGGCCCTGCTGGACCGTGACGGCTTCGACGCGCTCCTGCCCGGTCCGGTGCTCGGGGCGCTGAAACTGGTGGCGGAGGCCGCCCTGGTCCTGTTCCTCGTCGGGCTCGCCCACGAACTGGGCGTCGCCGGGCGGGCGGACGGCACCGGCTCCGCTCCGGGCGGAGTCCCCGACCGGACCACGGCCGGCCTTCGCAGGGGTGGCCCGGGGCAGGAGCACCCGACCGGGACGCGGGCGGACGCGAGCCGGGTGACCCGGCGGGCGGCCGCCTGGGTCGCCGCCGGCGGACTCCTGCTGCCGTTGGTCACCGGAGGGCTGCTGACCGGCTGGGTGGTGGCGTACGGGGATCCGGCGGTGCGCGGCGACGCGCCGCTGCCGGCGTTCACGCTCATGCTCGCGGTCGCCCTGTCCGTCACCGCCGTACCCGTCCTCGCCCGGATCCTCACCGACCGCGGCATGGAGAGCACCCGGGCCGGACGGCTCGCGCTCGGTGCCGCCCTGGTGATCGACGCGGTGGGCTGGCTGCTGCTGACCGCCGCCCTGGCGCTCGCCTCGGGCAGCGCCACCGGAATCCTGAACGCGGGCGGCGCGCTCGCCGTCGGTGTGCTGTGCGCCCTGGGCGTACGGTACGGGCTGCGCGCGCATGTGTCGCTGCTGCTCCTGCGGCGCGCTCCCGCGGTCGCCGCCTGTCTGATCGCCGCGACGGCCCTGGTGACCGCGTTCACGATGGAGCACCTCGGCATGACGGCGATTCTGGGTGCCGCCATGGTCGGCCTCGCGATCCCCGGCGACCGGTCCGCCTCCTGGGCGCCGGCCGTCTCCCGGGTCGCGGGGGCCGGCCGGGCACTGGTCCCGTCGTTCTTCGTGGTCGCCGGCGTGACGGTGCTCGCCCAGACGTCGGTGGCGGTCTCCTGGACGCTGATCGGGCTCGTGCTCGTCCTCGGCGTGCTCGGCAAGGTGCTCGGCGGCTACGCGGGCACCCGGCTGGCCGGCGGCAGCCGGCGCGAGGCCGCCCAGGTCGGGGTGCTGCTCAACACCCGGGGACTGACCGAACTCATCATCATCCAGGTGGGGTTCACCGCCGGGTTGCTCACCGCTCCGCTGCTGCTCGCCCTGATCGTGATGACGCTGGTCACCACCGCGGCGACCGGCCCCCTGCTGCGACTTCTCGACCGCACGGCCACACGTGCCCCGAGCCCTGACCCGACGACGGCCACACCGGCCCCGAGCCCTGACCCGACGACGGCCACGGCGGTGCCCGTGCCCCTCTCCACAGAAAGCGGAGTGCGATGACCGACTCGGCCATACGAACGCCGGCGACCGTGCCCCCCGACGAGTTCCGCACCCTGATGAGCGGCTTCCCCACCGGGGTCGCCGTCATCTCGGCGACGGACCACGAGGGCGCGCCGCGCGGCATGACCTGCTCGTCGGTGTGCAGTGTGTCGCTGGAGCCGCCTGTCCTGCTGGTCTGCCTGCGGGACGAGAGCCCCACCCTCGACGCCGTGCTGCGCTCGGGAGCCTTCGCGGTGAACCTGCTGCACGCCGGGGCCCGCGAGAGCGCCGAACTGTTCGCCTCGGGCAACCCGCACCGGTTCAAGCTGGTGCCGTGGGAGTGCGACGCCCAGGCGGCGGGCCCGCACCTGGTGGCGGACGCGCACACGGTCGCCGACTGCGAGGTCGTCCTCACCCAGCGGATGGGCGACCACGTGACGGTCTACGGGGAGGCCCGCCGGGTGACCCGCAAGGCCGAGCCGGAGCCGCTGATGTACGGGCTGCGGCGGTTCCACTCGTGGCCGCCGCCGGAGGAGGAGCGGACCGCGCACCGATGACTCGGCGTCAGCGCGCGGCGGACTCCATCGGGAGGCCCGCCGCGCGCTCGGCCATGAGGTCCTCGGAGATCGCGAGCCGGCCGCTGAGCAGCGCCATACCGAGCGGGGTCACCGTGTGGACGACCTTGTTGCGCATCCTGCGGGTGGTGATCAGACCGGACTCCCGCAGCACCGCCGTGTGCTGGCTGGCGCCGGCGGACGAGATGCCCAGCCGGTCCGCCAACTGGCCGGTGGAGCAGGCCGCGGTCAGCTCCCGCAGTACGGCGGCCCGGGTCTGGCCCACCAGCGCGCTCAGTGCCTGGACGCTCGTGTCGGAGCCGCCCCACAGTTCTGCCGGGCGGGTCGTGGCCGCGGGCGCGGGGAACACCAGGGCGGCCATGCCGGTCTCCCGTTCGCACTCCACGACGAGGCCGGCGCGGCCGGGCAGGAACACGGTCGGGCACAGCAGCAGACCGCGCCCGTCGAGCCGCACCGTACGCTCGGGGCCCTGGCTGTCGTGGACTTCGAGGACGGGTGCCCGCCAGGTGATCCGCGGGTGCAAGGTGGCAAGGAGCCGCTCGACTCCCCCGGTCATGGAGATGCGGCCGCGTGCCTCGCACTCGGCCCGCAGGCGCTCGGCGATGCGGTCCCAGTACGGCGCGACACCGGCCCGCCACACCTCCAGCGCGAGGCGGCCGGCCTCGGGGCTGGGCAGGGCGGGCGCCCCGACCGCGCGCTCGGCGGCGGACGTCCGTTCGAGCAGGTACAGCAGGCCGTCCGGCGCCCCGGTCGACCGCAGCTGCTGCGGCAGCGGTGCCCCGCCGGGAGCCGGCCGGCCGCGCAGCCGCCCCAGGACCTCGCTGCGCCAGCGCGCGTAGTCGGCGTGGCCCGACCGTGCCAGGACGCCCAGCGCGAGGACACCCTCGGCGACGGGGCCGAGGGTGCTACGCAGGCGGGTACGGGCAAGGTCGGACGTGGTGAGGTGAATACTGATCATGGCTTGCTCCCCCGCTGATGGATGAGGTCCGGGACCGGACCGACCGCCCCCTGGGTCCTGTCGTCGGCTCCCGCCCGCCGGCGGCGCCGCGGCGCGGACTCCCCCGCTCGACCGCGCCCGCGCGGGGCACCCTCAGCGAGGGCGCTCCAGCGCCTCGCGATCGCGCGCTCCCCGCGCTCGGACGAACTCGTGCGGGGGTGCCCCATCGCTGCCGCCGGGCCCGCCCCTCGGGCGGACGGCGGGAGTCCGGCGAAAGAGCCTCACGTGCCGGTCGTGGTCCCGGTGAGGTGGAGGAAGACGTCGTCGAGCGTCGGCCGGCGCAGCCCGAACTCGCCGACACCGATACCGGCGTCGCGCAGCGCGGCGGCCGCACCGGCGACGTCGTCCAGGCCGTCGACGACCCGGAGCGTGACGGCGCCACGCTCCTCGTCGACCCGGGGTTCGTCGGCGGTGACCGGCGCCAGGGCGGCGAGGGCGTCCGGCAGCCGCATGGGGTCGGCGAGTGTGAACTCCAGCCGGGCGGCCTGCCCGACCTTGCTCTTGAGCTGGTCGGCGGTGCCCTCGGCGAGGACGGCGCCGTCGGCGATGACCACGATCCGGTCGGCCAGCTGGTCGGCCTCCTCCAGGTACTGGGTGGTCAGCAGGACGGTGACGCCGTCGGCGACGAGGCCGCGCACCGCTTTCCACAGCAGGATGCGGCTGGCCGGGTCGAGACCCGTGGTGGGCTCGTCGAGGAACAGCACGGCGGGCCGTACGACCAGACAGCTCGCCAGGTCCAGGCGGCGCCGCATGCCGCCCGAGTAGGTGCGCACGGGCCGGTCGGCGGCGTCCTGGAGGGCGTACTGGGCGAGCAGCTCGTCGGCGCGGCGCCGGGAGGCCGCCCGGCCGAGGTGCAACATCCTGCCGATGAGGACCAGGTTCTGACGCCCGGTCAGCAGTTCGTCGACGGCGGCGTACTGGCCGGCCAGCGCGATCCGGGCGCGCACCTGCCGCGGATCGCGCACCACGTCGTACCCCGCCACCCGCGCACTGCCCCCGTCCGGGGGCAGCAGCGTGGACAGCACGCGCACGGTGGTGGTCTTGCCGGCACCGTTGGGGCCGAGGAGGCCGAGAACGGTGCCGGCGGGCACGGCCAGGTCGAGGCCGTCGAGTGTCGTCCTGCCCTTGTGGTGTTTGCGCAGACCCGTCGCCTCGATCGCCAGTTCGACACTCATGGGGTCAGCGGCTCGGGCCGGCGGCGCTCTGCTCGCGCAGGCTGAGCGGGCGCAGGTCGGTCCAGTTGTTCTCCACGAACGCCACCGCGGCGTCCCTGGTGCCGGCCTCCATGGCGACCGTCCAGCCGTCGGGTACGGCGGCGAAGGCGGGCCAGATGCTGTGCTGGCCCTCGGTGTTCACCAGGACGAGGAAGAAGCCGTCCTGGTCGTCGAAGGGGTTGCTCATGGCGCACTCTCCGTTTCCGGGGTGGGTGTCGGTGAGTCCGGGCGTGACGCGCCCGCGGCAGCGTCACGGCGGTACGTACAGATGCTGTACCGGAGTGCTGACCTGCGGCTGACGGCTGCCTGATGGAACGCTCGGCCCCGGCTCGTACGGCGGTGCCGCTCCGGACTCTTCACCCGCCCCGGGGCGGCGTGCGGACAGGTCGGAGCCCGGCCGCCAGGGGGGATGTGTGGCGGCCGGGCTCCGGGTACGGGGATGCCGGGCGGGAGAGGCGGTCTACCGGTACGGCGTCACAGGCCCGCGGTGCGGTAGCGGCGCAGGGCCAGGGGGCAGGCGAGCAGGAACACCGCGCCGAGGGTCAGCGCGACCACGGCCACGGGGTGGTCGGCCGCGAACCCCCCGCCGGTCGCCACGGGGTTGCCCCACAGCTCGCGGCAGGACTGGGCCACGGCGCTGACCGGGTTCCACTCGGCGATCGTGCGCAGGCCGGCCGGCAGGTTCCCGGGGGCCAGGAAGGCGCTGGACAGGAACGGCAGGACGGTCACGACCAGGGGCGTGAGCGAGCTGATGCTCTCCAGGCTCCGCGAGGCCAGCCCCAGCAGCACGCCCACCCACAGCATCACGTACGAGAAGGCGGCGAGCAGCGCGAAGCCCGCGGCGACCTGGGCCGCCCCGGTGTGCGGCCGCCAGCCCAGCAGCAGCCCGAACAGGACGACCGGTACCAGGCCGGCGAGGCCGACCAGCCAGTCGGCCATGGTGTGCCCGAAGAGAACCGCGCCCCGGGACACCGGCATGGAGCGGAACCGGTCGATGACACCGCCGCGCATGTCCCCGGCGACGGCGATCGCGGTCGGTCCGATCCCGGCCAGGGAGGCCTGCACCGCCGCACCCGCGAACAGGTACTCCTGGTAGTCGCCCCCGCCGGGGACGGTCAGCGACCGCTCCAGCAGGAAGCCCAGGACCAGCATGGTCAGCAGCGGGTTGAGGGTGATGCCGAGGAACCGGCCCGGTGCCGTGCGCAGATGGCGCAGGCGCCGGCCGGCCACCGCCGACGTCTCCGCGACGACGGCGGCGAGGCCGGTGGTGCCGGAACCGGCCGGCGGGGTGGTGGCCGCCGTGGCGGTGGTCATGCCGCGCCCCCCGCGGGTGCGGACATGGACGCGGCCAGGTGGAGCCGCTGGAGTTCGGCGGCGACGGCGGTGCCGATCAGGGCCAGCGCGTCCGGATGCATCATGTAGTCGTGCGCGCAGGGCACCCGGTGGAGGTCGATGCCGCCGGTGACGTGCGGCTCCCAGACGGCGCCGCGTGCGGCGATCTCGTCCTCCGTCAGACTGGCCGAGGCCACGAAGAGCTGCATCCGGCCGTGGAAGGTGCGCGGCTCCCAGCCGCTCAGCACCTTTCCGTTGTTGCGCATGGTCTCCAGCATCGCGAGGACGCGCTTCTCGCCGAGCGCCGCCATCGGGCTGTTGCCGCGCTGGAGTACGTCCACGACGTCGGCGGCCGTCAGCTCGCGGCCGGCGAACTCGCTCTTGTCGTGGCCGACCAGCTCCACGACCCAGCCGAGCAGCGTCTGGTCGTCGCCGACCTCCTCCTGCGGGGTGCGGGGGTAGGAGTCCAGATCGGCGACGAGACCGACCTCGTCGCCGCCCTCCTCCAGCCGCACGGCGATCGCGTGGGCGAGGGAGCCGCCGAAGGACCAGCCCAGCAGGTGGTACGGCCCGTGCGGGCGCACCTGCTTGATGAGCTTCACATAGGCGGCCGCCATCTCCTCGACGCTCGTGTGCAGCGGGGCGAGTTCGGTGATGCTGGGTGCCTGGATGCCGTAGATCGGGTAGTCGTCGCCGACATGCCGGGCGATCCCGACGTACGGCAGGGCGAAGCCGACGCCGCTGTGCAGGCAGAACAGCGGGGGCCGGGTGCCGGTGGGCTTCAGGGCCACGACGGTCCCGAACGGGTCGTTCTCGCCGGGCGAGTCGGGGGAGCCGAGCTGGGCGAAGACCTCGTCGATGACCGAGCCGCGCGGCGGGTCCTGCCGGGCGGGTGCCTCCCGCCGGTCGATCTCGGCGGCGAGGGCGGCGACGGTCTGGTGGGCGAAGACGTCCGCGATGGTGATGTCGACCCCGGCCTTGCGAGCCCGGCTGACGACCTGCATGGAGCGGATGGAGTCCATGCCGTTGTCGAAGAAGTTGTCATCGACGCCGAACGCGGCGCGGCGCAGGACCTCGGCGACGACCCGGGCCAGCACCTCCTCGCGGCGGGTGCGGGGCGTGGTGCCGGCGTCGGCCTCCGGTGCCGCCGCGCTCCGCGTGGTCTTCTCCCCCTCCTCCTTCTCCGGCTCGGGCCGCGGTCGCAGGGCGGTCGGCTCGGCGGGGACGAGGGTGCCGTCCTCGCTCCAGCGCATCCGCTCGCCGGTACGGACCATCCGGGCGCCGGCCGGGCCGAACGGGGCGGCCACGAAGTGCGCGGCTGTCTGCCCCGGGCGGCCGAGGTAGCCGCGGGCCAGGAGCCCGCCCGCGAGGTACAGCTCGCCGATTCCGCCGGGCGGCACCGGTGCCAGCCGCTCGTCCAGGACGTACGCCCACGTCGGCCCCGCGGGGCGTCCGCCGTCGAAGGCACCGGCCGGGGCGCGATCGTCCGGCTCGACGGCGGGCGCGCCGTCGACGAGGGCCAGGTGCCGTCCGCCGGAGGCGCCCCGCGCAGCGTCCGGTGCGTCCAGCCGGACCGCCCGGCCCGAGACGAGTGGGGCGAACAAACCCGCGACGAGCCCGGTGAAGCTCAGCGGCGCGGGCAGAACGGCCGGCGCGTCGCCGTCCGCCGGACCGGCGGACGCCCGGGTGACATGACCGGCCAGCGCGCCGTGCTCGACGACGGTGCCGAGGAGCCGGCCGTCGGCGTCCGCGGCGTACACGACGGCGGCCTGGTGGCCGGGCAGGGGCTTTTCGGTGCGGAGCAGCGCCTCCGGCTCCTCGTCGTCGGCCGGTGAGCCGAGCACGAGCCGGGGCGTGCCCGGCGGTGTCTTCCCGGCGGCCGCGGCCGTGGTGACGACGGCGACAGGGCGGGACTGCGCGGCGAGTGCCTCGATGCGGCCCGCCGGGAGCTCCGGGTCGAACAGGGTGTAGGCGGCGCCCGAGCTGAGGGTGGCGAGGAGGGCGACGACGAGTTCGGGGCCGCGGGGCAGCGCGAGCGCCACGATCCGCTCGGGGCCGGCGCCGAGGGCGCACAGCCTGCCGGCCAGGCGGTCGGCCCGGTCGGCCAGCTCCCGGTAGCTGAGGGTGGAGTCGGCGGTCACCAGGGCCGGGGCGTCGGGGGTGCGCCGTACAGCGGCCTCGAAGAGCTCCGGCAGGGTGTCCGTCACCGTGTCGGCTTCCGTGGGATTCCAGTCGGTCAGCACGCGCTGCCGTTCCTTTCCGTCGATGAGGTCGATGGCCGAGAGCCGTACGCAGGGGTCGGCGGCCACGGTCCGGAGCACTTTCAGCAGGCGGTCGGCGAGGCCTTCGGCCGTGGACCGCTCGAACAGGTCGGTGGCGTACTCCAGGACTCCGCGCAGCCGCCCGACCCCGGTGGCGTCCGGGTGCTCCTCGTCGGGCTCGTCGAACTGGAGCCGCAGGTCGAACTTGGTCATGCGCTGCGGCACCGGTTCGGGGGACAGCTCCAGGCCGGGCAGTTCGGGCCGTGGGCCGGAGTCCGTGTTCTGGAGCACCAGCATCACCTGGAAGAGCGGGTGCCGGGCCAGGGAGCGGGCCGGCCGCAGTGCGTCCACGATCTGCTCGAAGGGCAGGTCCTGGTGGGCGTACGCGGCCAGGTTCGTCTCGCGCACCCGGTCGAGGAGCTCGCGGAACGCGGGATCGCCGGAGGTGTCGGTGCGCAGCACGAGTGTGTTGATGAAGGTGCCGATCAACTCGGTGAGGTCCTCGTCGGTACGGCCCGCGACGGGGCTGCCGAGCGGGATGTCGGTGCCGGAGCCGAGCCGGGTGAGGACGGTGGCGAAGGCGGCCTGGAGCACCATGAACAGGGTGGCGCCGGAGTCCCGGGCGAGGCCGGTGAGGGCGGCGTGGGTCGCGGGTTCCAGGTGGAACTCGACGCCGCCACCGCTGTGGTCGGCGATCTGCGGGCGGGCGTGGTCGCGTGGGAGCGGAAGCTCCTCCGGCAGGTCGGCCAGGACGCGGGTCCAGTGCTCGAGCTGGCGGGCAAGCAGCGAGTCGGGGTCGTCGGCGGAGCCGAGCAGGTCCCGGTGCCAGTGGGCGTAGTCGGCGTACTGCACGGGCAGCGGCTGCCAGGCGGGCTCCCGCCCGGTGGCGCGTGCGCGGTAGGCGCCGGTGAGGTCGCGCAGCAGCGGGCCGATGGACCAGCCGTCGAAGGCGATGTGGTGGAAGACGAGCAGCAGGACGTACGTCCCGTCCTCCTGCGCGGTGGTGAACAACCGTGCCCGCAGGGGCGGTTCGAGGGTGAGGTCGAAGCCGCGCTCGGCCTCGTCGGCGAGCGCCTGCGGCAGCCGGCCCGACCCCACCTGACGTACCGTCAGCACGGGGTTGCCGGCCGGGGCGGCCAGGACGTGCTGGTGGGGCAGGTCGTCCGGGGCGGCGAACACGGACCTGAGCACCTCATGCCGGTCCACCAGGTCGTTCAGGGCGGCCTGGAGGGCCTCCACGTCGAGGGCGCCGGTGAGGCGGAGGGCGAAGGGCACGTTGTAGGTGCCCCGCTTGCCGTTGCCCTGCTCCAGGCGGTTGGCGAACCAGAGCCGCTGCTGGGCGTGGGACAGCGGGGCCACGTCGCCGGTGCGGTCCCGCGGCGCGAGAGCCGGTGCGCCGCGCCCGCCGGCCGCCGCCTCGGCGACCCGCTCGGCGAGCCCCGCGACGGTACGGGCCTCGAACAGGGCCCGGATCGGCAGGTCCACCCCGAGCAGGGCGCGGGCGCGACTCACCACGCGGGTGGCGAGGAGCGAGTGCCCTCCCGCCGCGAAGAAGTCCTCGTCCGTACCGATGTGCTCGACGCCCAGGATCTCGGTGAAGAGCCCGGCGATGATCTCCTCGGCGGGCGTGCGGGGCGCCCGCCCGCCCCCGGCCCGGCCCATGCCCTCGGGCACGGGCAGCGCCCTGCGGTCCACCTTGCCCTGCGCGGTCAGCGGCAGCGCGTCCAGCACGACGAACGCGGACGGCACCATGTGCTGCGGAAGAACCCCGGCGACGTGCTCGCGCACGGCGTGCACCAGCGTGGGCGACGCGGGGTCCGCGACCAGGTGGGCCACCAGGCGCTTGTCGCCGGGGCTCGGTTCGTGGACGGTGACGACCGCGGCGGTGACGTCCGGATGGGTGGTCAGGGCCGCCTCGATCTCGCCGAGTTCGACGCGGTAGCCGCGCAGCTGGATCTGGTCGTCGCCGCGGCCCGTGTAGTCCAGCTGGCCGTCCGGCAGCCAGCGCACCAGATCGCCGGTGCGGTACATGCGGCTGCCGGGCGGGCCGTACGGGTCGGCGACGAAGCGGCCGGCCGTCAGACCGGGGCGGTCGAGATAGCCGCGGGCGAGGCCCCCGGCGACATACAGCTCGCCGAGGACACCGACGGGCACGGGCCGCAGGTCGCGGTCGAGGACGTACACGCGGTGGGCGTCCGTCGGGCGGCCGATCGGCGGGCGGTCGCCGGTGGTCAGCGGGCCGCCGACGGTGGAGGCGACGACCGCCTCCGTCGGGCCGTAGCCGTTGAACATCCGCACTCGGGACGACCAGCGGGCCACCACCTCGGGCGGGCAGGCCTCGCCGGCGACCGCCAGGGTCAGCCCGGCCGGCAGGGCCGCGCCCTCGGGCAGGGCGCCCGCGACGACCGGGGGCAACCCGGCGAGGGTCACCCCGCAGCCGTTGATGAGGTCCACCAGTGGCTGCCCGGGGTCACGGCACTCGTCATCGGCGATGACCAGCGCGCCGCCGTTGAAGAGGGCGAGGCCCAGCTCCCAGGCGGAGGCGTCGAAGCTGAACGACGCGAACTGCAGGACCCTGGTCTGCCGGCCGAGCCCGAACCGTTCGGTCAGCGCGGCCACCATCGCCGCGAACCCGGCGTGGTCCACCACGACACCCTTGGGGCGGCCGGTCGAGCCCGAGGTGTAGATGGTGTACGCGGCGTTCCGCGGGCTCAGCGGTGAGGTGCGCTCGGCGTCGGTGAGGTCGTCGGCGGGCAGCTCCGCCAGGGCGCCGGTCGTGGTGTCGCCGTCGAGGACGATGACGTCGGTACCGCCGGAGGGCAGGTCCAGGGCCAGCTCCGCGACCGTGACCAGGGCCGCCGGGCGGGCGTCGGCCAGCATGTAGGCGATGCGGTCGGCGGGGTAGGCGGCGTCGATCGGCAGGTACGCCGCGCCCGCCTTCAGCACCGCCAGGGCGCCGACCACCATGTCCGGGGTGCGCGGCAGAGCGAGCGCCACCAGGTGCTCGGGGCCGATGCCGCGGCCCGCCAGCAGCCGGGCCAGCCGGTTGGCGCGGGCGTTGACCTCCGCGTAGGGGATCTCCTCGCCGTCGTACAGCACGGCCGGCGCCCCGGGCGTCCGGGAGGCCCAGTCCTCGAAGAGGGCGGTGGCCGTGGTGTGCGGCACCGCTGTGGCGTGGCCCGCCCAGTCGTCGAGGAGGGTGCGCCGCTCGTCCCCGGTGAGCACGTCGAGCCGGCCGACCGGCTGCTCGGGTTGCTCCACGACGGTGCGCAGCAGCCGTACGAAGCGGGCCGTGATCTCCTCGGCCCGGCTCCGGTCGACCACGTCGGGGGCGTACTGGACCTGCAGGTGCAGGCAGTCACCGGGGTGGACGGACAGCGCGAACGGGTACTCGGCGACGACCTTGGCGTGGCTGCCGTGGAAGGTGAGCCCGGGCACGAGGCCGTCGAGGGCGCCGACGTCGGCCATCGGGTAGTTGTTGTAGGTGACGACGGTGTCGAACAGCTCCTGGGCGCCGGTCAGGCGCTGCACCTCGGCGAGCCCCAGGTGCTGGTGCTCGGCCAGCGCGAACTGCTGGTCCTGGAGGTCGGCGAGGATCTCCGGGAAGGTGCGGGCGGGGTCCAGGACGACACGTACGGGCAGGGTGTTCAGGAACGAGCCGACCATCGACTCCACGCCCGGGAGGTCGGCGGGGCGGCCGGAGTTGACGGCGCCGAACACGACGTCGCGGCGGCCGGTGAGCCGTCCCAGGAGGACCGCCCAGGCGCCCTGGACGAGGGTGTTGAGGGTCAGTCCGCGTTCCCGCGCCCACGCCGTGAGGCGGGCGGTGAGTTCCTCGTCCACCTCGGTGAGGAGCTCACCCGGGACGGCGTGGCCTTTCGCACGGGCGGGCGCGGCCGACTGGACGAGCCGGGTCGCCTCGTCCACCCCGTCGACCACGGCCTTCCAAGCGGCCCGCGCCTCGCTGTCGTCCCGCCCGGCCAGCCACGCCACATACGTCCGGTACGGGGCGGCCGCGGGCAGCGCCGCGGCGGCGGACGCGTCGTCGGCGCCCTCGGCGTACCGCGCGTACAGCGTGAACAGCTCCTGTGCGAAGACGGCCATGGACCAGCCGTCGACCAGGGCGTGGTGCACGGACCACAGCAGCCGGTGGCTCAGTTCCCCCGTGCGGACGACCGTGAACCGGACGAGCGGGGCGCTGCGGACGTCGAAGCTGCGGGTCAGTTCGGCGTCGGTGACACGGTCCAGCTCGGCGGCCCGCTCGTCGGCGGGCAGCTCGCGCAGGTCCAGCTCCCGCCAGCCGACAGTGGCGTTCTCGGGGACGACCTGCACCCGTTCGCCGCCGCCGGGGCGGTCGGGGAAGCAGGCGCGCAGGTTGGGGTGGCGGCGCAGCAGCGCGTCGACGGCCTGGCGCAGGGCGGACGGGTCGAGCGGGCCCTCGGTGTCCACGCCGATCTGCAGGGTGTACGGGTCGACGCCTTCGGTGTCGTATTCGGCGGAGAACAGCAGGCCCTGCTGGAGCGGGGAGGCGGGCAGGACGTCGGTGAGCGGGCCGAGGGCGCGCTCGAACTCCTCGATCTCCTGCTGGCCGAGGCGGACCAGCGGGAAGTCGGACGGTGTGCGGCCGTGAGCCGCGTCCGTCCCCGCCTCGGCGGCGACGGCCTCCAGGGCGCGGAACCAGCCGCGGGCCAGTTCGGCGGCGTCGTCGTCGCCGAGCAGTTCGCCGGCGTAGGCCCATTCGGCCACCAGGACGGGCCCTTCGGGGCGTTCCTCGGCGACGCAGGACAGTTCCACGACGTGCCGCAACGGCGTGTCGGGGTGGGCGCCGAGGCCGACGACCGCGTCCGAGCCGTCGAGCGACCAGTCGCCGCCCCGCTCCGCGTCCGAGGCGCCGAAGCGGCCTAGGTAGTTGAAGCCGATCTGCGGTACGGGCAGACGGGCGAGGACACCCTGGGTCTGCGGGTTGAGGTGGCGCAGCAGCCCGAATCCGATGCCGTGGCCGGGCAGTTCCCGCAGCCGCTCCTTGACCCGCTTCAGCGCGCCGCCCACGTCGGGACGGCCGGGGCCGGCGGGCGTGCCGGGGTCGAGACGGACGGGGAAGCTGCTGGTGAACCAGCCCACCGTGCGGGACAGGTCCTGCTCGTCGGTGAACTCCTCGCGGCCGTGCCCCTCGATCTCCACGAGCAGCCCGGTGTCGCTGGCCCCGCGACGGCCGCGCCACTCGGCGACGGCCAGGGCGAGGCCGGTGAGCAGCACGTCGTTGACGTCGGCGTGCAGCGCGGCGGGGGCTCCGGTCAGCACCGCGGCCGTCGGCCCGGTCGGCAGTTCGACGCGCAGTCGGCGGGCCGTGGCGTGGGTGTCGCGGACCGGGTCGAGCGGGCGGGCGCCGAGCGCCGGGTCGGTGCCGGTCAACTGGGAGCGCCACAGCGGCAGTTCGCCGACCCGGCGGGTGGTGCGGGCCTGCTCGGACAGCTCCCGGGACCAGCGTCGCAGCGAGGTCGGCACGGGGTCGAGCGCGGGGGTGCGCCCCGCGGCCAGCGCCTCGTACGCGGCCTTCAGGTCCGGGACCAGGACGCGCCAGGACACCCCGTCCACGGCGAGGTGGTGGACGACCAGGAGGAGCCGGCCGGGCAGCGCGGGTCCGCGGTCGAGGTGGACGACGCGCAGGACGGTGCCGTCCTGCGGGGCGAGGAGGGCACGGGCGGCGGTCACGTGGGCGGTGAGCTGCTCGGTGAGCGGCGCGTCGGTCGCGCCGGCACGGACGAACAGGGCGTCGGCGCGCACCTCGCCGGCTGGGCGGACCTCCAGGGTCCACAGACCGGGGACGGGCACGGCGAGCCGCAGCCGCAGGGCGTCGTGCCGGTCGAGCACGGTCTGGAGGGCGGCGGTGAGCAGCTCGGGTGTGGCCCCCGCGGGCACCTGGACGGCGACGTACTGGCTGTACTCGCGGGCGGGCGCGCCGAGCGTGGCGCTGCCGTCCGCCGGGTCGCAGGACCCCAGGTCCTCCCGCAGTTGGTGGGCGACGGGCAGCAGTTCCGTCTCGCCGATGCCGTCGTCGGCGGGCGGGGCCGTGCGGGGCGCCCGCGGCGGAGGCACGGCGGCGGCGATGCCGGCCGGGGTGCGGTGCTCGAAGACGTCGCGGGCCGTGAGGGTGAGTCCCGCACGGCGGGCCCGGGCCACGACCTGGATGGCGCTGATGCTGTCGCCGCCGAGGGAGAAGAAGTTGTCGTCCGGGTCGACCGCGGGGCGGCCCAGCACCTCGGCCATGGCGGAGGTGAGGATCTCCTCGGCGTGGCCGCGCGGCGCGGCGGGCCCCTGCGCGGGCGCCCGGAAGTCCGGTGCGGGCAGCGCCTTGCGGTCCACCTTGCCGTGCGGGGTGAGCGGCAGCACGTCGAGGACGAGGAACCGGGCGGGCACCATGTAGTCGGGCAGCCGCCGCCCCAGCAGCTCGCGCACGGTCTCCGGCCGGGCGTCCGTGTCGCGTCCGACGAGGTAGGCGGTGAGGCTCTTGCGCCCGTGCGGGTCGGTGTGGACGACGACCGCCGCGTCCTGGACGGGGTCGAGGGCGCGCAGGGCGGCCTCGATCTCACCGAGTTCGATGCGGTGGCCCCGCACCTTGACCTGGTGGTCGCGGCGCTCCAGGAACTCGAAGCGGCCGTCGGCGTGCAGGACGACCCGGTCGCCGGTGCGGTACATGCGGGTGCCGGGCGGACCGTAGGGGTCGGCGACGAACACGGCGGCGGTGCGCACCGGGTCGCCGAGGTAGCCGCGGCCGACGCCGGCCCCGGCCACGTACAGCTCGCCGGACGTGCCCTGCCGCACCGGGCGCAGCTCGTCGTCGAGGACGACGAGGCGGGTGTTGCGCACGGTCCGGCCGATGGGCGCGCCGGCGCGGCCCGCGGGCACGTCGCCGGGGCCGAGGACGGCGTGGGTGACGTCGTCGGAGCACTCGGTGGGTCCGTACGCGTTGATCAGCGGGATCTCCGGGAAGCGGGTCGCCCAGCGAGCGCACAGGTCGGCGGGGAGCGCCTCACCGGTGACCATCAGCCAGCGCAGCGTCCCCAGCCGGGGCGTGGCGCCGGTCTCGTCCCACGCGTCGAGAGCGGCCCGCAGCAGCGACGGTACGACCTCCAGGACGGTGACGCCCTCCTCGGCGGCGAGCGGGAACAGCCGCTCGGGGTCGGCGGCGGTGGCCCGGTCGACGACGCGGACACGGCCGCCGACGAGGAGCGGGGCGAGCATCTGCCAGACGGAGATGTCGAAGGAGACGGGCGCGTTCTGGACGAGGGTGTCGGCCTCGGTCAGGTCCAGGTCCTCGATCTTGGCGAGGAGGTGGTTGGCCATGCCCGCGCGGTGCACCATGGCGCCCTTGGGGCGGCCGGTGGAGCCCGAGGTGAAGATCGTGTAGGCGAGGTCGAGGTCGCCGCCGCGTGGCTCGGCGAGGGCGCCCCTCGGGTCCCGCGCACCGTCGAGGACGACGATCCGGGCCCCGGTGCCGGCGCTCTCGGCCACCCGGTGGGCCAGCTCACGGTGGGCGTCGTCGGTGACGAGGGCGGTGGCGCCGCTGTCGTGCAGCAGATCCGTCAGCCGCGCCTCGGGCGCCTGCGGGTCGAGCGGCACCCACGAGCCGCCCGCGCCCAGCGCCGCGAGGACCGCGGTGACGAAGCCGGCGCCGGGGGTGGCCAGGACGGCGGTGGTCCCGCTGTCGAGACGGCGGCTGAGGGCACTGGCCCGGCCGACCAGGTCCCGGTAGGTGAGCGTCCCCTCGTGGTCGAGCACGGCGACGCCGTCGGGGTAGGTGTCGGCGGCGCGGCGGACGCGGGCGACGACGCCTTCGAAGGGCGCGGTGTCGACGGGGCCGGTGCCGGCGGCGAGCAGCGCGCGCAGTTCGTCGGCGCGCAGGGTGCTGATCCGCCCGAGCGGCGTGTCGGAGCCGGCGGCGACGAACGCCTCGACGAACCGGCGCAGTTCGGTGGCGTGCGCACCGAGTTCCTCCGCCGTGTACAGGCCGCGGTTGCCGCTCAGATGGACGGTGGAGCCGCCGTCGGCGGAGTCGACGACGGTGAGTTCGAGGTCGTCGATGAGGCCGGTGGACAGGTTGTTGACGGTCACCTCGCAGGGGCCGATGGCCATGCTGGTCTGCTGCGGCAGGATGTTGACGAGCGGCCCGAACGGCCGCCGGTCGTCGCTGTGCAGGCCCATGGCGCGGCGGATGCGGCTGACCCGGTGGCGCTGGTGCTTCAGGACACGGGTGAACTCCCGGGACGCCTGGGCCAGCAGGTCGCCGCGGGTGGTCCAGGGGGCGATGCGCAGTGCGAGCGGCAGTGTGTTGGCGACCATGCCGGGCACGGCGCGCATGAGGGCGCCGACGCGGGTGGTGACGGGCACGGTGAGCAGGACGTCCCGCTGGCCCGTGCGCCGCTGGGTGTAGGCGGCAACCGCGGCCATGACGACGGTCGGCCAGGTGACGGAGGACCGCTGGGCGAGGTCGCGCAGGGCGCGCGTCGTGGCCTGCGGAAGGGTGAAGGCGTCACGGACGAAACCGGGCAGCGGCTCGGACGCGCCGTCCGAGAGCGTCACCAGCTCGGGCGTGACGGGGAAGCGTGCGTCCCAGTACGCGGCGTCGCGCGCGGCCGGCGCGGAGTCGGCGTACGCCCGCTCGGCGTCCAGCAGGGCGCTCAGTGGTGGCAGCGCACCGGCCCGCGGGTCCTCGCCCGCGAGCAGCGCCGCGTAGATCTCGGCGAGGCGCCGCCAGAAGACGACCTGGCTGTAGCCGTCGCACAGGAAGTGGTGGATGCACATGTAGAACAGCGCGCGCTCGTCGCCGACGTGGATGAGGGCGAGCCGGAACAGGGGGAAGTCGCTGAGGGTGAAGGGCGTGTCGAGGTCGCGCGCCATCCACTCGCGTGCGGCGGCGACGGGATCGCCCGTGTCACCGAGGTCCAGCTCCTGGTACGGCAGCCGGTCCAGCGGCTCGATCCGCTGTCCGGGCCGCCCGTCGTCGACGAACCGGGAGCGCATGCACTGCGCCTCGTCGGCCAGCCGGGCGGCGGCCTGCCGGAACAGGGTGGCGTCCAGCGGTCCGCGGATGTCGAGGTAGCCGGCGGTGTTGTAGGCGAGACCGGCGCCGGAGAGCTGCTCGTCGAACCAGATGTCCGCCTGCCCCGCGGTGAGCGGCAGTTCCTGCGGGAGCTCGGGGCGGTCGGGAGTGTTGGTCATGAGGTTCCCCTGCTCAGTAGGCTCGGGGCGGCGGTGTCCTGCCGGGTACGGTCCAGGACGCCGGCGCCGTAGATCTCCTCGACCCACTGGTCGTTGTAGATGGTGTCCAGGTAGCGGTCGCCGAGGTCGGGGGCGATGGCCACCGCGGTCAGGCCGTCGGCGCCGCCGTGGCGCTCCAGCCAGCTCACAGCACCGCTGACGACGGTCCCGGTGGAGCCGCCGAACAGGAAGCCGCGGTCGGCGAGGCCGCGGCACACCCGCAGGGTGTCCGTCTCGGCGACGTGCACGACGTCGTCGACGTACGACTCGTCGAGGATCCGCGGACGGACGCCGGTGCCCAGGCCCGGGATGGATCGGGGGCCCGGCGGCGTGCCGAAGGTGACGGAGCCGACCGAGTCGATCGCCACGATCCGCACGGACGGCTTGGTGTGGCGCAGGTAGCGGGCGGTGCCCATGAGGGTGCCGGTGGTGCCGGCGCCCACGAACACCACGTCGAGTTCCGGGAAGCTCTTGAGCAGTTCGGGCCCGGTGGTCTGGAAGTGCGCGAGCCAGTTGCCCGGGTTGAGGTACTGGTTGAGCCACACATGGCCGGAGCGGTCGGCGACGAGCCGCTTCACGTGCCGGATGCGGGCGCCGAGCAGGCCGTCCTCGGGGTGCGGCTCGGTGATGACGTGCACCTCGGTGCCGAGGGCCTCCATCAGCCGTCGGGCGCCGAGGGTGCAGCGGCTGTCCGTCACACAGGTGAAGCGGTAGCCCTTGCTACTGGCGAGCAGGCTGATGGCGACGCCCATGTTGCCCGACGAGCTCTCCACGAGCATGTCGCCGGGGTGCAGTTCGCCGTGGCGCTCGGCCCTGGCGATCATCTCTGCCGCTGCCTTGAGTTTGATCGACCCGGCGAAGTTGAAGCCCTCGCACTTGAGGTAGAGCGGACGACCGGAGATCCACTGGAGGTCGACGTAGAGGTCGTCCACGTTGAACTCCTGAGGAGCGGATATGACTGGCACAGGACGACTCCCACCCGCGGCCGCTACGCCGCAGCTCAGCTCTTCCCATAGCGATCGAGTTCATCGAAGAATCCGTCCGTGACCGCGAGTTCGCCGCCTCGGGCGACCTCCTCGTACACGAACCGGCCGACGGCGAGGTCCAGGACACCGAGTCCGAACGGCGAGAACACCAGCGGCCGCCCGCCCTCGGGCCGTACCGCCCCGGTCAGGACGTCGCACAGCGTGCCGCTGAGGAACTCCCGGTTGCCGGTGCGCAGTTCGGCCAGGTGCACGGACGTGTTGGCCTTCAGACAGTGGTCGACGTCGTCCACCACGTTGACGGCGTCGAGCACGACCTCGGGGGCGAGGTCACGCAGCGAGATGTTGAGAACCAGCGGGGCGTGCTCGAACCACGCGGGATCGTTCAGGTACGGGGCACCGGCGACGGTGGCGAGGACGACGAGGTCGCAGGACCGGATCAGGCTCTCCGCGGTGTCGTGCACCACGACGGACGTGCCGCCGTGCGTGCCTCGCCGGAGGTAGCCGCGGAACGCGTCGGCGTGCTCCGCCTTCAGATCGTGCACGCCGATCTCGTCGAACTCCCAGCCGGCGGCGGCGAGATAGGTGTGGATGAACCGGCCGATGAGCCCGGTCCCGATGAACCCGACGCGCCGCGGCCGCTCCTCGCCCCGGGCCCGGCTGAGCGCGTCCGCGGCGAGCGCGGCGGAGGCGGCCGTACGGGAGGCGCTGATGACGGACGACTCCAGGCACGCGTACGGGTACCCGGTGACGGGGTCGTTGAGGATCAGGACGGCGGAGGCGCGGGGCAGCCCGGAGGCGACGTTCGCCGGGAAGCTGGAGATCCACTTGATGCCGTCGACGGCACTGTCGCCCCCGAGCGACGCGGGGAGGGCGATGATCCGCGCGTCCGGGCGGTCGGGGAAGCGCAGGAAGTACGAGTCGGGGTTGACCGTCCCACCGGCCCCGTGCAGCCGGTAGGCCGCTTCCACCAGGTCGATGACCTGCTTCTCCCGCCCGCGCAGGACGGCGTTGACCTGCGTCCCTGGAACCACGGCGAAGGTCGGCCGGGCCACCGGCCCCGGCTCCGAGTGCGTCACCGGCATCTGCTCCACGCTCCCTGACACGGCGATACGGACACCGCACATGCTGGGCAGACCCGCTGACGGCCCGCTGACGCCCAACTGACCCGCACCGGCGGGGACAGGACGG
Organism: Streptomyces sp. NPDC002787; assembly: GCF_053592095.1. Lineage (NCBI taxonomy): Bacteria > Bacillati > Actinomycetota > Actinomycetes > Kitasatosporales > Streptomycetaceae > Streptomyces > Streptomyces sp. NPDC002787. The sequence goes on along the minus strand of NZ_JBSFVC010000033.1, from coordinate 76,499 downwards.
TCAGTCCGGTGTCAGTGGTGGGTCAGCCCGGCTGCCTAGCGTGCGGCGCATGACCTCATTGGTGGCGGTGTCGAGTCATCTGCCGGAGACCGTGCCGGTGGATGCCCTGAAGGAAACCCTGGGTCTCAGCGACCAGCAGGTGCGGCGGTTCACCCGGCTCTACGGGCTGGACCGGATCTGCAAGGAGCCCGACCGGTCGGAGAGCGAGCTGCTGCTCGCCGCGGCCGAGAAGCTGGAGGGGCTGGCCGGGCAGGAGGACCGGGTCCGGTACGTCATCCGGGCCAAGGGACTGCGTACCACTGCTCCTTACCCCGTCAATCCGCTGCGGGAGGTGCGGGACGCGCTGGGGCTGCGCCACGCCCGCACGTTCGCGGTGGCCGACCACGGCTGCGCCACGGGCCTGCTCGCCCTGGACGTGGCCGGCATGCTGCTGGAGGCCGACGGCGACCCGGACGCACTCGCGCTGATCCTCGCCGGGGACAAGACACTCACGCCGTTCTCGCAGTGGGTCGCCGACGTGTCGATCATGAGCGAGGCGACGGCGGCCGTGCTGGTCGGCCCGGGCGGCGACCGCGACCGGATGGTCGGATACGCCGCCCGCATCCGCGGTCGCGAGGACGGGCTCATCGACCTCGTGGGCGACCTCGCCAAGGAGGCCGTCCGCATCTACCAGGACGCCCTGGAAGAGGTCGTCACGGCGGCACTCGACGAGGCCGGCCTCCGCGTCGGCGACCTGGCGCTCGTCCTGCCGCACAACGTCAACCGGGTGTCGTGGACGGTCGCCGCCAAGAACCTCGGCATCCCGGCCGGCGCCATGTACCTGGACAACATCGCGGCCACCGCCCACTGCTTCTGCGCCGATCCGTTCATCAACTACCGCTCCGTGCGCGACCTTGGCCTGCTCAAACCGGGCGACCACTACCTCATGACCTCGGCGGGGCTCGGACAGTCCTTCGCCGCGGCCGTATTCCAGCACTAGCGAGGGCGAGGGACGACGACATGCACGAACTGGTGGCCGGCTTCGGGAGCCGGCTGAAGCGCGCCGTGACCGGCGCCGACGACACGCCCCTGGTGTTCCTGGGCAACTTCGAGGTGGAGGAGGTGTGGGCGCGCGGCGAACACACACTGCCGCGGTTCTCCGCCCTCTCCGGCAACGCGGTGGTCAACCGCATGGACGAGTTCGCGCTGCTGCTCGCGGGCGAGGCCGACCACGTGGTGCTGAAGACCGCGCCCGACCCGGCGTATCTGGCCCACCTCGAACAGCTCGGGCTCGGCCTGCCGACCGTCCATGTCGTGGCCGTCCAGGACTCCCAGCGCAAGGTCACCGAGGACGTCCTCGCCGACCCCGCGCTCCTCGGCACCCTGCGCGGGCTCGCCGCCGACGGCGCCCGGCTCTCTCCGCACGGTGTCTCCGTTCTGGAGGAGGAGCTGTCCTCGGTCACGGGCATGGCGCTCGCCGCCCCCGGGGCCGAGCTGTGCAAGGCGGTCAACAGCAAGATCTACAGCCGCCGCGTCGCCGACGAACTGGGCGTGCGCCAGCCGGCCGGCTGGACCTGCGAGAGCGTCGAGGAGCTGGCCGAGGCCCTGGACCGGGCCCGTGAGCTGCACGCCCAAGGCCGCCGTACGGTCGTCAAGGAGGCCTTCGGGGTCTCGGGCAAGGGCATCGTGGTGCTGGAGAGCGAGCGCTGGATGGACCGGGTGCTGCGCATGGTGCGGCAGCGCGTGGAGCGCTCGGGCCGGCCCCGGATCGCGTTCGTGGTCGAGGAGTGGGTGCCCCACCAGGGCGACCTGAACTACCAGTTCACGGTGGGCCGGGACGGGTCCGTGCACTTCGACTTCGTCAAGCGCGCGGTCACCGAGGGTGGTGTGCACAAGGGGCACCGCTTCCCGGCCCGGCTCTCCCCCGCCCAGGACGCGGTGCTGCGGGAGACCGCGCAGGCGGTGGGCAAGCGGCTGGCCGCCGACGGCTACGCGGGCGTGGTCGGTGTGGACGCGCTGCTCGACGGGGACGACGCGGTGTGGCCGGTGATCGAGATCAACGCCCGCAACAACATGTCCACGTACCAGGTGCGTCTCCAGGAGCGCTTCGTCGGGGACGGACGGCTCGCCCTGGCCCGGCACTACCCGCTGCGCCTGACGCGCCCGCTCGGCTTCACCGAGCTGAGGGACCTGCTCGGCGACCTGCTCCTCACCGAGGCCGGCGGTTCGGGACTGCTGGTCAACAACTTCGCGACCGTCAACGCGGGCGGCCAGGCCGTGGCGCCCGGTGCCTTCGACGGGCGCCTCTACGGAATCGCGGTGGCGTCGTCGGCCGACGAGCTGACCGCACTGGACGAGGGCGTCACCGCCCGGCTGCTGGCAGGAGGAGTGGGCCATGCCCGTTGAACACACCGTGCAGGGCGTCGGGATCACCGAGCTGGCCGAACGGTTCGGGACCCCGCTGTACGTCTACGACGGCAACGGACTGCGCGACCGGATCACCACGATCCGGGAACGGCTGCACCCCCGCCTGGAGGTGTTCTTCTCGCTCAAGTCCAACCCGAACATCGCGGTGTGCGCGCTGCTGCACGCGCACGGCGCGCGCGCCGAGATCTCGTCGATGACGGAGCTGGCCACCGCGCGCCGCGCCGGTGTCGTCCCGCGCGACATCATCTTCCTCGGCCCGGGCAAGAGCCGGGGCGAGCTGGCCGCCTGCCTGGACGAGGGCGTCGCCTTCATCATCTGCGAGTCGTTCGGCGAGCTGGAGCTCATCGACCGGCTGGCGCGCGAGCGGTCGGTGACCGCCCGGGTCGCGCTGCGTGTGAACCCGGAGTTCTCGGTGAAGGGCTCGGGCCTGACGATGGGCGGCAAGCCCCGCCAGTTCGGCATCGACGAGGCGCAGCTGCGCGACCCGGCCGCGCGGCGGCTGCTGGGCGGCCTGACGAACGTGGCGGTGACGGGCGTCCAGGTCTACATGGGCACGCGCATCCTCAGCGAGGACGCCGTCGCCGAGAACACGCGGCGGATCCTGGACCTGGCCGAGAGCCTGTCGGCGGAGCTGGACTTCCCGCTGGAGCTGGTGGACGTCGGCGGCGGCCTCGGTGTGGCGTACTTCGAGAACGAGAAGGACCTCGACTTCGACCGGCTCGCGGAGCTGGTCAACCCGGCGCTGGACGCGTTCGCGCGGCGGCATCCGGCGACCCGGATGGTGATGGAGCTCGGCCGCTATCTGACGGCCCCGTTCGGGACGTACACGACGCGCGTCCGCTACGTGAAGACGTCCATGGGGGAGAACTTCGCGGTGGCGGACGGGGGTACCAACCACCACATGGCGGCGGTCGGCATCGGCTCGTTCGTGAAGCGCAACTTCCCGATGCGGGTCCTCAACCGGCTCGACGAGCCGGCGACCGGCGAGTGGAACGTCACGGGCCCGCTGTGCACCCCGAACGACACGCTCGGCAAGAAGGTGCCGCTGCCGGCCGTCCGGCCGGGCGACCTGATCGGCGTGGCGTGCTCGGGCGCGTACGGGCCGAGCGCGTCGCCGGTGCTGTTCCTCAGCCACGGCCACCCGGCCGAGGTGCTCGTCCTGGACGGGCGGGCGCACCTGGTGCGCGACCGGGACCGGCCCGACGACCTGCTGCGCAACCAGCGGCTGCCGGAGCGGGAGCTGCTGTCCCGGGCCGGCTCGGCCGACTGAACTCCGGGCCCCGCCGGGCCCGCCGACCCTCCCTTCACCCGTTCCGAAAGGACCGTTGTGCCATGACTGACACCGTCTCCCTCGCCCAGAACACCGCCGGCCGTACGCAGGTCGTGGCGGCCGTCTCGGCCGCGCTGGCCGAGGTGCTCGGCCACGAGTTGCCGGAGCTGACCGAGGACTCACGCCTGTTCGACCAGGTCGGCCTGGACTCCAGTGGCGTGTTCGAGCTGCTGATGGGTCTGGAGGACGCGCTCGGCATCGAGCTCGACACCGACCACCTGGAGATGAGCCACTTCGAGTCGGTGCGCACGCTGGCCGACTTCCTGCTCGCCGAGATGGGCGGCTGACCGTGTACCGCACCGCGGCGGTGCCCGCGGCGCACCTGCCCCCGGACGTGCCCGCGCTGCGCCTGGAACGGGTCGCGCACCAGGTCTTCCCGTCCGGTACGAGCCGGATCGACGACGCCTTCTCCGTACGGCACTTCACGGACATCGCCGGGGAGTACGGCCGCGCCTACCGGCCGGACCTGGCCGGGCCGGGCGCGGGCAACACGTTCGCGTCCATGGCCCGGACGCTGGTGGAGTCGCTGGGAACGGACGCGGCGGACGTGGGCGTGGCGGTCGTCGCGCACGCCACACCGGACCTGGACTGCCGGTACGCGGCGACCACGTACCTGTCGGAGGCGTGGCCTCACGGTCCGCTCGCCTTCGGCGTGTCGGAGCAGGGCGGCGTCACGCCGTTCACGGCGCTGCGGGTGGCCACCGGTTACGTCCGGCGGCACGGACTGCGGCAGGCGCTGGTGCTCGTCCTGGACCAGGGGACGCTGCCGTACGACACGGAGCACGCGACGCTCGGCGGGGACGCGGGCGTGGCGTTGCTGCTGTCGGCGGACGACGCTTCGGGGGTGCGGCCGCGGGTGCGGCAGCTGTCCGGCGTGGCGCCCGGCGAGGTGCCGGTCCTGCTGGAGCGGGAGCTTCGCCCCTACGGCGGCGACGTCACGGTGGTGGCGGGCACCGGGATCGAGCCGGCCCGCGATCTGCCGGGCGGCCTGGCGGAGGTGAGGGAGACCGCCAAGGGCTTCCCGTGCTCGGCGCTGTGGGCGCGACTGGCGGACGACCGGCCGGCGGAACGCCCGCTGGTGCTGGCCGAGTACGACCCGGTGGCCGGCGACTTCGGCGTGTGCGTGGTGGAGCCGGAGGGCGCGACCGGGGCCGTGGGGGCCCCGCGGTGAGCGGGGTGGCGGACGCCGGGGGCGGGGCGTTCTGGGAGCGCTGTCACCGCATCGCCCGCGACGAGGGGCTCGCGCCCGCGCTGGAGGCGCTGTGCCGCGAGGTGCTGCCGGGGCTGCTGCCGTGCGGGCCGCACGGGCATGCCGTGGTGACGCCGCGGACTCTGCTGAAGGCGGAGCGCGCCTGGTGCGCGGGGCGGCCCGCGGAGCTGCAGCCGGGCGGTCCCGAGGAGCTGTGGTCGGTGGATCTGCCGGGCGGCGAGGTGGTGATGGTGCGTCAGGAGATCGCCGCCACGGCGGCGTACGGTCCGCCCGACCGGCGGGCCGGCTGGTCGCTGGGGCTCGCGTGGCTGCGCCTGGGCCTGTCGGAGGCGCTGCGCGAGGCCGTGGTGGCGCATCTGCGCGGCCGTACGGCCGGTGATGTGCCGCTGTTGCAGCAGCAACTGGTGAAGGTGGCCGTGGCCGATGCGCTGGTGGAGCATCTGGAGGTCCGTGCGGTCCTGACCGGCGCACGGGAGGGGCAGGTGGCCCCGGCCGTGCTGGAGGACCTGCAGCGGCGGCTGACGGACGCCGACCGGGCGCAGGTCAGACTGCTCGGCGCGAGTGGGTATCTGGCGGACGGTCCCGGCCAAGTGGCCTATGTGTCGGAGCTGTTGGCCGAGGCGTACGCGATGGCCCCGAAGCAGGAGGAGCCGGCGGCGCGCGCCGGCGCGACCGGGGGGAGATGCTGGTAGGCACCGGTTCGGGCAGGACGGCCGGGGTGCGAACGACGCGCCCCGGCCTTTTCTTCGCCCGCTCACCGGAGCGAATACTTCCGGACAGCTTCAACCGACCCCCTTCCTACAGTTGACTACCCGAGACAACACCTGTCAGATTTGACTTACACCTCAAAGCGCGGCCTGTCAGGGCCGCAGGTGCAGGTCACCGGAAGAGCTCGAAGAGCCGGCCCCGGGGCCGACCCGAAGCGCCCACCCGAACCCCGAACCCGGAAATGGGGAGTCTGCGATGGAACAGCGGTTAACGGTCCGGACGGCGATGTGGAGCGCCCGCCACCCATGGCGGGCGCTGGCCTGCTGGCTGGTGCTCGTCGTCGCGTGCCTGGCACTCGGAGCCCAGGCCGGGACCCGGTCCGCCGACAGCGTCGACTACCGGGTCGGCGAGGCCGGCCGCGCCGAGGAGATCGCCGACCGGGGCGGCATCCTCGACCCGCTGGAGGAGAAGGTCCTGATCACCGCCCGCGAGGGCGAGAAGCTGGACCGCGACGCGGCCACCGCCGCCGCGCGGGACGTCGTCCGCCGGATGACCGGCGCACCCTCCGTCGCCAAGGTCGGTGACCCGGTGTGGGCCCCGAGCGGCCAGGCCGTCCTGGTGCCGCTGGAGACGGCCGGCGAGGACGCCGAGATCTCCGACGACATCCCCGCCCTGCTGGAGCGCACCGCCGCCGTCCAGAAGGCGCACCCCGGCGTCGAGGTCGCCCAGACCGGTCACTTCTCCATGGGCCAGGGCGTCTCCGACTCCATGGGCGAGGACCTCGCCACCGCCGAGCGCATCACCCTGCCGCTCACCCTGGTGATCCTCATGGTCGTCTTCGGCGCGGTCGTCGCCGCGGGCGTGCCGGTGCTGCTCGCCCTGTCCGCGGTCGCCGCCGCCATGGGTCTGTCACAGCTGTTCTCGCACGTCTTCCCCAGCGTCGGCGCCAACAACAGCCTGATCCTGCTGATGGGCATGGCCGTCGGCGTCGACTACTCGCTGCTGTTCATCAAGCGGGTACGCGAGGAGCGCGCCCGTGCCGGCGACCGCCTCGACCAGGAGGCCGCCGTGCGGATCGCCGCCGCCACGGCCGGCCGCACCGTCGTCGTCTCCGGCTGCGCCGTGATGGTGTCCCTCGCCGCCCTGTTCGTCGTCGGCGACGTGGTCTTCTCCTCACTGGCCATCAGCTCCATCATCGTCGTCGCCCTCGTCGTCGGCGCCTCCCTGACCGTGCTGCCCGCCCTGCTCGTCAAGCTCGGCCGTGCCCTGGACCGCCCGCGGCTGCCGCTGCTCGGCCGGCTCGCCGCCCGCTCCGGCGCCACCGGCTCCCCCGGCCGCACCTGGGAGCGGCTGCTCGGCCCGGTGCTGCGCCGCCCGGTCGCCGCCCTCGTCGCCGGTCTGGCCCTGGTCGGTGCCCTCGCCCTGCCCGCCGTGGGCATCCAACTGTCCTCCACCGAGGTCAGCACCCTGCCCAAGGTCACCGCGGTCCAGGCCCGCGACCGGCTGGTCGAGCAGTTCCCCTCCGAGCGGGCCGCGTACCTGGTGGCCGTCCGCACCGACGAGGCGCACCGCGACCAGTTGCCGCAGGCCATGCGGGAGCTGGTGAACGCCGTGGGCGAGCAGCCGCTGCTGCGCACCGCCGAGGACGGCGGCGTCGACGCCGCCCGCACAGAAATGTCCGCCGACGGACTCACCGGGACGGTCCTGCTGCGTGCCCCGTACCAGATCGACTCCGAGAAGGCCCAGGACGTACTGCGGCTGCTGCGCGACGAGCTGGTGCCCGGCACGGTCGGGAAGCTGCCCGGCACCGAGGCCGGGGTCTCCGGCGACGTGGCCCGCAACGCCGACGTCCTGGACCACCAGATGTCCGCGCTGCCCTGGGTGATCGGCGCGGTCCTCGCGCTCAGCCTGATCGTCATGCTGGTGGCGTTCCGCTCCGTGCCGGTCGCCGTCGTCTCCACCGTCCTGAACGTGGCGTCCGCCGGCGGCGCGCTCGGACTGCTCGTCCTGGTCTTCCAGTCCGACTGGGTCCAGCGCCAGCTCGACTACGACACCGACGGGTTCATCGTCTCCCGCGTCCCCCTGTTCCTCTTCGTGATCCTCTTCGGACTGTCCACCGACTACAACGTGTTCATGGTCAGCCGCGTCAAGGAGGCCGTGGAGCGCGGCCGTTCGACGACCGAGGCGCTCCTGGAGGGCATCGGCCGCTCCGCGGGCGTGGTCACCGGCGGCGCGGTGGTGATGGTGTCCGTCTTCGTGAGCTTCATGTTCACCGAGCTCCTGGAGATGAAGCAGCTCGGGTTCGGCCTGTGCGTCGCGGTGATCCTGGACGTCGTGGTCATCCGGATCGTGATCCTTCCGGCGGCGCTGAAGCTGCTCGCCCCGGTCCTGTGGTGGCCGTCCCGCCAGGGAGTGCGGGCAGCCGCAACGCAGGACCCGGCCGTCGGCACCCGCGCGGAGCGGGCCACGGCGGCCCACCCGGTGCGCTGACCGAACGGACCTCGGCCCCCGGCCCGAGTCCCTGAACGGCCCCCGGCCCGGCTCCCGCACGGTCCCGGCACCGATCCCCGCCCGGAACCCCCGGCCCGAGCGCCCCGAGCGCCCGGGCCGGGGGCCCCGCATGTGGCCGGGGTCCGCGCGCCTTCGGCCTCGGAACGTGAATCCGTCACATGGCCGGCCGAGGGCCACCCGAGTGGCAGCCGAGCACTTGATGGCTCAATGACCTGAACCGCCGCTCCGCACCCACCAGGCCGCGGAGCACGCAACGGGGAGAGTCCATGGAAGTGCAGTTGCTCGGATCAGTGACCGTCATCCACGACGACACGCACCGCCACGTCGTGTCCAAACGCGTACGTACCGTCCTCGCGCTGCTGTCTCTACCGCCCGGCACGCCCATCCTCTTCGAGCAGCTCATGACGGAGCTGTGGGGCGAGCGCGAGCTGGAGAACATGCGCAACGCGCTCCAGGCCAACGTCCTGCGGCTGCGCAGGATCCTCGGCTCGTTCACCGGCCGGCGCGGCGACGAGGTGCTGCGCACGGTCAGCGGCGGCTATCTGCTGGACCTCCCGCCGGACGCCGTCGACGCCCAGCGGTTCCTGTCACTCGCCGCCCGGGGCAGCGCCGAGCGCGACCCCGACAAGGCCGTACGCCTCCTCGAAGAGGCCCTCGGTCTGTGGCGCGGCCCCGCCCTCTTCGACCTGTACGACGGCCCACGGCTCCACTTGGAGGCCGCGCACCTGGAGGAGCAGCGGCTGTGCGCCCGGGAGGACCTGGTGGCGGCACGGCTGCGGATCGGGGAGGGCCGCGGGGTCATCCCGGAGCTGCGGCAGCTCACCGCCCAGCACCCTGGACGGGAACGGCTGAGCCAGTTGCTGATGCTGGCGCTGTACCGGGACGGCAGACAGACCGAGGCCCTCGACGTCTTCCACCGCACACGGCAGTGGCTCGTCAAGGAGCTCGGTCTGGAACCGGGTCGTGATCTGTCAAAGGTCTACCAGTCCATCCTCACGCAGGACGCGATGCTGGGCTGACCGGTGTCCGTGCGCCCGTGGAGGTACGGGGGTTCAGGCGGCCGGGGACGCGGCCGGGAAGGGCGCGTCCCGGTCGAACTTGCCGGAGGTGTAGCCCTGGAACAGGGTGAGACGCTGCATGTGCCCCGTGCCTTCCAGGAACTCCATGGCCCGGGCGTCCCGCGCCAGCTTGTCGAGGAGCGGGTGGTCGAGCCGGGCGCCGGGCCCGAAGAACGTGCACGCCTCACGGGTGGCGTCCTCGGCGAGCTGTGCCGCCCGCACCTTCGCGGCGGAGGCGAGGTGCCCGTTGGTGCTGCGCAGGTCGACGGCCGCCGCCGCGTGGTGCACGAGCGCGCGGGTGGCGGCGATACGGCGACCGAGTGTGTCGAGCCGGTCGCGGTCGGCGCGGCTCAGGGCCCGCCGGTTGGCCAGGACGTACGTGTGCGCGGCGCGGGCGATACCGATCGCGATGGCGGCCACGCCGGGCCGCAGCCGGTTGAAGGTCTGCACGAACGCCCAGGTGCCGCGCCGGGTGGCCGGCAGATGACGGCCGAGCAGGTTCTCCTCCGGGATCTCCACGCCGTCCAGCTCGATGTGACTGATCATGGCGCCCCGCAGCCCGATCATCGGCAGCGGGCGGGCCCGGAAGCCGGGCGCCCGCGCGGTGTCCACCAGGGCGGCGGTCACGCCCAGGGGGCCGGGGCGGGTGCGGGCGAAGACCACGGCGAGCTGGGCGCGGGCGGCGTTGCCGACGTACCGCTTGGTGCCGTTGAGCAGGTAACCCTCACCCCCCGCAGCGGGCGTGAGCGCGGTGGTCAGGCCGGCGGCGTCGGAGCCGCGCTCGGGCTCGGTGAGCGCGAAGCAGGTCCACAGCGGCTCGGCGACCATCCGCCCGTAGAACCACTCCTTCTGCCGCCGGTCGGCGAGTACGTCCACCAGCACGCCGGCGAGCAGCGGGCCCGGCGACGCGACCAGCACGCCGGCGTCGGCGCAGGCCAGCTCCTCCATGATGACGGCGCGTTCCAGGGCGCTCTCGCCGAGGACGCGGTGGCCCGCGATGGGCTCGGGCGCGTTGCCGTACTCCGCGGGGATGCCCATCGTGGTGAGGTAGCGCACGGCCGGCAGGTCGAGGTGGCGGCGGATCGCCTCCGGGTCCGCGTCGATCTCCAGGGCGTGCTTGCGGAAGTCGTGTCCCCACTCCCGGAATTGACTGCGCAGGCCGCGCAGCCGGTCGTCGAGGTCGGTCATCGGTCCCTCCGGTCTGTTGGGCGGACGCCTGTCATCCGCAGCCGCCCGCGTGCCCGTCGTCGGTGGCGCGGGCGCCGTCTCCGACGGCGGTGGGCGTCGGCTCCGGCAGGGCGTGGGCGGGCGGAGCGTCCGCGCGCAGGTGCGCGGCGAACCCGGGCAGCCGGTCCAGGCCCCAGTAGCGGCTGAAGCCGTGCACGAAGAACGGGACGCCGAACACCCCGTCGGCGCAGATGTCCTGGAGCGCCCGTACCCCGCGTCGGCGCAGCTCCGGGTCGTCGCAGGCGCCCGCCAGGGCGTCCGGGTCCAGGCCCAGTTCGGCGCCGAGCCCGGCGATCACCGCGCGGTCGCAGATGTCGCGGCCCTCCTCCCAGCGGGTGCGGTACGCGGCGGCGATGTAGCGGGCTCCGTACTCGGGCCCGGCGTCCCGGGCGACGAGGTACGCCAGGTGGGGCACCTCCCACACCGGCTTCCGGTCGACCGGCCACGTCATGGCGAGCCCGCGCTGCTTCACCAGCCGCCCCACGTCCTGGAGGACGTACAGGTGCTTGGCGCGGGACATCGGGGTGTACGGGAAGGAGCCGCCCGCCTCGGTGAGGAGCCGCTCGCTGGTCGCGTCGGGTTCGAAGAAGGGCCGCCACTCGACGGCCTCGACGATGTCCGGGTACCGGTCGAGGAGTTCACGGTAGGCGAGCCAGGAGTACGGGCTGCGCAGCGAGAAGTAGAAACGCGGAGCCCTGGCGGCACCGCGGCCGCGGCCACGGGTCGCAGCCGTGGGTGCCATCACAGCACCAGCCCGCCGTCGACACCGAACACCTGCCCGGTGATGTACGAGGCGCGGTCCGACGCGAGGAACGCGACGAGGTCGGCGACCTCCTCCGCGCGGCCGAACCGGCCCATCGGGATGCGCCGGGCGAGCGCGTCGCCCGCGCCGTCGGACAGCGTGGCCGTCATGTCGGTCTCGATGAAGCCGGGCGCGACGGTGTTGACGCGGATGCCGCGCGGGGCGACCTCCTTGGCGAGCGCCTTGGAGAAGCCGATGATGCCGGCCTTGGACGCCGAGTAGTTGGTCTGGGTGGCGTTGCCGTACACGCCGGCCACGGACGACATGGTGACCAGCGTGCCGGCGCGGCGCTTCATCATGGCGAACACGGCGGCCCGGCACACGTGGTACGTGCCGTCGAGGTTGACGCGCAGCACTTCCTGCCAGGACGTCTCGTCGATGAGGACGAGCGGGTTGTCGCGGACGATGCCGGCGGAGGAGACGACCGTGTGGACCGGCCCCAGCTCCTTCTCCGCCGCTTTGACGAACGCCTCGGCCTCGGACTGTCGCGCCACGTCGACGCGCCGGGCCAGTACGGCGGCACCCGCGGCCTCGGCCTCCTTGGCCACGGCCTGGGCCGCCGCCTGGTCGGACCGGTAGCAGAACGCCACGTCGTAGCCGTCGGCGGCGAGCCGGGTGACGACGGCGCGTCCGATGCCCCGGGAGCCCCCGGTCACCAGCGCGACCGGCCGGTTGTGTTCCTCTGCGGACATCATGCCCTCTCGTCGGTTGTGGGGATGGGTGCGGGCGGGGCCGAGGGGGTCGGCGCCGTCGCGGCGGTCAGCACGTCCGCGTCGCGCAGCGCCAGCGTCACCTGGCCGATCTCCAGGACGGGCGCGCCGTCGACGGTGCTGCGGCCGGTCACGAGGAACGTGTCGCCGAGGTCGCGCTCCACCCTGACCTCGTGGGCCAGGACGGAGCCCGGGTACACCGGTGCCAGGGCTCGCGCGTCGCGGACCTGGGAAAGGAGCACGACCCTGCCCTTGCGTACGTCGGGGTTGGGCTCCTCCCAGCAGGCCAGCGCCACGGCGCACTGCGCCCAGGACTCCAGGAGCAGGCCCAGCGGATAGGCGCAGTCCTCCTCGGCCGGCTCCTCGCCGAGCCGCCCGTAGCCGGGTTCGGCGACGGTGACCGCCTTGTGGGCGACCAGTCGGCGGCGGGGCTCGACCTCCACGACGCGGTCGACGAGGAGGGCGGGGCGGCGGTGCGGGATGACCGCCATGACGCGGGCGGTGTTCATCGGGGCTGCTCCTGGGTGCTGTGGTCGGGGGCCGGGGCCGACATGCGCAGTCGGATACGGGCGGCGGGGCGGCCGTCGGCCAGGACGTCGGCGTCGGTGCGTACGCCGTCCTCGTCGTGCGCGAGACGTGCCTCGACGAGGATCTCCTCGCCGGGGCGCACGGGGCTGAGGAAACGGGCCCGTTCGACGACGGCGGGCCGGTCGCGGGGTGCGCCGAGGGCGCCGATGACGAGGTCGTGGACGTACTGGACCAGGCCGAACCCGGGCACCAGCGGGAAGCCGGGGTAGTGGCCTTCGAGGAACGGGTCGCCCGCGTCCACGGTCACCGTGCCACGTACGGTGACATTCACGGGGCGACCGGCCTCACCGGCCGCGAGGGCCGACTCCCGCTCCACGTCGACGATGGTCAGAGCCTGTTCGAGCATCATGGTCGGTTCTCCTCGGACGGTCGTACGGTCACGGTGTCCAGGGCCCATGGCGCACCCGCGCGGCCTGCGGCCGAGAGTCGGGGCGAGGCCGTGAGTCGGGGCGAGGGCGAAAGTCGGGGCGAGGGCGGCACCGCGGGCCCGCCCGCACCTCCCCGCGGTGCCCGAACCGCGCGGCACCATGGCCATGCGCCTGCCACCAGGGCCGCTCGAAGAGCGCTTGAGTGGTGCGGTCCGCGCCTCACGAACGGGCTCGTGCCTGGTCGGCCGGGTCGGCCTGACCGGCCTGGCGGCCGGTCAGGAGCCGTCAGAAACGCTTTAGGCACCCAGGACGGCGACGCCCACCGTGCCGTCCCGGTCGATACCCGTGGCCAGCGCCACCTCACCCGGCGCCGGTTTCGACTCACCGGCCGCGGCCAGCAGCGCCGCCAGCTGGAAGCCGCCCGCAGCGGCCGAAGCGTCGCCCAGCAGGGGGCGGCACCGCAGCCACCGCGGCTGTGCGCCGTCGGGCAGGGCGGCCCGTACGGCCTCCTCCTCGCCCGGCGTGCCGAGCGGCGCGACGAGGCGCACGTCCCGCGGGTCCGCGCCCGCGTCCGCGAGGGCGGCGGTCACGCAGGCGGTGAGCGCGTGGCCGGCGTCCGCCGGGTCCTGATAAGCCCGGAACCGGGTGCCGAGCAGTGTGGCGAGGGGCGTGCGCCCGGCCGCCTCGGCCTCGGCGGCGGGCTCCAGCAGCCAGGCCGCGCCGCCCTCTCCGAGCGGCGGCCTGCCGTCGGCGCTGTCGCCCGCCGCGTGCCACTCGAGCCACGCGCGCTGGGTCGAGTACTCCTCGGCGGCCCCGCACAGCACCCGGGCGCAGTGCCCGCCGCGCAGCAGCCGCGCGGCGTAGCCCAGGGCGAGGAGCCCGGTCAGCCAGCCCCCCGCGATGGTGGTGTTGGGGCCCTTGATGCCGTGCCAGATGGCGCTCTGCCCGGCGGCCCGGTTCATCACGGTGTTCGGGAACCGCGCCGGGTCCACCAGGTAGGGGCGGTCCCCGGTGAGCGAGTCGCGCGTGAAGTCCATGATGCTCTGGACGCTTCCGGATCCGGTGCCCAGGACGAGGCCGACGCGCTCGGGCCGGTCGAGCAGCCCCGGCCCGGCCGCGTCGAGGAGCTGCGCCACCGTGCTCACCGCGAGCGCGGTGACCCGGTCCATGGTGCGGGTGCCCTTCTTGCCCAGCGCGGCGGCGGCGCTGAACTCCGGGACCAGGGCGCCCTGTTCGTACGGCCCGGGGTGGGCCTCGCGGTCGAGGGGGGTGACCGCGCCGGTGCCGGCCGCCAGCCCGGCGCGGAAGGCGTCCGCGCCGGTGCCGAACGGGGAGACCGCGGACCACGCGGTCAGCACCAGCGCCCCCACCGCCCCGCCCGCGGCGGGGCTCGTCGCGTCGAGTGCGGCCGGGGCGGTCATGCCGTGCCCCGGCCCGCCGTCGTTCCGGACTTGCCGTTCAGAGCGTTCAGCAGGCGGTCGTCGAAGTCGACGAGGCTCCAGTCGCGGCGGTTCTCGATGACGGCCCAGCCGTGGGTGATACGGCCCGTGGAGGTCGGCACGAGGTGGCCGTCGCGCAGCACGTAGGTGTCCTGGCGGGAGGTGTAGGTGAAACGCTTGAAGACGTTCTCGACGGTGTAGACGGTGTAGAGGGTCTCCTCCATCTTCGCCTCGTCGAGAATCTGGATGCGGGAGTGCGGCACGACCGGGATCCAGTCCTGCTCGTCCAGCAGCGTCTTGATGGAGACGCCGCGGTCGGCGAGGAACAGGTCGACGACCTCCTCCATCTGGCGCAGGTAGCCGGACATCTGCACGCGCTCGGTGAAGTGGCAGTAGAAGTACGGCATGCGCCAGGCCCATCCGAAGGCGTTGCGCCCCTCGGTCAGCAGCTCCAGCGGGTCGGTGCCCTCCGGTACCGGGATGGGTTCCGCTCCGGGGCCGAGCCGGTCGACGACGTACGGGGCGAGCGCGGCGGGCGGCTCCTCGACGGGGTGGCCGTGCGGGTCGAGCCGCAGTTGCACGGCGACCTTGGAGACGACCGCCTTCACCGCCTCTCCGTCCCGGTCCACGGTGAACTCGACGAGGAACCGCTTGCCGTCGCCCTTCTCCTTCTCCGGGGTGGGGCGCACCACGGCATGCGCGAGGTCGTCGATGTGGAAGGCGGTGAGGATCTTGGTGTCGATGTCGGTGATGTCGACGGCGAGGCCGTGGCGCTCGTAGAGCCCGCCGGCCGGGTGCCCGTGCTGCCGAAGGTGGTCGTAGACGGCTTCCTCGACCATGTAGTTGACGTGCTTGAAGCCGATCCAGGTGCAGATGTTGGAGCCCTCGTAGCGGGGCCGGATGTCCAGCCGGGTCACGCCGTCCGGGCCGGCGGTCGTGCTGTTCGTCATGACGTCTCCAGGTCGTGAAGGTCGGAGAGGAGGTGGGTGCGCAGGAAGTGGTTCACGAGCCGGGTGACCGGCCCGGGCTGCTCGACCATCGGGAAGTGGCGGCAGCCGGCGAGGAGTTCGAACCGGGCACCCGGGGTGCCGGCGGCGAGGGCCCGACCGTCCTCGGGCCGTGCCGCGATGTCCTTCTCGCCGGACAGCACGAGCAGCGGGGCGCGGATCGCCCCGAGGTCGAGGAACGGCGAGCGCAGATAGGTCTCGAAGAACCGCATCCAGCCGTACGGGCCGATCTGGTCGCGCAGCCGCAGCGCCATCCAGTCGCGGTGGACCTTGGGGTACTTGCCGGTCTCACCGACCTCCAGCGCCTCTTCGAAGACGCGGTGGAAGTCGTTGAGGTAGTAGGAGATCACCGACCAGTCGAAGTCGCGCGGACTGGACCGGTGGAAAGGGCTGATCAGCACGGTGGGGCGGGGTGGGACGCGATCGGCGGCGTACGCCTCGGTGAGCAGGTTGGCGGCGTACGAGTGGGCGACCACCGCCTCGTACCGGTCGTCGACGAGGTCGACGAGGAACCGCACCGGGTCGGGCAGGGAGCCCCACCCGTCGCTGTCGGCCATGGCCCTCCACGGCAGGTCGACGTCCCACAGCTCCAGGGAGTCGTCCGCCCTCTCCACGAGGCGGTCCCACACGGTGGCCTTGCCCCCCAGTCCGTGCAGCAGCAGGACTCTGCGGCCGCCGCCGGTGCGGGCGGCCCGGCGCAGCCGCGGCGCACCGGCCAGGTCCGCGCCCGGCGCGCTCGCGATCGTACGGACGCTCATGCCGGGGCACCGCCGGTGGCGCGGTCCGGCGCGGCCGGTGAGGTGCCCGCCCCGCCCGTACCGCCGCCCTCGTACCGTCCGACGATCAGTACGGCGTTGTTGCCGGCGAAGGCGAGGGCGTTGTTCTGCACGATCCGCACGTCGGCGGGGCGTGCCTCGTTGGGCACCGGGTCCAGGCCGCAGTCGGGGTCGGTCCGCCGGTGGTTGATGGTCGGCGGGATGAACCCCTCGGTGACGGCGAGAGCGCACGCGGCCGTGGCAAGGGCGCTGGCGGCGCCCATGGTGTGGCCGAGCATCGACTTGATGGACACGGTGGGGGGCGGCTCGGGGAACACCTGGCGGATGGCCCCGGCCTCGGTGACGTCGTTGGCCTGGGTGCCGGTGCCGTGCGCCGAGATGAAGTCGATGTCCTCGGGCTTCACTCCGGCGTTGCGGTGGGCGAGGTCCATGCAGGCGGCGAGGCTGTCCCTGTCCGGGGCGACCGGGTGGTGGGCGTCGCAGTTCAGCCCGTACCCGAGGACCTCGGCGTAGATGCGGGCGCCGCGCGCCAGCGCGGAGTCGAGGCTCTCCATGAAGAGGACTCCGGCGCCCTCCCCGGTGAGGATGCCCTGGCGGTCGACGTCGAACGGCTGGCACACCTTCGGTGCGATGGTGCCCAGCCGGTAGAAGCCGGTGAAGGTCTTGCGGCAGACCGCGTCGGCGCCGCCGGCGAGAGCCACCTCGGTCTCGCCTGTCCGGATGGCGTCGAAACCGGAGCCGATGGCGTAGTTGCCCGCCGCGCAGGCGGTCGGGATGGTCACGGCCTCGACGTCGGTGAGGGCCAGTTCGCGCACCACGCTGCTGGAGAGCAGCCCGGCCGACGAGCGTCGCGCCACGACCGGGTCGAGCCGCTCCGGCCCGTCCGCCAGCTGCCGCTCCATCAGGACGTCGAGGTCGTGCGACTCGCCGTCCGTGGTGCCGATGGCGACGAGGGCGCGGCGCTCGCGCAGCGCCTCGACGTCCACGCCCGCGTCGGCGACGGCCATACGGGCCGCCGCGACGGAGAACTGACTGGCCCGGCCGAGCTCGTCGGGGTCGATGTGCTCGATCCACTCGGCCGGGTCGAAGTCGGCTATCTCGCAGCCGTTGGCGTGGGCGTAACCGGACGTGTCGAAGGACGTGATCGGCTTGACGCCGCTTCGGCCCGTCCGGAGCCCGGCGAGGAATGCCGCCGGCCCGGTTCCGATGCTGGTGACGACGCCCAGCCCGGTGATGACGACCCGGCGCGGTGTCCGGTGCTCACTGTTCACCACTGTCTCCCGTCTGTCCTGTCCGCACACCCGGCCGGAGCGCCTACTTCGCTGCCAGTCCCTCTTCGACGACAGCCACGACACCGTCGAGGTTGACCATGCGGGTCAGCTCGGCCTGGTCGATCTCGATGCCGAACTCGCGTTCCAGGGAGGAGAGGATCTCGATGGCGCCGAGGGAGTCCGCGCCGTGGTCCTCCTTGAAGAGGCTGGTGTCGGTGACGTCGGCGACCTCGATCTCGAGGATTTCGCAGACGATCTCCTTGATCTGTGCGCGCTGCTCGGCGGTGACGATGGCGGTGCTGGGCATGACGCCTCCAGTGCGATCGTTGGGTTGAGTGGGTGTCTTCGGCGAATGCCAGAAGTCTGTTGGGGGGCGCTGACCGGGAGCTGACCGGTGGCTGACGCCGTGGGGCGCCCCGACGGGGACGCTCAGCTCGCGAGGGAGTCGATGGTGCGTCGCCCCCCGTACGCACCGGCCGCCCCGCCCGAGTCGAGGATCGGGTCCCCGGCCAGCACGGCGCGATGGAGCCGCTGGAGCCGAGGGGACGGCTCGATACCGAGGCTCCCGGTGAGCCGGGTGCGCAGGGTGGTGTACGCGGACAGCGCCTCGGAGGGGCGGCCCGCTCGGCAGAGGGCGACCATGCGCAGGGCGTACAGACCCTCGTGGAGCCCGTGGCGGCCGGTGAGGACGGCGAGTTCCGGCAGCAGCTCGGTGTGCAGTCCCATGCCGAGTTCGATGTCTATGCGCCGCTCCAGGATGCCGAGGCGGCCCTCCTCCAGCCGCACACGCTCCAGTTCGAGCAGGGTTCCGGTCCGTACGTCGGCGAGGGCGGGGCCCTGCCAGATGTCGAGGGCCCGCCGGAACGCGGCGACGGCCCTCTCCTGGTCCCCCGCGTCGAACGCGGCCTGCCCCTGGGCGGCGACCCGGTCGTATTCCTGGGCGTCGACCGTCCCGGGCAGCATCCTCAGCTGGTAGCCGCCGTGCTGGTACAGCAGGATCTCCTTGGCGACCATCCCGCTGCGGTCACCGAGCGACCCGCTGATGAGCCTGCGCAGATGGAGGATGTAGGTCTGCAGGGTCGTCGACGCACTGCGCGGAGGACCGTCGTCCCAGATCTCCTCCATCAGCATGGGCACGGGCACGGCCCGGTTGGCGTGCAGGGCCAGCAAGGCGAGCAGTTGCCGCTGCTTGGCAGCGCGCGGCATGATCGGCGTGCCCGCCGACTTGGCGTCGAGCGGCCCCAGCAGGCTGATCTCCATGGCGACTCCAGGTCGTTCAGTCGGGTGACCCTACGACCGTGGCATCCGGTCCGCGCGCGGCCCAGTGCCGACGTCCTCGATCCAAGGTGAGCCGCTCATCCGACCGACCATGAAATATTCAGGCCCGGCGATTCCGGGTGGCGTCCGACCACGGCGCCCAGAACCTGACCCACACCCGGGCGACCATGAGCCGTTGTGTACACCACCGTCATCACCCGGCGCGGCAAGCAGGTCGCCGGCGTGGTGTCCATCGAGGTGCCGCGCAAGTAGCGGGAGTGGGAAGAGCGCGAGATCAACCGGATCAGCGACGAGAGCATGGCCAACCCGGCACCCGGCATCCCTGTCGAGGACATCATGAGGGGACGCCGACGCGCCGTGAGTGAGTACCGCGCAGTCTTCCGGCCCGAGGCTCGGGCCGAGCTCCGCAAGGTCCCGCGAGACATGGCTCTTCGCGTTCCGGCCAAGCTGACCGAGCTGGAGACCGACCCGCTGAGCGCTCTGCCGTCACGAGCGAGCCCGACCCCAGGACCCGCGTGGTTGACGGACCGTCGAGGGGTGCGGGCCGCATGGCGTTGTGCAAGACCTCCCGGCAGCGGTGCCATACGCGAGGCACGAGGCGCCACAGGCGTTGCCCGTCGTCTTGATCGGCTTGTGACCGAGCCGGCACGGAACCTCGTGGATCGGCTCTCGTTCCTCGTGCTCGCGGTCCGGATCAGAATGCCGGCGCGGCTTGCCCCTGCCGCTGTCCCTGACTGCGTGCCTTGAGCAGCGCGTCCCGTAGGCGGTTGTGGGTCATGGCCAGGCAGGCGTGCACCGCGCCGCGTGCTACCGAGAGTCCCAGAACCTGGGAGACGGTCGTGATCCGGGGGACGGCCGGCAAGGTCTGTTCGAGTCGCTTGCGTACCTCGGGGAGCACCTCGTCCACCAAGGGGAGCAACCGGCCGACGAAGTAGACGGATTCGGGATCGAGTGTCACGGCGACGATGCTCACGGCTGTCGTGACCGCCGTCGTGAACGCCTTGGCTGTCGCCGCACGGGCTCGATGGTCCTGAGGTGCCAGCCACAGGTCCTCGACGCGTTCGATGTCCAGTCCGTGTTCACGAGCGAGCTTCACAAGCCCCGCGGTGCTCAGCAGCCCGTTGAGGGTGCGGTCGTCGATGCCCGAGGGGAGGGAACCTATGTCGCCGAACGCAGGAGTACGTCCGCGAGCCAGTTCCTGGTCCCTGCAGGTGGCGAAATTCAGGGTGCTGCTGACGCTGAACAGGGCAGCGTCATGGACGCTCGCGTCGTCCGTGAGCACCTGGAGCAAGGACGCGTTCGCGTCACTGTCGAAGGTCACCGGAGCGTCGACGAGCTTTTCAACGGTTCGGTGGAGATCTCTGCCGGAGAGGATTCCCATCGGATCGGCAGGCCGAAAGACCTCGGCGCCGTCGCGGACATGGGCGGGCAGTGCCACGACGACCTGGCGCAGTGGCCCTCGCGCGGATGCGCTGGTCTGCGCGATCAGGTCGACCAGCCACCGGCCCGCGGCGGGAACCTCGTGGTGCTCGACCGTCGGAACGATCACCTGTCCGATCTCACGGCCGCGTAGGTCGGTCACCAGCACGCCGGTGGTCACGGCGCCGAAGCCGACCCCCACGACGTGTCCGGCCGTCTCGGGCACATCCAGGTAGGTCGACGGACGGCCACGCCCGGCAACGGCGTCGACTCCCCCGTCCACGACGAACCCGTCAGAGCGCAGCTCCTCGACGGCCCGCGACACCGTCGCCTTGCTCAACCCCGTGAGCTCGATGAGCTTGTTCCGGGTCAACGGCGCATGGGAGAGAACCACGTCAAGGACACTCGCCTTGTTGTAGTCGCGCGGTGTGGGGTTGATGCTGCTCACCTCATGACCTTAGCGAGACCGGGGTGTCACCTTGGCGGCGCCGCTCAAGCTGTGTCATGGCGGGTGCTCAGCAAGCGGGCCACGACCTCCTCCATGGCGACGGCCATCGCCCGCTCCACGTTGACCCAGTCGTCTCTGGCGTGCTCGAGCAGGTAGTCGCGACGCTCGGGCACTCGTTCCGCGCGCCAATGGGTGACCAGCGCGCGAAGTGTGAGGCGTGCCAGCGCGGCAACAGGCAGGAGCGGGAGTTCGGTGTCCTTGATCGGCCGGGCCCGCTCGTATCCCGCGACGAAGCCGCATGCCTCACGCCAGGGGTCCCCCGGTGTCCGGCCGAGAAGGTTCGCGAGAGACACAGCGGGATCGAAGATCAGAGCACTGCGCATGCTGTCACCGAAGTCGATCACTCCTGTGACGTAGCTGTCCGCCCGCGGATCCACCAGCACGTTGTAGGGGCTGTAGTCACCATGGATCACTTGGGTTTCGAGATCACCCAGCCTCGGAACAACGGCCTCGTGGAAGAGGCGGAACACTTCTTGAGCCAGCCGACGGTGCGCGGCGCCGGGCGTGTACTCGACGAGCTCACGCAGCTGGTCGAAGTGCCGAAGGTCCCACACAAGGTTCCGCTCGTCCGCCGGATGCCTGAATGACCGCAGAGCCAGATCCACTCGCCCGAGCATCTGCCCGGCCTTGGCAAGCTGGTGGGGATCGGGGTTCGTCCGCGCCAGGACGGCACCTTCGACGAAGTCGAAGACGCGCAGGACTCGAACGCCGTCTTTCGTCTCGATCGGTACGCTGTCGCCGCCTTCGGTGGTCTCCTTGACCCGCTGGACGGGGAGATGAGGAGCTTCGGTCTCGAGGTGGCGCATCACAGCCGTCTGCAGAGCCACGACAGCTACCGCCTCGTCGGGCGGGGAAACCTTGACGAGATGGTCGGCCGTGCCGGTCCGCAGCCGGAACGTGTCGTCCTTCTCGGTTGCCAGCCGCTCGAGATGTCCGCTCAGCCGGTAGTGCCGGGCCAGCAGGGCGTCCACCACGTTCGTCTCGATGGGCTCGTGGGACGATGCCAGGCCGCTCTCCTCGAACAACTGCTGGGCGATACGTGCGGGGGGCGTGGCGTTCACCATTCGTTCCCTTCGGCTTTCGGCCTGCTACAGGCGCGTCTCGGCGATCTCCGCGAAGGTCTCGAGGAACCGCGTCACGTCGGCCGAGTCGAAGGCCAGCGGCGGTCGGATCTTGAGCACATTGACTGCTTCCCCGGTGCCGCTGATGAGGACGCGGCGCTCGCGCATGTCGTTGATGACGTCGTCGGCGAGGACACGATCGGGCTCCAGCGACTCCCGGTCCTTCACGAGTTCGACGCCCACGTACAGACCACTGCCGCGGACCTCCGCGACGTGGGGAGACTCGCGAGTGATCTCCTCAAGGCCGGCTCGAAGGGCCCTGCCGTTGTCGAGAACTCGCTGCCGAACGTCCTCCGCTTCGAAGACGTCCAGCACCGCGGCACCGGCGGCAACCGCGATCGAACTGCCCGCGAAGGTGTTGAAGTAACGGACATTCCGCCCGAACTCGTCGCACACCTCGGGCCTGAACACCACGCCGGAGATCGGCATGCCATTGCCCATGGGCTTGCCCATCGTGACGATGTCCGGAAGCACCCCATGACGGCTGAACCCCCACATCGACTCTCCGAGCCGGGCGAATCCCGACTGGACCTCGTCGGCGATGTACACGCCGCCCGCGGCGTGCACCTCCTCGACCATGTCACGCAGGTAACCGACGGGATCGGTGAAGATGCCGTCGCTGGAGTGCGCGCAGTCGGTGATCAGCGCCGCAAGCCTGTAGCCGTGGCGCTCGAGGTCGTCGATCGCGCCGCGCACCTGGCTCCGCATGTGGTCGGGAAGCGAGGAACCCGGCGGGACGAGTCGCGGATCGGGAGCATCGATGACCCGCACGTTCGGCCCGAGCGGCGACCCCGCGCCGAGCGTCGGCGAGAAGCTCGCGACCTCACGGGTGAGACCGTGGTAGGCCCAGCGAGTCACTACGATTCCCTCGCCGCCGGTGTGGAAGCGAGCCACGCGCATGGCCAGGTCGTTCGCCTCCGACCCACTGCACGCGAAGCTGACCCTCGAGAGCGCTTCGGGCATGGTCGCGAGAAGGCGCTCGGCGTAGTCGACGAGTGATTCCTGCACATAGCGCGTGTTGGTGTTGACCGCCGCCATCTGGCGGGACACCGCCTCGACGACGTGCGGGTGCGCGTGACCGACGCACGGCACATTGTTGTAGGCGTCAAGGTAGTCGTTGCCGTCCGCGTCGAACAGGTGAGCGCCCCGGCCGGAGACGAACTCGACCGGCTCCCGGTAGTTCAGCGCGTAACCAGGGCCCAGCACGCTGTTTCGCCGCTTGACGAGGGACTGCAATCGCCCAGGCAGTTCACCGAGCGCTGCGGGGTCGAACCTGTTGGGGTAGTTGGCCAGCGCTCTACTCGGCGTGGAAGTCATCAGCAGATCCCCTCCTTCGTGGCTTGCATCTCGTCGCGGCTGCTTCAGTGGCAGCATACCAGCTTTCGTTTCAGTTCCAACCTGAAACTTAATGGCTCCCTAGATCGGTCACCTCGGTTGACGACCTGGGTTAACGCCGATAAGTTATCGCCACTAACCAGGATGGGAGTGGCTGTGACCACACTTGGAGCCGAAGACGTCTACGCGCTCGCGCCGTATGCCAAGACGCTCGGAGTCGAGTTCGAGGAGATGTCGGAAGTCAGCGTTCAGGCCAGACTGACGCACGACTTCTCCCTTTCAACGGTGGGCGGCGGCCTCCACGGAGGGGCGTTGATGGGGCTCGCAGATGTGTGTGCCGCCGTGTGCGCCGCCCTCAACGGTCCAGCCGGCGCCGCACCGGCCACCGTGGAGTCGAGCACGCATTTCCTTCGGCCCGCGCGCACGAGCGTCGTTGCGACAGCTCGTCCCTTGCGCCTGGGGCGCAACACCGTCATCGAGGTCGACATTCATGACGACAAAGGTGAACTCTGCGCCCGGGTGACCCAAGTGGTCACCACCATCAAACCGAAGACATCTTGATGCCTGGCGACACACCGCCACGAAGGCTCGCATTCTCATGACCGGTACCCGAGTTCGCGCCGCCAAGGGCCAGGGCGGTCTGCTCCGAGACCAGCTTCTCGACATCGCCGATCAGCTACTGGAAGGCGGTGGCGCCGACGCCCTGACGATTCGTGCGGTAGCGGCACGTGCGGGAGTCAGCCCGCCGGCCGTCTACCTCCACTTCGCCTCGAAGAGGGAACTCGTCCATGCGACGTGCCTGCGCGTGTGGAGCTCACTGTTCACCGAGTTGGAAGCGGTGTCCCGGGAGATCTCGGACCCTGTGACGGCGCTCTATGAAACCTGCGTCGCCTACATCGCGTTCGGACTTCGCCATCCTTCCCAGTACCGACTGGTGATGGCCGGTGAGGCCACCGAGGCCAGCCGCCAGAACGAAGACGAATGCTTCCGCTATTTCCGGGACAAGGTCGCAGCCTGTGTTGACGCCGGAGTACCTGTCACGAGCAAGACCGAAACCTCCAGAGTGTTGTGTGCCAGCGTGCACGGGGCGGTTTCTCTTCTGATCCACCAAGAGCATGATGCATGGCCTCCAGACAGCGACTGCTACGTCAGACGGGCGGCGTCCTCAGCCGTCCACGGCGCTCTTCTCACTGCATCCCACGCGGTCAGACCGTCGATAGCCGGCGTGATGCGGTCGGGCTGAACAACGGGCGCCAAACCGCGCCACTGGCGTCACCGGCCGGTGAGGAAGGCGGTGGCAACAGCGGTGTCGAAGCCGGCCGCCGCGCCAACGCCGGTCCCGCGGGGCAACCAGGAGTCAGCCCCAAGTCAGCACGGGTACGCCGAAGGGGCCAGACTCACCAGAGCCTGACCCCTTCTGGCCTGCACACTTGACGCATCACCTAGCGCACAGTGAGCAGCGGTCACACATTGAACCGGAACTCGACGACATCCCCGTCCTGCATGACGTAGTCCTTGCCCTCCATGCGGGCCTTGCCCTTGGCGCGGGCCTCGGCGACGGAGCCGGTTTCGACGAGGTCGGCGAAGGAGATGACCTCGGCCTTGATGAAGCCCTTCTGGAAGTCGGTGTGGATGACACCGGCGGCCTCGGGGGCGGTGGCGCCCTTCTTGATGGTCCAGGCGCGGGATTCCTTGGGGCCGGCCGTGAGGTAGGTCTGCAGGCCCAGGGTGTCGAAGCCGACGCGGGCGAGGGTCGCGAGCCCCGGCTCCTCCGCGCCGACCGACTCCAGCAGCTCCATCGCGTCCGCCTCGTCCAGCTCGGCGAGGTCCGCCTCCAGCTTGGCGTTGAGGAAGATCGCCTCGGCGGGGGCCACCAGGGCACGCTGCTCGTTCTTGAAGTCCTCGTCGGTCAGCTCGTCCTCGTCGACGTTGAAGACGTACAGGAACGGCTTGGTGGTGAGCAGGTGCAGGTCGTGGAGGAGCTCCTCGTTGCCGGAGCCCTGGACGATGCCCTGGGAGAAGAGGGTGTCGCCCTTCTCCAGGATCTCCTTGGCGGCCTCGACGGCGGCGACCTTCGGCGCGATGTCCTTCTTGATGCGCGACTCCTTCTGGAGACGCGGCAGGACCTTCTCGATGGTCTGGAGGTCGGCGAGGATCAGCTCGGTGTTGATCGTCTCGATGTCGTCCTTGGGCGAGACCTTGCCGTCGACGTGGACGACGTTCTCGTCCTGGAAGGCGCGGATGACCTGGCAGATCGCGTCCGACTCGCGGATGTTCGCGAGGAACTTGTTGCCGAGGCCCTCGCCCTCGCTGGCGCCGCGCACGATGCCCGCGATGTCGACGAAGTCGACGGTCGCCGGAAGGATCTTCTGCGAGCTGAAGATCTCGGCCAGCTTCGTCAGGCGCTCGTCCGGGACGCCCACGACGCCGACGTTCGGCTCGATCGTGGCGAACGGGTAGTTGGCCGCCAGCACGTCGTTCTTGGTCAGGGCGTTGAACAGGGTCGACTTGCCGACGTTGGGCAGACCGACGATTCCGATCGTGAGCGACACGTTTGCGACTTCCCGTACGTAGAAGGGCCAGGCGGCCGGGGGGCTGGAGCGGCGGGCCGGGGACCTGAGGCCTGTCCGGCGGATCGTGCCCCAGCGGCCGGAGGGCCGGCCGATCCCCCAGTTTACGGCGTGTCGGCACCCGGCCCGGCGTGGTATCGAACGCTTGGCCAACGTCCGCCGAACGGCGTGTCTGTAAACGCATTCGGCACATTAACCGACCTAAGTTGGACGAGTGGAGCAGCAGCAAAGGACGTATCCCCCGCACGCCTCTCGGACCGGGCCGCAGCGCGGCACCCCGCCCCTCCCCCCACAGGCGGGCAGAGAGGGCCGGCGTCCCGGCGCGGGCGTGACGCGTCGTGCTCCGGTCGCGCGCGGGCCCGTACCACCGCCGGTCCGAGCCGTGCGGCGCGTCGCGCGGGCCGTGCGCGGGATGCCGAACCCACGCCTCACCGGGCTGGGCTGCGGGCTGTTCTGCGGGGTGTCGATGTTCGCGCTGGCCGGCCTCGACCGGCTGCTGTTCGGTGCGTCCGACACCCTGTACGGAATACTGTTCCTGCTGGTCAGCGCCTTGAGCGCGGTGTGGGTGGGGCGCGATGACCTGGCGAGCGCCCCGGTCGTCGTGCCGATCGCCTTCGCGGCCGGTCTGCCTCTGATCATCGTGGGCGAGGGCGGGCTCGGCGATCATCTGATGGCCCTGGTCACCGCCCTCGCCATGCAGGCGGGCTGGCTGTACGGCGGCACTCTCGTCGCCGGGCTCATCGTGACCGTACGCAAGCTCCGGCTCATGGCCCGCCGGGCGGCCGAACGGGAGGTGGAGCGCCGGCGGGAACGGGAGCGGCAGCGGGTCTGTGGGCAGGCCAAGGTCCGGGCACCCGGCGCCCAGGCCCGCCCCCCGTACGACCGCCGCCCGGTCCGCCCCCGGGCCCCGATGCCCCCGGCCCGGTCCGGCCGGACGGTCCCCCGGAGTTCCTAGCCGGCCTTCGCCGCTCGCATCGCCGCGCCCACGATGCCCGCGTTGTTCTGCAACTGGGCCGGGACGATCTCCGCCTGGATGCCCTCGATGAGGGGGAGGAACTTCTGGGACTTGCGGCTGACGCCGCCGCCGATGATGAAGAGCTCGGGCGAGAAGAGCATCTCGACGTGGGCGAGGTACTTGGTGACCCGCTTGGCCCAGTGCTCCCAGGTCAGCTCGTGGTCGTCCTTGGCCTTGGTGGAGGCGCGGGTCTCGGCGTCGTGGCCGTGCAGCTCCAGGTGGCCCAGCTCCGTGTTCGGGACGAGGACGCCGTCGGAGAAGACGGCGCTGCCGATGCCCGTGCCGAAGGTGAGCAGGATGACCGTGCCCTGGCGGTCGCGCCCGGCGCCGAACTGCACCTCGGCGACGCCCGCCGCGTCCGCGTCGTTGACCACGGTCACCGGCAGGCCGCCGAGCCGGTCACCGAGCAGGGCGCGCGCGTCGACGTCGATCCAGCTCTTGTCGACGTTGGCCGCCGTACGGATCGTGGCACCGCCGGTGACCACGCCGGGGAAGGTGATGCCGACCGGGCCGGTCCAGCCGAAGTGGTCGACGACCTCCTTGACCCCGTCGGCCACCGCGTCGGGCGTCGCCGGGTGCGGGGTCAGTACCTTGTGCCGCTCGTCCGCCAGGTCGCCCAGGTCCAGGTCCACGGGAGCGCCCTTGATCCCCGAACCACCGATGTCCACGCCGAAGATGTGCATGGCCCTACGTTACGTCGTACGACTGACAGTCACGGCGCCGAGGTACCCGGCCACCGCCGGGGGCCGGAATCCTCACGGCCTCGGACGCGTACGGCCCCGGAACCTTCACGTTCCGGGGCCGTACGCAGGTGTTCAGAAGGTCAGGCGCCCTGGCCGGTGCGCTCGGCGACCAGGGCGGCCGCCTCCTCGCGCAGGTCGCGGCGCAGCTCCTTGGGCAGCGAGAAGGTGATCGACTCCTCGGCGGCCTTGACCAGTTCGACGTCCTCGTAGCCGCGCTGGGAGAGCCACTCCAGGACCTCCTCGACGAGGACCTCCGGCACGGAGGCGCCCGAGGTGACGCCGACGGTCTCCACGCCCTCCAGCCAGGCCTCCTCGATCTCGCTCGCGAAGTCCACGAGGTACGCCTCGCGGGAGCCGGCGAGCTTGGCGACCTCGACGAGCCGGACCGAGTTGGAGGAGTTGCGGGAGCCGACCACGATGACCAGCTCCGCCTCTGCGCCCATCTGCTTCACGGCGAGCTGGCGGTTCTGTGTGGCGTAGCAGATGTCGTCGCTGGGCGGGGAGACGAGCAGCGGGAACTTGTCCTTGAGGGCGCCGACCGTCTCCATCGTCTCGTCGACGGAGAGGGTGGTCTGGGAGAGCCAGACGACCCGGGAGGGGTCGCGGACCTCGACCTTGTCGACGTCGCCGGGGCCGTCGACCAGCTGGATGTGGTCCGGCGCCTCGCCCGAGGTGCCGATGACCTCTTCGTGCCCCTCGTGCCCGATCAGGAGGATGTCGAAGTCCTCGCTCGCGTACCGGATCGCTTCCTTGTGGACCTTGGTGACCAGCGGGCAGGTCGCGTCGATGGTGGCGAGCTTGCCGCGCGCCGCCTCGTCGTGGACGGTCGGGGCCACGCCGTGCGCCGAGAACATGACGATGTTGCCCTCGGGGACCTCCTCCGTCTGCTCGACGAAGATGGCGCCCTTCCTCTCCAGCGTCTGGACGACGTATTTGTTGTGGACGATCTCGTGGCGGACGTAGATCGGGGCCCCGTACTTCTCCAGGGCCTTCTCGACGGCGATCACTGCGCGGTCGACACCCGCGCAGTAGCCGCGCGGGGCGGCGAGGAGGACACGGCGGCGGCCAGGCGAAGCGGTCATGTCCTCCATCGTAGGGGGTTCGTCGGCGGGGGCTTCGCCGACCGAGAGCGCGTCAGGAGGAGGGGTGCCTGTGTGTCGGCGGCCGCGGGTGGGTGGGGGCTGGTCGCGCGGTTCCCCGCGCCCCTGAAAGGCGACGGGCCCGCGGGCCGAAAAGCAAGGGGCGCAGCCCCTGCTTTTCAGGGGCGCGGGGAACTGCGCGAGCAACCACGACGCGCCCTCAGCCGCCGACGCACCCGAACCCCCGAGCTGAGAGGCGGCCTTGTCCGTACCCCCCGCTACCCTCGGCCGCATGGCTCTCAACACATCCGCCGAATCCCCCCTCCCCGTCGGCGAGGTCTCGCGCCTCATCGGCGGCTGGATCGACCGGCTCGGCGCGGTGTGGGTGGAGGGGCAGATCACGCAGCTGTCGCGGCGGCCGGGCGCGGGCGTCGTCTTCCTCACGCTGCGGGACCCGTCGCACGACATCTCCGTGAGCGTGACCTGTTTCCGGCAGGTGTTCGACGCGATCGCGGACGTCGTGAGCGAGGGCGCCCGGGTCGTCGTCCTGGCGAAGCCCGAGTGGTACGCGCCGCGCGGCCAGCTGTCGTTGCGGGCCACCGAGATAAGGCCGGTCGGGGTCGGTGAACTGCTGGCCCGGCTCGAGCAGTTGAAGAAGTCCCTGGCGAGCGAGGGGCTGTTCGCGCCGGAGCGGAAGAAGGCGCTGCCGTTTCTCCCGCAGCTGATCGGGCTCGTGTGCGGCCGGGCCTCCGCGGCCGAGCGGGACGTGCTGGAGAACGCCCGGCACCGCTGGCCGGCCGTCCGCTTCGAGGTGCGCAATGTCGCCGTACAGGGTGTGCACGCGGTGCCGCAGGTCGTGCAGGCGGTGAAGGAGCTGGACGCGCTGGAGGGCGTGGACGTCATCATCGTGGCGCGCGGCGGCGGCAGTGTGGAGGACCTGCTGCCGTTCTCCGACGAGCAGCTCGTGCGGGCGGTCGCGTCCTGTCGTACGCCGGTGGTGTCGGCGATCGGCCATGAGCCCGACACCCCGCTGCTGGACTATGTGGCGGACCTGCGGGCGTCCACGCCGACCGACGCGGCCAAGAAGGTCGTGCCGGACGTCGGCGAGGAGTACGAGCGGGTGCGGTGGCTGCGGGACCGCGCGCGGCGGTGTGTGGAGGCGTTCGTGGACCGGGAGGAGCGGGGCCTCGCGCACGCTCTCGCGCGCCCCTCGATAGAGGATCCGCACCGCATGATCGACGAGCGTGCCGACCATGTGGCCGCGCTGCTCGACCGGGGCCGCCGCTGCCTCGGACACCATCTGGACCGGGCCGCCTCGGAGTTGACGCACACGCACGCGCGCGTGGTGGCCCTCTCCCCCGCGGCGACGCTCCAGCGGGGGTACGCGGTGCTGCAGAAGACCGACGGCCATGTGGTCCGCGCGCCCGGCGAGGTCACGTCGGAGGAGCCGTTGCGGGCGCGGGTGGCCGAGGGCGAGTTCGTCGTCCGGGTCGACGGGACGGGGACAGTCCAGGAGGCAGGGACAGTCCACGAGGCCGGGACTGTCCACGAGACGGGGACTGTCGGAGGGGACGCATAAGGTGGGCCGCATGACCAGCAACGTGAGTGAGGCCGGCGGGACCACCGAGGCCACCGGGGCCTCGGAGGCCGACCGCGCCCTCGGGTACGAGCAGGCGCGGGACGAGCTGATCGAGGTCGTCCGCCGCCTGGAGGCGGGCGGTACGACGCTGGAGGAGTCCCTCGCCCTGTGGGAGCGCGGTGAGGAGCTGGCCAAGGTGTGCCGCCGCTGGCTGGACGGCGCACGGGCGCGGCTGGACGCGGCGCTGGCGGAGGACGACGCCGCCGAGGCCGGCGACGGGGACGACTGAGCGCCACGGGGCACTGTGAAGCGGATCACCCAGCCTCACATTTGATTGAACCTTGAACTTTCCTGGCGTACCTTCGGAGCCGTAAACCGCACATCTTCCGAAGGTTGCCTGATGTCCCTCGTTCTTGACCCCACTGCCCAGGACCTGCTGTTCCGCGAGGCCCACACCGCCAACACGTTCACCGACGAGCCGGTGACCGAGGAGCAGGTGCAGGCGATCTACGACCTGGTCAAGTACGGCCCGACCGCCTTCAACCAGACCCCGCTGCGCATCGTCCTCGTCCGTTCCGCCGAGGCCCGCGAGCGTCTGGTGCCGTACATGTCCGAGGGCAACCAGGCCAAGACGGCCTCCGCCCCGCTGGTCGCGATCCTCGCCGCGGACAACGAGTTCCACGAGGAGCTGCCGGCCCTGTTCCCGGCGTTCCCGCAGGCCAAGGACCTCTTCTTCGCCGAGCGCCCGGCCCGTGAGTCCGCCGCCGGGATGAACGCCGCCCTCCAGGCCGCGTACTTCATCATCGGCGTCCGCGCCGCCGGCCTGGCCGCCGGCCCGATGACCGGCTTCGACTTCGCCGGTGTCCAGAAGGAGTTCCTGGACGACGACCACACCCCGCTGATGGTCGTCAACATCGGCAAGCCGGGCGAGGGCGCGTCCTACCCCCGCTCCCCGCGTCTGGGTTTCGACGAGGTCGTCACCACGGTCTGAGCAGTCCGCGCGAGTCGTGACGAAGGGCCCCGGCGGCGACGCCGGGGCCCTTCGTCACGTCCACGTCATGCGCGTTCACCCGAAATCGACGTCGAAGCGGCTCACGTCCCGCACGGGCTCACGTCCCGCGAGGTCACTCCGTCTTCAGCGACTCGGCCATCTTCGTCAGCCGGTCGAACGACGCCGAGCCCGCGACCACGGTCGTGGAGCCCTCGCTCTCCAGGACCAGGGCGTCATAGCGCTCGCCCTCGTACCGGGTCCAGGTCGCGTCGCCGATCTTCTGGGTGGTCTCGGTCTTCCTCGCGTCCTGGGTGGCGTCCGGAATGAACCGGGACGGCTTCTCGGCGGACTGCTCGACCGCCACGTACTGACCTTCGGGGTCGTGGAACCCGAGGTGCCAGTGGTCGGACTCGTCGCCGCGGAAGCGGACGGACGTGGCTTTCCAGGTGTCGGGCAGGCCCTCGGGCGCGGCCACCGGGTACGAGGCCGCGCGGCGCGCCGTCAGCAGTTCGACGCGGTAGTCGACACGCTTGAGCTCCTGCTCGGTCTCGTCATGCGGGATGAAGAGATAGATGACCCATGCCGCCAGCACGATGAGCCCCAGGGAGAGGACCATGTCGCGAACGGTCTGCTTGCCTTTCATACCTGCCACGCCCTCATCGTCGCAGGTGCACTGGTCTGCTCATCCGTGGGGTCCCCTGCTCATTCTGTCGGACTGACGATAGAGTCGAGCGGAACCCTCATCCGGCCGTCGTCGTATCAGAAAGGTGCGCTCCGATGACCGAGAACCATCATCTGCCGTCCGAGCTCGAAGTCCCCTCCGAGGCCCCCGACCGCAACCTCGCCCTGGAGCTCGTACGGGTGACCGAGGCGGCCGCGATGGCCGCGGGCCGCTGGGTCGGCCGCGGCGACAAGAACGGGGCGGACGGGGCCGCCGTGCGGGCCATGCGGACCCTCGTCTCCACCGTGTCGATGAACGGCGTCGTCGTGATCGGGGAGGGCGAGAAGGACGAGGCCCCGATGCTCTTCAACGGCGAGCGCGTCGGTGACGGCACCGGCCCCGAGTGCGACATCGCCGTGGACCCGATCGACGGTACGACGCTGACGGCCAAGGGCATGACCAACGCGATCGCCGTTCTCGCGGCGGCCGACCGGGGCACGATGTTCGACCCGTCGGCCGTCTTCTACATGGACAAGCTGGTCACCGGGCCCGAGGCGGCGGACTTCGTCGACATCGACGCGCCGGTGTCGGTGAACATCCGCCGGGTCGCCAAGGCGAAGCGGTCCACGCCGGAGGACGTGACGGTCGTCATCCTCGACCGGCCGCGCCACGAAGGCCTCATCGAGGAGATCCGGGAGACCGGGGCGCGTATCAAGCTGATCTCGGACGGTGATGTCGCGGGCTCGATCCTGGCGTTGCGCGAGGGCACCGGCGTCGACATGCTGCTCGGCGTGGGCGGTACGCCCGAGGGGATCATCTCGGCCTGCGCGGTGAAGTGTCTCGGCGGCACCATCCAGGGCAAGCTGTGGCCGAAGGACGACGCGGAGCGGCAGCGGGCGGTCGACGCGGGGCATGACCTCGACCGGGTGCTGACGACCGATGACCTGGTGTCCGGGGAGAACGTGTTCTTCGTGGCGACCGGTATTACGGACGGGGAGTTGCTGCGCGGGGTGCGGTACCGGTCGGAGACCGCCACCACCGACTCGATCGTGATGCGGTCGAAGTCGGGGACGGTGCGGCGGATCGATTCGACGCACCGATTGAGCAAGTTGCGGGCCTACAGCTCCATCGACTTCGAAAAGGCCAAGTAGGCGGCCGGTGGACTGAAGGGGTGGGGAGTTCGCCGCGTGGTCGGCCGCGGGATCGTTGTGGCTTGTCGCGCGGTTCCCCGCACCCTGGAAGGGTCGCCGCCCCTCCAACGCCGACAGGGCGCCCTCTTGTGCGGAGAGGGTGCCCTGTCGGATGGGTGTGTCGGCGTCAGCCCGCCGCGGCTATCGTCCCGTTCGTCCGTGCCGCCTTCTTCAGTTCCAGGTCTCGGCGGCGCCTGCGGGCCAGCACCACGCGGCGTTCGGCTGCTGTCAGGCCGCCCCAGACTCCGTAGGGCTCTGGTTGCAGGAGTGCGTGTTCTCGGCACTCGACCATGACGGGGCAGCGGGCGCAGACGCGCTTGGCGGCTTCTTCTCGGGAGAGCCGGGACGCGGTGGGCTCCTTGGAAGGGGCGAAGAACAGTCCGGCCTCGTCACGCCGGCACACGGCCTCCGTGTGCCACGGGGCGTCCTGATCCCTGTCGCGCACTGGCACCCGCTGGGGCGGAACAGCAGCGACCTGCAGGGACGAATGCGGCGGATGCAGCACGGTCTACTCCTGACGACGGCTTCGCGAGCGAGAGACGATGCAGCAAGGCCTACCCGCTGTGCGCGGGCCTATGCACTGAGTCCCGATCCGCTGGAATTCGGCGTCAACACCGCCTGGTCACAACCGGACCGGGCCCCTTCGAGTGGGACCCGGCATGGTCGAATTCACAAGCGTCAACGATCCAGGTGTTTGCGCAAATGATCGTCGACCTTGCGGGAGACGTGGTCGGTCACCCTGCCCAGGAGGTCGGCGATCACCTTGCCGCGCTTGGGCTTCGCCTCGATGTGTCCGAGGACGGCCAGTCCGTCCACAAAGACCACGGGTGCGTCGGTCTCGACCGAATCCAGCGCGTCCACCTCGAAGTTGCCGAGGATGCCGCCACCGCTGCCGCGCAGCGAGACGTTCTCCGGGACGCGGATCTCGACGCTGCCGAAGACCGAGATCGCCTTGATCATCACCTGACGGTGCTCGAAGAGGGCCTCGCTGAGGTCTATCTCGACGCTGCCGAACATCGCGTACGCGTGGATGCGGCGGCCGGCCCGCCAGCGCCCCTTGCGCATCGAGGAGCTGAAGACGGCCATC
The DNA here is from genome assembly GCF_053592095.1 of Streptomyces sp. NPDC002787. Taxonomy (NCBI): domain Bacteria; kingdom Bacillati; phylum Actinomycetota; class Actinomycetes; order Kitasatosporales; family Streptomycetaceae; genus Streptomyces; species Streptomyces sp. NPDC002787. Next base: position 42,512 of record NZ_JBSFVC010000033.1, on the reverse strand, counting down.
AGACGGTCGTCGGGGTCCATCGGGATGGCCCCGGGGGTGGGGCGGTTGGGCACGGAGGACACCGGCGGCACATACGCCGGCCCCGCCTTCCGGGCCTGACCGGCCGGCAGGTCGCGTACGAAGACGTCCAGCTCGCCCACGGTCTTGGCGGCGAGCACGCCCTCAACCCGTTCGGAGTGCTCCTCCGCGGTGAGGCGGCCCTCGGCGAGAGCGTCGCGCAGGAGATCGGCGATCCGGTCGCGGTCGGCGTCGGAGGCGCGCAGCTCGGCGGTCGACAACGGCGGTTCCTGGGTGGGGCGCTTCTGAAGGTCCACGGGAGCAGCGTACCCACTCGCGATAGATCGCGACCAGGGGTGTGGACAACTCGGGACGGCGAACTGAGCCTTACCTCACAAGCCCGCCCTCGGAGGCAGGTTCTACGCTGGTGGGCGCTGCCCACGGAGGTCAGCCGTCGGCGAGTGAGCCGCAGGGCGCGCGAGCCTGACCACAGCCTTGTCGAGTGAGGAATGGGCGACATGCCTGAGTTCGAGTACACCGATCTGCTCCCCATGGGAGAGGACACCACCCCGTACCGGCTGGTGACCTCCGAGGGTGTCTCCACGTTCGAGGCCGACGGGCGCACGTTCCTCAAGGTGGAGCCGGAGGCGCTGCGCAAGCTGGCCGCCGAGGCCATCCACGACATCCAGCACTATCTGCGCCCGGCCCACCTCGCGCAGCTGCGCCGGATCATCGACGACCCCGAGGCGTCGGGCAACGACAAGTTCGTCGCGCTGGACCTGCTGAAGAACGCGAACATCGCGGCCGCCGGTGTGCTGCCCATGTGCCAGGACACCGGTACGGCGATCGTCATGGGCAAGCGCGGGCAGAACGTGCTGACCGAGGGGCGCGACGAGGAGGCCCTGAGCCGGGGCATCTACGACGCGTACCTGAACCTGAACCTGCGGTACTCGCAGATGGCTCCGCTCACCATGTGGGAGGAGAAGAACACCGGGTCGAACCTGCCGGCGCAGATCGAGCTGTACGCCACCGACGGCGGCGCGTACAAGTTCCTGTTCATGGCCAAGGGCGGCGGCAGCGCCAACAAGAGCTTCCTCTACCAGGAGACGAAGGCCGTCCTCAACGAGGCCTCCATGATGAAGTTCCTGGAGGCGAAGATCCGTTCGCTGGGCACGGCCGCGTGTCCGCCGTACCACCTCGCGATCGTGGTGGGCGGCACGAGTGCCGAGTACGCGCTGAAGACCGCGAAGTACGCCTCCGCGCACTACCTGGACGAGATCCCGGCGGAGGGGTCGCCGCTCGGGCACGGGTTCCGGGACAAGGAGCTGGAGCAGAAGGTCTTCGAGCTGACGCAGAAGATCGGGATCGGCGCGCAGTTCGGCGGCAAGTACTTCTGCCATGACGTGCGGGTGGTGCGGCTGCCGCGGCACGGGGCGTCCTGCCCGGTCGCCATCGCCGTCTCCTGCTCCGCCGACCGGCAGGCCGTCGCGAAGATCACGGCCGAGGGTGTGTTCCTGGAGCAGCTGGAGACGGACCCGGCGCGGTTCCTGCCGGAGACGACGGACGAGCACCTGGACGAGTCGTCGGACGTCGTGCGCATCGACCTCAACCAGCCGATGGACGACATCCTCGCGGAGCTGACCAAGTACCCGGTGAAGACGCGGCTTTCGCTCTCCGGGCCGCTGGTCGTGGCGCGTGACATCGCGCACGCCAAGATCAAGGAGCGGCTCGACGCGGGTGAGGAGATGCCGCAGTACCTGAAGGACCACCCGGTGTACTACGCGGGGCCGGCGAAGACGCCCGAGGGGTACGCGTCGGGGTCGTTCGGGCCGACGACGGCCGGGCGTATGGACTCGTACGTGGAGCAGTTCCAGGCGGCGGGTGGTTCCAAGGTGATGCTGGCGAAGGGGAACCGGTCGCAGCAGGTCACGGACGCGTGCGGGGCGCACGGCGGGTTCTACCTGGGGTCGATCGGCGGGCCTGCGGCCCGGCTCGCGCAGGACTGCATCAAGAAGGTCGAGGTCGTCGAGTACGAGGAGCTCGGCATGGAGGCCGTCTGGAAGATCGAGGTCGAGGACTTCCCGGCGTTCATCGTCGTCGACGACAAGGGCAACGACTTCTTCAAGGACCCGGCGCCGGCGCCGACGTTCACGTCGATTCCGGTGCGGGGGCCTGGGCTGGCGTAGTTCGGTTCGGGCGGCCGGGTCGCGTTTTCCTCGCCCCCGCCGCCCCTACCCATACCCGTCCCCAGGGGCGCTGCCCCTTCGACCCCACCCGTCCCTGGGGGCTACGCCCCCAGGCCCCCCATCGGCCTCCGGCCTCGTCCTCAAACGCCGGACGGGCTGAATCGAACGGGCTTCTGGATTGAGCGGGCTTCCGCCCGTCTCGAGCGCGTCCTACGGGCCATATGAGACGGCCGGTCACGATTGCCGGCCTTACCGCAGTTTTTTCAGCTGGGCCTCGGTGACCTCCGTCGGGAAGTCGAAGTCCTTGCCCGTGGCGGCCGAGGCGATGTTGAGGGCGGTGAAGTAGCCCAGTGTGCTGCCCTTGCGGAAGACGACGATCTTCATCGGGATCTTCGCGGCGCCGCCCTCGCTGAGGAAGTCGAGGGCGATGGCCTCGTCGGCGCCCTGCGGGGCGGTGGCCGTGGAGACCTTGGTGACGTCCTGGCTGGTGCCGTCGACCGTGACCTTGAAGCCCTCCGCGCACGCCTTGGCCGAGCTGTTGAGGGACTTCATCACGGTCTGGGCTGCCGCGCTGTCGTAGGCGGACAGGCGCAGCAGGACCCGGGTGGTGTCGAGGCCCGAGGCGCCGACGCTCTTGGCGGCCTTGGCCGGATCGATCTCGCTGGCCGTCTCGCGTTGCACGGTCGCGGACGGCTCGTCCACCACGCTGCCGACCATGGCGTACGCGACGGGCGCGCACTCCTCGCTGTCCGTCTCGACATCCTTCTGGTCCACCGTGGCGGTGGGCGCGGTGACCTTGTGGCCCTCGACGTCCCCGTCCTTCAGGGCGGCCTTCTCCAGGTCCGCGGCGGACAGGGCCGGCGCCTTGCTCTCCTCGGCGGCCGAATCCGACCCGCCCTCGCCGGCGTCCGAGCACGCGGACAGCAGGGTCAGGGACAGGGCGGCGACACCGGCCACACAGGACCGGCGTATGACAGCTCTTCTCAATTCACGTTCTTTCTTCGGAAGTTCGTCGAACTCGTTCGACGGGCCACTCATCGTGGCGACGCTACTGCACGCCACCGCCATCGGCCCGCGGATTACCGCCCTCACCCACAAGGCGTACGAGCGGGAACATCACGGCCGGCCGGGACGCTGTACCGGTCATGACTGACTACCGCGTCGAACACGACTCCATGGGTGAGGTCCGAGTGCCGGCGGACGCCAAGTGGCGGGCCCAGACACAGCGGGCGGTCGAGAACTTCCCGGTGTCGGGGCAGCGGATCGAGCGCGCGCACATCGAGGCCCTGGCCCGGATCAAGGGCGCCGCCGCCAAGGTGAACGCCGAGTTGGGGGTGCTCGACAAGGAGGTCGCCGAGGCGATCCAGGACGCCGCCGACGAGGTCGCGGACGGGCGCTGGGACGAGCACTTCCCGGTCGACGTGTTCCAGACCGGTTCCGGGACCTCGTCGAACATGAACACCAACGAGGTCGTGGCCACCCTGGCGAGCGAGCGGCTCGGCCGGGACGTGCATCCGAACGACCACGTCAACGCCTCGCAGTCGTCCAACGACGTCTTCCCCTCCTCCATCCACATCGCCGCCACCGCCGCCGTGACGCGTGACCTGATCCCCGCCCTGGAGCATCTGGCCACGGCCCTGGAGCGCAAGGCGGAGGAGTTCGCGGACGTCGTGAAGTCCGGTCGTACGCATCTCATGGACGCCACACCGGTCACTCTCGGCCAGGAGTTCGGCGGGTACGCGGCCCAGGTGCGGTACGGGATCGAGCGGCTGGAGGCGTCGCTGCCCCGGCTCGCCGAACTCCCCCTGGGCGGTACGGCCGTGGGGACCGGCATCAACACGCCGCCCGGGTTCTCCGCCGCCGTGATCGCGGAGGTCGCGCGGGTCACCGGGCTGCCGCTCACCGAGGCGCGGAACCACTTCGAGGCGCAGGGGGCACGGGACGGGATCGTCGAGACGTCCGGGCAGCTCCGGACGATCGCCGTGTCCCTCACGAAGATCGCCAACGATCTGCGGTGGATGGCGTCGGGGCCGAGGACCGGTCTCGCGGAGATCTCCCTCCCGGACCTCCAGCCCGGGTCCTCGATCATGCCCGGCAAGGTCAATCCGGTGATCCCGGAGGCCGTGCTCATGGTCGCGGCCCAGGTGACCGGGAACGACGCCACGGTCACCACGGCGGGCGCGTCCGGCAACTTCGAGCTCAACGTCATGCTGCCGGTGATCGCCAAGAACGTCCTGGAGTCCGTCAGGCTCCTCACCAACGTCTCGCGGCTGCTCGCCGACCGGACCGTGGACGGGATCGTCGCGCACCGCGAGCGGGCCCGTGAGTACGCCGAGTCCTCGCCGTCGGTGGTCACCCCGCTCAACAAGTACATCGGGTACGAGGAGGCCGCGAAGGTCGCCAAGAAGGCCCTCGCGGAGCGGAAGACGATCCGGGAGGTCGTCCTGGAGAGCGGGTACGTGGAGCGCGGCGATCTGAGCCGGGATCAGCTCGACGAGGCGCTGGATGTCCTGCGGATGACGCGGCCGTGACGGGACGGCGGATTCCGGCCGTACCAGGTGTCACCCGGGTAACCGATTCCCGCCAGGGCGTGAACCGTGAACGGCACCGCAGCGTCGTATGCCCATGACACCTAATATCTGCGCATGGGAGACGACGGAGTGGTGAGACGAGTGGAAGCGGGCGGGGCAGCGGGGTTCTGGGAGCCCGGGAGTCAGATCCTGTGGCGCTACCGGGAGAACGCCGGAGAGGGCTTCCATATCGCGCGTCCCGTCACCGTCGTGCGGGACGACGAGGATCTGCTGGCCGTCTGGATGGCACCCGGCACCGAGTGCGTACGGCCCGTGCTGGCTGACGGCACCTCACTGAGCACCGAGCCGCTCGCGTCCCGGTACAAGAAGCCCCGGAGCGTACGGCTGGGCCGGTGGTCCGGCAACGGCGTGCTGAAGCTGGCGCGGCCGGGCGAGCCGTGGTCGGTGTGGCTGTTCTGGGAGCAGGGTTGGCGTTTCAAGAACTGGTACGTCAATCTGGAGACCCCGCTGGCCCGTTGGGACAGCGGCGTGGACTCCGAGGACCACTTCCTGGACATCTGCGTGTACCCGGACCGGTCCTGGAACTGGCTCGACGAGGACGAGTTCGCGCAGGCTCAGCAGGACGGCCTGATGGACGCTCACGCGGCCGAGGGGGTGCGGGAGGCGGGGCGGTCCGCGGTGGAGGTGATCCGCGCGTGGGGCCCGCCGTTCTCGGAAGGATGGCAGCACTGGCGCCCGAATCCGGCGTGGGGGGTACCGTCTCTCCCGGACGACTGGGACCGTACACCCGCGCACTTGTCCTCATGAGACCCTTGATGCGCCCCCGGTCCGCAACCGTAGGATCGTCCTCCGCAAGAGTTCACAGGGGCAACTCCCGCAGTTCGGGTAGGGCTTGACCGTACGTCACCGAGGGGCGGCAAGACGTGATCAAGGGGTACGAGGGTTACACCGGGATGAGCCGGAGACGGCCGGACGGACGGTCGGTACTGTCCTCCGGCGCGCCCGCCGGTACCGTGTGTGGCACAGGAACTGCCTCTGACCACGCGGGAATTCCGTTCCCAGGACACGTAATCCGGGTATCGGCCTTTCTGCGGAACGAAGTTTCGGGTTTGCGGGACGCACTGCGCGCCTGGCGCGCAGTCCCGGACGGATGGATTCGACACGCGTGACGGAGCACCCCACCTCCCACGAGCGCCCTCAGAGCGGCGCCGGCCCCACGGATCCCCGCGGGGCGCTCCTGCGTACCCAGGAGCCGCCCCGAGCCGCGCCCGCCACGGCCTTACCCGCACAGGCACGCATGGGTGACGCGTCGGCCGAGCCGGGCACGGCGGCCCCGTGCGCGAAGGGCGGACAGGCCCCTTCGGAGCACGCCCAGCCGGCGCTCTCCGAGCACTCGCAGCCCGCGGCCACGGAGCCCGATCCGCACCGCCCGCGCCCCGCGCCGGAGACCATCCCGGCGCAGCCCGGCGGCGAGCCGGACCGGTCGGGCGGGGCCGACGGCGCCCTGGAGCGGCGCAGCGGGCAGGGCGTGCCGCCGGGCGCTCCCATGCCCATGCGGCGGGACGGCGACCGGCTGCGCTTCGTGGGCGCCGCGACCCGGCGGATCGCGCGGGGCATCGACCTGGACGAGATCGTGATGGGTCTGTGCCGGGCCACCGTGCCGACGTTCTCCGACGCGATCCTCGTGTATCTGCGCGAGCCGCTGCCGGTCGGCGACGAACGGCCCACCGGGCCCATGGTGCTGCGACTGCGGCGCACCGACCGGATCCCCGAGGAGCGGGACACCGAGGGCGGTTTCATGCCCGCGTTCCAGCCCGAGCAGCCCGTCGATCTGGCCGTGGTCACCGCCGAGCAGTGCGAGGTACGGCCCGGCGGGGCGCTCGCCGAGGTGCTGCGCGGGGTGCGGCCGGTCTTCGCGGACGCGCCCGCCGCGCACGACGCGCTGCCCGAGCTGCTGGGTCCGGACGCCGAACTGACCGTACCGACCGGCCAGCGGGCGATCCTCGCGCCGCTGCGCGGCCGGCGCCGGGTGATCGGCGCGGCGGTCTTCCTGCGCCGCCCGGAGCGGATGGCGTTCGAGCAGGACGATCTGCTGGTCGCCGCCCAGCTCGCCACGCACAGCGCGCTCGGCATCGACAAGGCGGTGCTGTACGGCCGTGAGGCGTACATCGCTGACGAGTTGCAGCGCACGATGCTGCCGGAGGCGCTGCCGAAGTGCACCGGCGTGCGGCTCGCGCACCGGTATCTGCCGGCCGCCGAGACCGCGCGGGTCGGCGGTGACTGGTACGACGCGATTCCCCTGCCGGGGAGCCGGGTCGCGCTGGTCGTGGGTGATGTGATGGGTCATTCGATGACCTCCGCCGCGATCATGGGTCAGCTGCGGACCACCGCGCAGACGCTGGCGGGGCTGGACCTGCCGCCGCAGGAGGTGCTGCACCACCTCGACGAGCAGGCGCAGCGGCTCGGTACGGACCGCATGGCGACGTGTCTGTACGCCGTGTACGACCCGGTCTCGCATCGGATCACCATCGCCAACGCCGGGCATCCGCCGCCGGTGCTGCTGCACCTGGGCGGACGTGCCGAGGTGCTGCGGGTGCCGCCGGGGGCGCCGATCGGTGTGGGCGGCGTGGACTTCGAGGCCGTCGAGCTGGACGCGCCGGCCGGGGGCACGTTGTTGCTGTACACCGACGGGCTCGTGGAGTCCCGGCTCCGTGATGTGTGGACCGGGATAGAGCAACTGCGCGAGAAGCTGGCCGCGACGGCCCAGTTGACCGGGCCGGATCATCCGCCGCCGCTGGAAGCGCTGTGCGACGAGGTGCTCGACATGCTCGGCCCGGGTGACCGGGACGACGACATCGCGCTGCTCGCGGCGCGGTTCGATGGGATCGCTCCCAGTGATGTCGCGTACTGGTTCCTGGAGCCGGAGGAGATGGCTCCGGGGCGGGCTCGGCGGCTGGCTCGGCATGCCCTGTCGCGGTGGGGACTTGAGGAGTTGACCGACTCCGTCGAGTTGCTCATCAGTGAGGTCGTGACGAACGCGGTGCGGTATGCGACTCGGCCCGTCACCCTGCGGTTGCTGCGGACCGATGTGCTGCGGTGCGAGGTGACCGACGACGTGCCGCAGTTGCCCCGGTTGCGGCAGGCCCGGGCGACGGACGAGGGGGGCCGTGGGCTCTACCTGGTCAATCGCCTGGCCAAGCGGTGGGGGGCCACTCGGTTGAGTGCGGGGAAAGTCGTCTGGTTCGAGCTCAATCAGGCGTGAGCGCTCCGCTGGTTGAGCCGCTCGCAGCTCGGGGCCCGGTGTGCCTTGCGGACTGCGGGTTCGTCGTGGTTGATCGCGCCCACGCGGCGGAGCCGCAGATCGACACAGCCCCGCGCCCCTAAAACAGAGGGCGCCCGGTGGTTACCGGGCGCCCTTCTCTTGTGCGCTCGTGCGCTATCCGTCTGACTGCGGATCGTTCGGATCCGTCGGCAGTTCGATGTCGCCGTCGTCCGACGGGGTCTCCACCGGGGTCGTCTCCGGCGTTGTCTCCGGGGTCGTCTCCGGGGTCGTCTCCGGTGTCGTCTCCGGGGTGGTCGCGGGCTCGGTCGACGGTTCCTCGGTGGTGGGGGTCTCCGACGGGGTCGGGCTCGGGCTGGTCGAGGGGGTCGGGGACTCCGTCGGCGCCACCGCGGCGCCCTGCTTGGTGTCCAGCTCGAACTTGGTGGTCTTGCCCATGACGCCGAAGGTGTACGTGGCCCAGATCTGGGCCGGGAAGCCACCGCCGTTGACGCGCTCCTCGCCGCCGGCACCGTACATCGGGACGTGCTTGCCGTTCTTGCTCATGTCCTCGCCGAAGAGGCCGACGGAGGTCACGAGGTTCGGGGTGTAGCCGGTGAACCAGGCGGAGCGGTTCTCGTCGGAGGTACCCGTCTTGCCGGCGACCACCTGGCCGTCGCGGGCGGGGTTGTCGCGGACGGACGTCCTGGCCGTACCGTCGTCGACCACGCCGGTGAGGACCGAGGTGACCGTGTCGGCGGCCTCGGGGGTGATGACCTGCTCGCCGATCGCCTCGGGGAACTCGACCTCGCCCTCGCGGTGCGTGGCGGAGGCGACGATGGTCGGGGTGACCTTCCTGCCGTGGTTGTCGAGGGTGGCGTAGATGCCGGCCATCTCCAGCGGGCTGGCGCCCATGGAACCCAGGGTCTGGGCGGGGACCGCCTCCATGCCCTCGGTGTCCATGCCGAGCTTCCCGGCGACCTCCATGACCTTCTCCATGCCCACGTCGACGCCCATCTGGGCGAAGACGGAGTTGATGGACTTGTTCATGGCGGTCTGCACGGTGACGTCGCCGTAGTCGACGTTGTCCTCGTTCGGCGGGTTGAAGCCGACCGCGGTGCCGTTGTCCATGACCTTGTGCCCGCTGTCACCGTCGTAGACGGTGCTCGCGGTGATCGGGTCGCCGTCCTGCGTCTCGGCGCCCTCGTCGACGGCCGCGGCGAGGATCACCGGCTTGAAGGTGGACGCGGGCTGGTAGTCCCGGCGCATGGCGTTGTTGGTGAAGTGCTTCACGTAGTCGACGCCGCCGTACATGGCGAGGACCTTGCCGGTCTTCGGGTCGACGGAGACCGCGCCGGCCTGGATGTGCTTGTCGACCTTGCGCTTCTTCGGGTCGAGCTTGCTGGTGAGGCGTTCCTTGACGGCCTTCTCCAGCGCGACCTGCTTCTTCGGGTCGACGTTCAGCGTGACGGTCCAGCCGCCCGCCTCGATCTTCGTCTTGGCATCCTCGATGTCGGAGGCCTTGTTCCCGGCCACGAGCTGCTTGGCCAGCTCGTTGTTGGCCGCGTTCACCAGGTAGCCGTTCTGGCCCTCCATGTCGGGGGCGGACTGGGGCTCCTTCGGCATGGGGAGCTTCATGCCCGCACGCTCCGAGGCGGACAGCTTCTTCATCTCGACCATGTTGTCCAGCACGTAGTTCCACCGGTTCGTGACCAGCTTCCTGCCGGTCGGGGTGGCGGTGGCCAGGTCGTACTGGCTCGGGGCCTGGAGCAGCGCGGCGAGGTAGGCGCCTTCTCGGACGTTGAGGTCCTTGGCGTCCTTGCGGTAGTACGCCTGGGCGGCGGCCTGGATGCCCCAGGCGCCACGGCCGTAGTAGCTGGTGTTGATGTAGCCCGCGAGGATGGTGTCCTTGGACTCGTTGCGCTCCAGCTTCAGGGAGATGACCAGCTCGTTGAGCTTGCGGGTCACCGTCTGGTCGGATGTCAGGTAGAAGTTCTTGACGTACTGCTGGGTGATCGTGGAGCCGCCCTGTTTGCCCTTGCCGGACAGGGTGTTGATCAGGCCTCGGGTCATGCCCTTGAAGTCGACGCCGGGGTCCGTGTAGAAGGTCTTGTTCTCGGCTGCGACGAAGGTCTGCTGGACCTCTTTGGGGATGTCCTTGAGTTCGACGATCTCGCGGTTGGTCGTGCCGGAGCGGGCGAGGATCTTGCCGTTGGAGTACTTGTAGACGTTGCTTTCCTGGAGCGCCTGGGGGTTCCCCTTGGGGATGTCGATCCAGAGGTAGAGCGCGACGAAGGCGGCCATACCGAGCAGGCAGACACCGAAGAACGTGCCGAGGATCTTCTTCCAGGTGAAGAGGCGGCGCAGGAGGCTCTTCTGCTGTTTCTTGCCGGTGCCCTTGGCGGCGGCCCTGGCTGCCGCCCGGCCACCACCGCCCTCGGGCGCACCTATGACGGTCGTCGTGCCCGCATCGCCCCCGGACGAGCGCTTGGGCGCCGCGCGGCGACCGCCGCGCTGCCGCGCTCGTCTTTCTTCCGCTCGTCCCATGGCTCCGGTCCGCTCCGCATTCTGCTCGGTCTCATACGTCACTCGGGTCTTGTCAGCTCAGCAAGCTAACACCGAGGACTATGACAAGAGGGAGTCGGTCCGCCTTGTGGCGGCGTGACAAAGCGCACGCGAAGCGCGCTCCGATAGACCTCATCCCACCGGAACGGACGTTCCAACAGGGCCGATGGTTGCCCCGTCCGGCTCATGAGTTGCCGTCGGCCTCAGTGACACAACCGTGACAATCGGCTCTGACCTGCGCCCCCTCCCCCTCCGGCGACAACCTATACACAGTGGGTATACGTGCGGTGTATAGCCCCTGTGTACAGTCGTGCTCATGTCCATCGGTCACACCCTCCTGGGACTCCTGGAGTCCGGGCCCCGACACGGTTACGACCTCAAGCGGGCCTTCGACGAGAAGTTCGGTCACGACCGGCCGCTGCACTACGGCCAGGTCTACTCGACGATGTCGCGCCTGCTGAAGAACGGCCTCGTCGAGGTCGACGGCGTCGAGCCCGGCGGCGGCCCCGAGCGCAAGCGGTACGCGATCACCGAGGCGGGCATCACCGATGTCCAGCGGTGGCTCGCGACACCCGAGAAACCCGAGCCGTATCTGCAGTCGACCCTCTACACGAAGGTCGTCCTCGCCCTGCTCACCGACCGGAACGCGGCCGACATCCTCGACACCCAGCGTTCCGAACACCTGCGCATGATGCGCATCCTCACCGACCGCAAGCGCAAGGGCGACCTGGCCGATCAGCTGATCTGCGACCACGCCCTGTTCCATCTGGAGGCCGATCTGCGATGGCTGGAGCTGACCGCCGCCCGGCTGGGCAAGCTGGCCGAGGCGGTGGTCCGGTGATGACCCCCGCCGGCTCCCTGCTCGTCGCGACCGATCTGCGCAAGGCGTACGGTCCGACCACCGCGCTGGACGGTGCCGAGTTCTCCATCCACCCCGGCGAGGTCGTCGCGGTGATGGGCCCCTCCGGCTCCGGCAAGTCGACGCTGCTGCACTGCCTCGCCGGGATCGTGCCGCCCGACTCGGGCTCGATCACGTACAACGGCCGTGAGATGGCCACCATGAACGACGCCCAGCGCAGCGCGCTCCGGCGCAGCGAGTTCGGGTTCGTCTTCCAGTTCGGCCAGCTGGTGCCGGAGCTGACCTGTGTGGAGAACGTGGCGCTGCCGCTGAGGCTGAACGGCGGCTCCCGCAAGGAGGCCGAGAAGACCGCACTCGGCTGGATGCAGCGGTTGGAGGTCGACGACCTCGCGCGCAAGCGTCCCGGTGAGGTCTCCGGCGGCCAGGGCCAGCGGGTCGCCGTGGCCCGGGCCCTGGTCACCAACCCTCGGGTGCTGTTCGCGGACGAGCCCACCGGCGCGCTCGACTCGCTCAACGGTGAGCGCGTGATGGAGCTGCTCACCGAGGCCGCCCGGTCCACCAACGCCGCCGTCGTCCTGGTCACGCACGAGGCCCGGGTGGCCGCGTACTCCGACCGCGAGATCGTCGTACGGGACGGCAAGTCGCGGGACATGGAGCGCGTCGTATGAGTTCCGCCATGGTCCGCCAGTGGTACCGGGACCTGGCGATGGGGGTGCGGTTCACCTTCACCGGGGGCCGTGAGGGCTGGGTGCGTGCCGTGCTCACCGCGGTCGGCGTCGGCCTCGGGGTGGCGCTGCTGCTGCTCACGGCGGCGATACCGAGCGCGATGTCGGCGCGGGGAGCCAGGGAGGAAGCCCGGCAGGACCGGGGGATCGGCTACCTGGAGGACAACACCAGGTCCAAGCCGACCGACAGGAGCCTGCTCGTCGCCGACACCGACACCGAGTACCGGCACCGCGAGATAAGGGGACGGCTCCTCGAACCCGAGGGCGAGCACGCGCCGCCACCACCGGGGCTGGGCAAGTTCCCCGCGCCGGGCGAGATGGTCGTCTCTCCCGCCCTCGCCGAACTGCTGAAGTCGGACGCCGGGGAACTGCTGCGGGACCGGCTGCCGTACGAGACGGCGGGCACCATCGGCGAGGCCGGGCTGATCGGCCCGGGGGAACTCGCCTACTACGCCGGCGCCGAGGGGCTCGCCCAGCGGATCGACGGCTCGGTGGTGGCCCGGATCGACCGGTTCGGAGCGACAGAGCAGCCCACCGAGGAGGATCTGGACCCGATCCTGCTGCTGCTCATCCTGGTCGTCTTCGTGGTGCTGCTGATGCCGGTGGCCGTGTTCATCGCGACAGCCGTACGGTTCGGTGGCGAGCGGCGCGACCGCAGGCTGGCGGCGCTGCGGCTGGTCGGCTCCGACGGGCGGATGACGCGCCGGATCGCGGCGGGCGAGGCCCTCGCGGGAGCCGTGCTGGGTCTGGTCTTCGGCACCGGGTTCTTCCTGCTGGGCCGGGAGATCGCCGGTTCTGTCGAGGTGCTCGACGTCAGTGTGTTCCCGAGCTACCTCGACCCCTCCCCCGGCCTCGCGCTGCTGGTCGCGCTCGCGGTGCCGGCCGCCGCCGTCCTCGTCACGCTGTTCGCGCTGCGCGGCGTCGTCATCGAACCGCTCGGTGTGGTCCGTACGGCCAAGCCCGCGCGCCGCAGGCTCTGGTGGCGGCTGCTGCCGCCGCTCGGCGGTCTCGCGCTGCTCTACCCGATGGTCGGCCAGGGGTCGGAGAACGGGGAGTTCAACGAGTACATGGTGACCGGCGGTGTCGTCCTGCTGCTCGTCGGTATCACCGCCCTGCTGCCGTGGGTCGTCGAGGCGTTCGTCGCCCGGCTGGGCTCCGGCGCCCTTTCCTGGCAACTGGCCGTCCGCAGGCTCCAGCTGAGCAGCGGTTCGGCGGCCCGCATGGTCAACGGCATCGCGGTGGCGGTGGCCGGTGCGATCGCCCTGCAGATGCTGTTCGCCGGGGTCGAGAGCAGGTTCACCATGTCGACCGGGAAGGACACCACGCGGGCCCAGATGGAACTCGCCCTGCCGGACGACCTCTCGGTGAGCTCCGTGACCAAGGAGCTGAAGCGGGCCAAGGGCGCGGAGGCCACCGCGGCACTGTCCGACACGGAGGTCTCCGCCACGGTCAAGGACCCCGAGGAGTGGGCGTCGGTGACCATCGGCGACTGCGCAGCGCTGCGCGAAGTCGCGGAGATCTCCTCCTGCCGCGACGGCGACGTCTTCACGCTGGGTGACCCGATGGAGACGAAGCTCATGACCGCCGGGAACACCCTGTACTTCGACGCGTCCTTCAGCGGGGAGGAGCGGGGCGCCGAGATCGCCTGGAAGCTGCCGGAAGCGTTGCGGAAGGTGTCCGCCCGTGCCGATACGCTGCGGCCCGGGACAGCGGGGCTGCTGGCCACTCCGGGCGCCCTGCCCGCCAAGGCGGAGGACGGGCTCTCCAGCTTCGTCTACGTACGGACCGATACCCAGGTTCCGGACGCCCTCGACGAGGTGCGCAACGCCGCCGTCGCGATCGATCCGCTCATCCGCACCTGGGAGTGGGAGTCGACCACGCGGGCCGAGGAGTTCACGGACATCCGTACCGGTCTGCTGGTGGGCGCGTCCGCCGTGCTGGTCCTCATCGGCGCGAGCCTCCTCGTCTCCCAGCTGGAGCAGCTGCGTGAACGCCGGAAGCTGCTGTCTGCGCTGGTCGCCTTCGGTACGCGGCGCCGCACGCTCGGCCTGTCCGTGCTGTGGCAGACCGCCGTCCCGATCACGCTGGGCCTGGTCCTCGCCTCGGCGGTCGGTCTGACCCTCGGCGCGGTCCTGCTGAAGATGACGAACATGCCGGTGAGCGTCGACTGGCCGAGCGTGCTGTCGATGACCGGCATCGGCGCGGGCGTCGTCGTCCTGGTCACGGCGCTGAGCATGCCGCCGCTGGTACGGATGATGCGGCCGGAGGGGCTGCGTACGGAGTAGGCCGCCGCGGCGCCTCAGGGAGTGGGCCGGTGCCGCGGTGTTCCCGCGGCACCGGCCACACTGGTCCCTGTCAGCCGCTCGCCCGGGAGTGAGGACGCCATGTCGCTCGACACCTTGAGGTCCGCGATTCCGGACTACGCCAGGGATCTCCGCCGGAACCTGGACGCCGTCCTCGGTGACTCCGGGCTGACGGAACAGCAGCTGTGGGGGACGGTGCTGGCCACGGCGATCGCCTCGCGCTCGGCGATCGTGCTGCGGGAGCTGGCGCCGGAGGCCAGGGCGCGGCTGTCGCCGGAGGCGTACACCGCGGCGAAGTCCGCGGCGGCGGCGATGGCGCTGAGCAACGTCTTCTTCCGCACCCGGCATCTGCTGTCCGACCAGGAGTACGGCGGTCTGCGGACCGGGCTGCGGATGAACGTCATCGGCGGCCCCGGGGTGGACCGGGTCGACTACGAGTTGTGGGCGTTGGCCGTGTCCGCGATCAACGGGTGCGGGGGGTGTCTGGACTCGCATGAGCGGGTGCTCCGCGCGGCGGGGGTGGGGCGGGAGGCCGTGCAGGAGGCGTTCCGGGTCGCTTCGGTGGTGCGGGCGGTGGGGGTCACGTTGGAGGCGGAGGCGATTCTCTCCGAGTAGGCCGGGGGTCGGCCAGGGGCTGCGCCCCCGGAACCCGCGTGAGAGCTCGGGAGTTGTGGGTCGTGGGGCGGGTGCGGGCCCGATGTGGCTGGTCGCGCAGTTCCCCGCGCCCCTGAAAGACAAGGGGCTGCGCCCCTTCTTTCAGGGGGCGCGGAAAATCAGTCGCGGGCCCTTCTCGCCCTCGGCACAATCCATCCCCATGGCCTCTCCCCACTCCCCCACCTTCGAAGCCCTCGTCGCCGAAGGCGATGCCGTGCCCACCGAGGGGTGGGACTTCTCGTGGTTCGAGGGGCGGGCCACCGAGGCTCGGCCCTCGTGGGGGTACGCGCGGGCGATGGGGGAACGGCTCGCGCGGGCCTCGGCGGCGTTGGACATCCAGACCGGGGGTGGCGAGGTGCTCGCCTCCGCTCCGCGTCTTCCGGCGGTGACCGTGGCCACGGAGGGGTGGCCACCGAACGTCGCGAAGGCCACCGCCCTGCTGCATCCCCGGGGCGCGGTGGTCGTGGCCAGCCCGCAGGACGCGCCGCTGCCGTTCGCGGACGGGGCGTTCGACCTGGTCACCAGCAGGCACCCGGTCCAGGCGCACTGGACGGAGATCGCCCGGGTGCTGAGGCCCGGCGGCACGTACTTCGCCCAGCACGTCGGACCGAGGAGCGCCTTCGAGCTGGTCGAGCACTTCACCGGGCCACTGCCGGAGGAGACCCGCGGCGGCCGCCACCCGGACCACGAGCGCGCCGGCGCCGAGGCCGCCGGGCTGGAGATCGTGGATCTGCGGGCCGAGCGGCTGCGCATGGAGTTCCACGACATCGGCGCGGTGGTGCACTTCCTGAAGAAGGTCGTCTGGATGGTGCCCGGTTTCACCGTGGACGCTTATCGCCCGCGGCTGCGCTCGCTGCACGAGCGGATCGAGGCGGAGGGGCCCTTCGTCGCTCACAGCACCCGCCATCTCTTCGAGGCCCGCAAACCGGCAGCGGTGTGAAGCCCTACGCGTGCGGGCCGACCGTGATCTTCCCGATCGCCAACTCGGCCCGCGCCTCCAGCACGTCGCCCACCCGTGCCACCCGCTCCCCCAACTCCCGCTCCTGCCGCGCGGTCAGCCGCGCCAACGGCTCCACCGTGACCGTCGTACGCCGCCCCTGGCGCCGCTGGTGCCAGACGCCCGCGACCACACCGTCCACCAGGAGCAGGGGGTAGTTGCCCGCCTGGCCGCGCGCGAGTGCCCGTTCGTACGCCGGGCCGGGGAACAGCCGCTCGCGGGGCTGCGCGGCGATGCCGTACGCGTCGAAGTAGGGCAGCAGCCGTACGCCCCGCAGCGTGCGGGCCGGGTCCTCGGGGAAGCCGGTGTCGCCCGCGGCCACCCAGGCCGGTTCGCCCTCGAAGTCGACCTCCTCGATCTCGTCGGCGGCGGCCAGTGAGGTGAAGAGCCGGTCGGACCAGGCGCCGGGCGCCGCAGCCCACTTGGCGAAGTGCCGCGGACGGGCCGGACCGTAGGCGCGCAGATAGTGCCGTACGAGAGCCGCCAGGCCCTCTTCCGCCGAGGGCAGGGGCGCGAAGTGCGGGGGCCGGGTGTACGTCGCCCTGCGGCCGCGGTCGGGGCCGAAGCACAGGGCGCCGGACTGGCCCGCGCGGTGCATCATCTGACGCCAGCGGGGCCACAGGTCCTGGAAGGCGGGCATGACGCGGTCCCCGGCCCACGGTCCGGTGCGGGCGACGACCTCCTCGTTCAGTTCGTCGAGGGTCAGCGTGGTCCCGTCGAGCGCGGCGCCGATGGCGGCGAGGACCTCCTCCGCCTGGCCGTCGGTGAGCCGTACGTCCGGGGCGAACTGGCTCCCGCCGAAGGGGATCGCGGGCAGCGCGGCCGTCCAGAAGGGCAGGTCGGCGGTGGGCAGCAGATGCACGGTGCCGCGCGGCCCGAACGTCTTCACCAGTGTCCGGTCCTCCCACAGCGCGGCCCGGACGTCCGCTCGCGTCGCCCCTTCGGTCCGCAGCCCGACCGACAGCTCGGCCGCCGACAGCACCTGCGCGTGGGCGCCCAGCATGGCGCCGGCCACCTCGGCGACCGCTGTGCCGCCCGGTGCGGGGGCCGCCAGGAACTGCCGTTCCGTCCGTCGCGCGCTCGCCTGCTCCCAGGTGACCTTCATGGTGTCGGCACCCCTCACGCTCGTCGCGGTCATGGGACGACGCTAGGCCGGAAAGAGGTCAGATCCTGACCTCTACGCCGGTTTCCACATCGTTATCGCCCACGGCTTGGCTTCCGCGACCCCGCTCACGTAGGTTCAGACCAAGGTAATTCGCGTGAGCAAAGCCGCGCGGCACGGTTTCGCGCGGTGGAGGGGACTGCGCGAAGCCGTGCGCCCCGACATCGGCGTCAAGCGCGCGTTCCCGGGCCGCTTCACCCACATGGGGGTGCCCCGGCGTTTCTCCCCGGTAGTCGCACAAGGATGCGCAAACCCCACAATCCCACCAGGATTCCTCCCGTTCCCCTTGGAATCCGTCGCGTTCCAGCCATGATCACCCCTCGATCACACCCTGAATGAACGCTTCCGCACCCACCGCCGCGCTGTCATCCGACTCCGCAGAGTAGTTGTGGCACGCCGATGCACGCAGCATCACTCACAAAGGGTTATGGTGGAAACCCCCCCTCGGGCCGGTCCGTCTCCCCCCCACGGACCGGCCCGTTTTTTCTGCGCGGATACGGCCACTCTTCCTGGAGGGCACCCCCGCTTCCCCAGGGCGCGGGGAACCGCGCGACAAGCCCCCCAGACCCGCGGCGATCCGCGAACCGTCGGACGCCGGGGCCCGTCCAACCCCGCACACCCCTTGGCGGAGTTGGCCTCCAACCCCGGTAGGCTCTGCCAACCAAGGGGACCGCCACCGCACCGGAGGGGCTGGAATTCACGTGAACCTGCGCGACAAACTGCGCGGCCTGCTGGTCAGGGTCTACGCACGCAGGGTCGAGGGCCACCTCGACCACGCCCAGGTGCCCCAGCACATCGGCGTCATCATGGACGGCAACCGGCGCTGGGCGAAGGCCGCGGGCTCCACGACCGCCCAGGGACACCGGGCCGGGGCGCACAAGATCGAGGAGTTCCTCGGCTGGTGCACCGAGACGGACGTGAAGGTCGTCACCCTCTGGCTGTTCTCCACGGACAACTTCGGCCGCCCGCAGGAAGAGCTGGTCCCCCTCTTCGGGATCATCGAGGACGTCGTCCGCACCCTCGCCGCCGACGGCCGCTGGCGGGTGCACCACGTGGGCACGCTGGACCAGTTGCCCGGGCAGCTGCAGACCGCGCTGAAGGAGTCCGAGGAGTCCACCGCGGACGTCGACGGAATACTGGTCAACGTCGCCATCGGGTACGGCGGCCGCCAGGAGATCGCCGACGCCGTACGGTCGATGGTCCAGGACGCGCACGAGCAGGGCACCTCGATGGAGGAGCTCGCCGAGAAGGTCTCCGTCGACCTGATCGGCAGCCACCTCTACACCGGCGACCAGCCCGACCCGGATCTGGTGATCCGTACCAGCGGCGAGCAGCGGCTGTCCGGATTCATGCTCTGGCAGACCGCCCACTCCGAGTACTACTTCTGCGACGTCTTCTGGCCGGCCTTCCGGAAGGTCGACTTCCTGCGCGCGCTGCGTGACTACGCCGCGCGACACCGCCGTTACGGAGGCTGAAATTCCGTAACCCGCGGGTGCTCCACCGGTAGCCCACCGGGACGAAAGTAACGAGGAGTTCACCGGGGCGCCGTCGTACCGCTTGGCATGGCGGCGCATGTTCGAGGGCATAACGCAGTCAGGTCGACGCCCGAACCACGGGTGTCGGATCTCAGCGGGCGGCTCGGGGCCGTCCGCCCGGGAGGCCCTTTGCACCAGCCCGATCGTGCGGTCACAGCACGGACGAAGCAGCGGAGGGCCGGTCACCGGCCCGTGCAACGGCGCCGACGACCGGCCCAGATCGTTCTCGTCGCTCCCCGACCTCATCCGAGGGGGTACGTCCTTCCGTGGTGACCAGCACAAAGCGCCGTATGCCAGACCGGCGCACCTACGTCCTCGACACCAGCGTCCTGCTGGCCGACCCGAATGCTTTGAGCCGCTTCGACGAGCACGAGGTCGTGCTTCCGATCGTCGTGGTCACGGAGCTGGAGGCGAAGAGGCACCATCCCGAACTCGGCTACTTCGCCCGGCAGGCCCTGCGTCTGCTCGACGAGTTCCGGGTCCGGCACGGCCGCCTCGACGCCCCCATTCCCATCGGGGAGCTCGGCGGGACCGTGAGGGTCGAGCTCAACCACTCGGATCCCAGCGTGCTGCCCAGCGGCTACCGCCTGGGGGACAACGACTCCCGGATCCTCGCGGTGGCCCGCAATCTGCAGGCCGAGGGCTTCGACGTCACCGTGGTGTCGAAGGACCTGCCCCTGAGGATCAAGGCGTCCTCCGTGGGCCTCCTCGCCGAGGAGTACCGCGCGGAGCTGGCCATCACGGACGCCTCCGGGTGGACCGGGATGTCCGAACTGACCCTGCCGGGCGAGCAGGTGGACATCCTCTTCGAGGAGGGGACCCTCTACGTCCCCGAGGCGAGCGACCTCCCCGTGCACACGGGTCTGACCATCCAGTCGGAGCGCGGCAAGGCGCTCGGCCGGGTGACGCCCGACGGCAACATCCGTCTCGTACGGGGCGACCGGGAGGCCTTCGGCATCAAGGGCCGCAGCGCGGAGCAGCGCATCGCGCTGGATCTGCTGCTCGACCCGGACGTGGGCATCCTGTCGATGGGCGGCCGGGCCGGCACCGGAAAGTCGGCGCTCGCGCTGTGCGCGGGACTGGAGGCCGTACTCGAACGCCGCCAGCACCAGAAGGTGATGGTCTTCCGGCCGCTGTACGCGGTCGGCGGGCAGGAGCTCGGCTATCTGCCCGGCTCCGAGTCCGAGAAGATGAGCCCCTGGGCGCAGGCGGTCTTCGACACGCTCTCCGCGGTCACCAGCCGCGAGGTCATCGAGGAGGTCACCGCCCGCGGGATGCTGGAGGTGCTGCCGCTCACGCACATCCGTGGCCGTTCCCTCCACGACGCGTTCGTGATCGTGGACGAGGCACAGTCGCTGGAGCGGAACGTCCTGCTGACCGTGCTGTCCCGGATCGGCGCGAACTCGCGTGTGGTCCTGACCCATGACGTGGCCCAGCGCGACAACCTGCGCGTCGGTCGCTACGACGGGGTCGTCGCCGTGGTCGAGAAGCTGAAGGGCCATCCGCTCTTCGCCCACGTCACGCTGACGAGGTCCGAACGGTCCCAGATCGCGGCCCTTGTGACCGAAATGCTGGAGGACGGGCAGATTTAGCCCCACTCCAGCCCCAATCCCTGGGCGCCGTCCGGCAAAAGGCTCCGAAGCCTAGCCGGGCGGCGCCTCGGCGCGTGCGGCTTTCCTTGAATCTCCTGCGTCAAACGAGGTGTGAGCTTTCACACGTGGCACTGAATTGCCTCGCGGTGTCGGGGTACGGCAGAGTCTCACTCCTGTCAGGCCCCGCATACGACACACCTGTACCCCCAGCGGTACGGAACAACATGAGCACCACGGTCAATTCCATAGCGTCGTCGTATGCCGCCCGAGCACCACGCGGCGCTCCCCTCGCGGGAGTTGCCCACCGGGCCCGTGCCTCCGTGACCCCGCAGTTGGGAGGCCAGCGCCAGGGGCACGATTGCGTCCGCCAGGGTCACCGAGGCGGGCGATGCTGGAAGGAAACCGTGTGAGCCGGATTTCGGTCCGGGGATTCGCAGTGGCCTCGGCCACCGCGGTCACCGCAGTTGGCAGTGTCGTCGGAGTCGCCTCGGGCAGCACCGCGCAGACGACCACTGACGACGCCGAGGCGGTCGCGAACGACACCACGTTGCTCGCTGACATACCTGTGGGCCAGCAGGCCCAGGTCCAGACCGCTTCCCTGACTGCACAGGCCGACGCCCAGGCCATCGCCGCCGACGCGAGCGCCCGCAAGGACGCCGAGGAGTCCGCCCGTAAGAAGGCGGCCCAGGACGCGATCGACAAGCAGAAGCAGGCGGAGAAGGCCGAGCAGGAGCGCAAGGCCAAGGAAGCGGCGGAGGCCGAGGCCAAGTCGAAGTCCGCTGCCGCCGGCTCGCTCGGTGACATCCCCGTCCAGAGCTCGTACACCGTCGCCGAGATCCAGGCGATGGCGAAGGCGGTCGTGGCCAGCGACCAGTGGACGTGCTTCAGCAACATCGTGAACCACGAGTCCACCTGGAACTACAAGGCCGTCAACCCCTCCTCGGGCGCCTACGGTCTCTTCCAGGCGCTGCCCGCCGGCAAGTACGAGTCCGCCGGCTCCGACTGGCGGACCAACCCGGCCACGCAGATCAAGTGGGGCCTCAACTACATGGAATCGCGCTACGGCAGCCCGTGCGAGGCCTGGGCGTTCTGGCAGGCCAACCACTGGTACTAGGTCATGGGACACCGAGTGCCCGGCATCCGGCCGCTCAACCCCGCGAAGCCCTCCACCGTCCTTTGGTGGGGGGCTTCGGCCATGTACGGTCGGAGCCCCGAGAGGAATCGCGGCCTCCGGGAGGAGTGGTGACCAGCAGGGGTGACGGGGGAAGAGGACGGATGATGTCGCGAGTTCCTGGGTGGCTCGGCCGGCTCGGCGCCGGACTGAGCGGGTGGAGCGAGCGGTTGGAGCGCCGCCGGGCGCAGATCGAGTCGGAGTCGGAGGGGGCCGAGGAGGGCACGGGCCTCGCCGGGGGCCGTCGCGAGGGCGGGAACGGCGGCGACGGCGGTGCTTCCAGGGGATCCGAAGGCGCGCGGGATTCCGGCGACTTCGAGCGGGCCACGCGGTCCGCGGGGGACGGGGACGGGAGTGGGGCCGAGACCGGTGCGAAGGGTCGTGCCGAAGGCGGTGTCGGCGGCGGTGCCGAGGGCACCGGAGTCGCCTCGGGTGGCTCTGCGGGCTCCGGCGGCGGCGCTCGGGGCCAGACGGCCGCCCCCGTTCTCTACGCCCGTCCCGACCCCGCGTCCGCGGTGCCCTGGGGTATGCGGGTCGCGGCCGAGGCCGGCTGGCGGCTGCTCGTTCTCGCGGGCACCGTCTGGGTGTTGATGCGGATCATCAGCTCCGTACAGCTGCTGGTGCTGTCGTTCACCACCGCGCTGCTCGTCACCGCGCTGCTCCAGCCCACGGTGGCGCGTCTGACCCGGCGCGGCGTGCCGCGCGGCCTCGCCACCGCCCTGACCGCCGTCCTCGGCTTCGTCATCATGGGGCTGATCGGCTGGTTCGTCACCTGGCAGGTCATGGAGAACATCGACGACCTCTCCGACCAGGTCCAGGACGGCATCGACGAGTTGCGGCGCTGGCTGCTCGCCAGCCCGTTCCACGTCACCGAGAACCAGATCAACGACATCGCACAGAACCTCCGCGAGGCGATCAGCGACAACACGGACACGATCACCTCGGCCGGTCTGGAGGGCGTGACCGTCATCGTGGAGGCGCTCACCGGCATCCTCCTGACGATGTTCTCCACGCTGTTCCTCCTGTACGACGGCAAGCGGATCTGGCAGTGGACGCTGAAGCTGGTGCCGGCGGCGGCCCGGCCGGGTGTCTCGGCGGCCGGGCCGCGGGCCTGGCGGACGCTGACGGCGTATGTGCGCGGCACGGTGATAGTGGCGTTGATCGACGCGATCTTCATCGGCCTGGGCATCTACTTCCTGGATGTGCCGATGGCCGTGCCGCTGGCCGTCTTCATCTTCCTGTTCGCCTTCATCCCGCTCGTGGGCGCGGTCGTCTCGGGCGCGCTGGCGGTGGTCGTGGCGCTGGTGACGCAAGGCGTCTTCACGGCGGTCATGACGCTGGTCGTGGTTCTCGCCGTGCAGCAGATCGAGGGACACATCCTCCAGCCGTTCATCCTCGGGCGGGCCGTACGCGTGCATCCCCTCGCTGTCGTCCTGTCGGTCACGGCGGGTGGCATGATCGCGGGGATCGGGGGCGCGGTGGTGGCGGTGCCGTTGGTCGCGGTCACGAACACGGTGGTGGGGTCGTTGCGGGCGTACGTGGAGGAGAGGGACCGGGCACGGCTGAAGGCGGGGACGGGCGAGCCCGGGCGCGCGGGCTAGTCGACCGGGCGCCCGTGGCGCGGGAGGACCACTCCGTTGACTGGTCTTGTTGGCTACTCGGTCTCTGTGGGCTGGAGGGTCTGATCCCGGAGGCGCCGGCGGAGGTCGGCCTCAGGCGAGGGCGGCGGCCAACAGGGTGAAGGCGCCGATGATGACGGCGACGCGGACGTAGTGCCAGCGCTCCCAGCGGTTCAGCTGCTCTTTCCAGTCCGCGGGCCGGTTGTCGGGGGTCCACGTCTTGCCCCGGTTGTTGATCGGGACGAGCAGCAGGAGCGACATGACCACGCTGAGGATCAGCAGCGCGGCGGCGCCCACGACGAGGCCGGTGCCTTGGTCATGCCATCCGGCGACGGCCCAGATCGCGACGAGGACGAGCGAGCCGATGTACCAGACCGGCATGACGGCGCCGAGCATCCGGCCCCCGTGGGACTTGCCGAGCTGGCCGGCGTCGCCGGGGAGTGCGTTGAGGATCGGGTTCATGACGAAGGCGACGGAGAACTCCACTCCCACCATCACACCGACGACCACGATGGTGAACACCTCAAGTGCGTTGAGCATGACGGCCTCTCTCATTATCTAGCGCTGCTAGCTGGCAAGGCAACGCTAGTACTGCTGCCGCTCGATTGTCTAGCGGTGCTAGGATCTGGTCATGTCGGTAAAGGAACGCAAGGAGCGTGAGCGGGCGGGCCGCGAGCGTCTCATCGTGGCGACGGCCCGCGAACTCGCCGAGCAGTCGGGCTGGGACGCCGTCACCACGCGCCGGCTCGCCGAGCGCATCGAGTACAGCCAACCCGTCCTCTACAGCCACTTCCGCGGCAAGCGCGAGATCATCGGCGCCGTCGCCCTCGAGGGCGCTGCCGAGCTGGCCGTCGCACTGCGGACCGCGACCTCCGCCGCGGACGGTCCGCGCGCCCGGGTCACCGCCCTCGCCCGCGGCTACCTCGACTTCGCCGAGCGCAATCCAGCGGTCTACGACGCCCTGTTCCAGCTCGACGGCGGCCTGGCGTACGCACAGGAGGACACCCCGGAACCTCTCAAGGACGCCTTCGCCGCCCTGCTGGAGTGCCTCTCCGAGGTCGGCGGGGACGGCGTCCACCCGGGGCTGTTCACCGAGGTGTTCTGGGCGTCCCTGCACGGGATCGCGACCCTGACCCGGGCGGGCCGGCTGCCGCCGGAGGACACCGAGCACAGGGTGGAACTGCTGGTGGACCGGCTCGCCGTGCTCTGACACACCATCCCGGCGGGCACGCGACCGCGGTCCTCGGGCCCCGTACCCCAGACGGGCACCCGCCCCGGAAGCTGCGCTGCTCATTGATCACGCCCCGGTACGCGCCCTGACGCCGCGTCATTCGCGACGCCGTAGGGAGGCCCGGTCGCACGGACATGGGTCCTCGGCGGGGAAATCGGTCGCCCGTGTCGGCGGAGCGGCCTAGCGTGCTCCGGGTACGCGGATGGGCGTTCGAGCGAGTCGAGTCGAGGAGCGAGGAGATCGGGCTTGGAGCCACTGGGGCTGGCCGCGCGGAACGACGACGAGGAGACGGTCAGGGCCCTTCTCGACGGCGGTGCCGATGTCAACGGGCGGTCGCCCGGCGGACTGACCGCGTTGATGCTGGCGGCGGGGGCGGGCGCCCACCACGCGGCGGACGCGCTGCGGGAGAACGGGGCGTACGTCGCCCTGCGGGACGAACGGGGCCGCAGCGCGCTGGACTTCGCGGAGGAGGGCGCCGAGCGGAACCCGGACGAGCCCGGGTATCTGATGATCGTCACGGACCTGGAGAAGTTCTTCGGCAAGCGGGCCGACTTCGCGACGACGATGGAGCGGGCGATCCGGTTCGGTGACCCCGACAGCGAGATCTGGTTCAGGATGGCCTGGACCCTGGACGGCTGGGCGGACGACGAGACCGTGGCCGGGGCCGAGGTGGCGCTGAACAGCCCCCGGGCGCCCGAGCGCTACTTCGCGGCGCAACTGATGGGCTTCTTCTGTCTGTACAACGCCTCGCTGCGCAATGGCGAGCACCGGACGCGGCAGGCGGCGGCGCTGCTGCGGGCGCGGGTGGGCGTGGAGGAGCATCCGGCCGTCCTCGGGCTCGTCGTCCGGGGCCTGTCGATGCAGTCCGGGTTCACCGAGAACGCCCGGGAGATCCTGCGGCATGTCGGCCATCCGCATCCCGAGGTGCGCGCGGCGGTCGCCTTCGCCGTCGAGGCGTCCACGGACCCGAAGGACCGCGAGGCCCTTGACGCCCTGCTCGCCCTGGCCCGCGACCCGTGCGCCGAGGTGCGCGGCCACGCCGTGGCGTCCCTGTCCTACCTCCTCGACCCCTCCGCTCCGGCCCCCGGCGTCCACACCGCCCTCCGACGCGCCCTGTACGACCCGGATCCGACCGTCGTCCATGACGCGGCCTGCGCGCTGGGGCTGCTCGACACCGGGCGGGCGCTGCCGTTCCGCGCGGAGCAGATCCTCGTACGGCGCTTCCTCGACGAGTCGCGTGAGGGCCGGTACTACGCGCGTGCGTACCGGGTCATCGAGCGGTGGTCCCAGGAGCACTTCTGGGACGTGCGGGATTCGTTGCCGGAGTGAGGTGGCGTTCAGCTCTGTTCGCTGTCGGTCCCCGCGTCCGTGGTGGTGCGGGGGAAGGAGACCTCGACCCGGCGGTTCTTCTTGCGGCCTTCCTCGGAGGAGTTGTCGGCGATGGGGTAGTCCTCGCTGTAGCCGCGTACCTCGAAGGTGACGTTGCCGCCGAGGTCGGCGGCGAGGAGGTCGTGGACGGCCTCGGCGCGCGCCTTGGAGAGGGTCAGGCCGTGGGAGTACGAGCCGAGGTTGTCCGTGAAGCCGAAGACGCGGACCGTGCCCGCGCTCTGCTTCTTGATCTCCTCCGCGATGGTCTGGATGCGGGAGCGGGCCTGGGGGTTGAGCTTCGAGCTGTCCTTCGGGAAGAGGACCTCCGCCTGGAGGGCGAACGTCACGTTCTCGTTCGTGTCCTCGCGGCGTTCCTCGCCGCCGAGGTCCTCCACGACCGACTTGATGTCCAGGACCTTGGCGGGGGCGAGCGTGGCGCCCTGCGCGAGCTTCAGGCCCGGGCTGTTGGCGTCCACGTCCGGGGGTGGGGAGGTGGTGACCGTGCCCGGGGGTTCGCTCGGGTCGTCGGCGGCGTGCGCGGGGGTGGCGAGGGTGAGGGCGGCCAGGACGGCCACGGTCACGGCCAGCGCCGCCGTGCCCGTCGTCGCGGCGGCCCGGGGGGTGCGGGCGGTCATCGTCACGTCACTCGTCCTCGGAGAGTTCGATCGTGGCGGGGGGCATGGAGCCGACCTGGAAGTCCACGGAGGTGGTGCCTTCGGGTGGGGCGGGGAACTGGGCGAACCAGTCCGTGGTCGCGCCGGTCCCGACGCCACCAGTGAACCTCGTGCACAGACAACGCCCTTCCGTGTCACGGAGGACGAGGTACTTCTTCTTACCTGTCTGGTCGACCAGATTGGCGCCCGCGATCGAGCCGCCGTTCTTGGCCAGTTCGTTTTCGTCGCCTCGCCACTCCGCGCCGACCCATGGCTTGCCGGTGCCATTGGTAACCGTGCCCTCGACCGTGACGAAGCCGCCACCGTCGCGGGCTGCCGACGTGACCTTGAGGGTCAGACCACCGGCCTTGACCTCGGCCAAGACTGACTCCGTGGCGGGAGCTTCGGACTCCTGCTTGTCGTCATCGCCGTTGCCCTTGGACGGCGTCGACAAGGACTCCGTGTTCGACGACTTGTCGTCGTCCCCTCCCCCGCCGCAGCCGGCCACCGTGAGGAGCAGCCCGGTCGCGATCGCCACCGCGGTCACTGCCCTGCGGCCCTTCATGGTGTGCCGAAGGTTCATCGGTACGGCTTCCTCTCACTCGGCCAGATACACAGAGAACATCACGGATGCGTCGGGCAGGTCGTCCGGATCGAAATTTCCGGGGTCGATGTTCACGGGCACGCCGTCACAGTCCAAGGCGACGGACTGTGCGGGGTTGGGGTTCGGAGGGAGGTCGCAGCGCGGCTGTATGACGGCGACCGCCTGGGCCTGGGCCGTCATGTTCTCGGTGCCGGGGATAATCGAATCGCCCACCGTGTAGTCCGTCACGACGTCGACCCGGAACCCCGGGTCACCGTTCACTTCGGTGGGCGCCGCGCCGCCTTCGAGGGTCGCGTTGTTCTGGGCGGCCAGTTCCGCGGCCGCGTCGGTGGCACCTTCGGCGGGGAGCCCTACGCCGGTCAGGTCCAGCCAGTCCAGCCAGCCCGGGTCGCCCGCCTCGATGACGTCCACGAGATCCAGCAGCAGTTCGTCCCGGGCCTCCTGCGCAGCGGCCAACGCCGCGGCGTCCGCCGCGGACTGGGCTCCGTTGCGGGCGGACGCCGCCTGAGCGAATGCGAAGAGGGCCAACGCCGTGAAGAGCAGAATCGTCGTCAGCCAAATGTAGATGGGGAGGGTGGATCCTCGGTCGTCGAACGGTCGTGGGCCCGTCAGCCGCCGATGACGTTGCTCACCGCAGCCAGGATCGCGCCCGAGATCAGCCCGTCCAGCCCCAGGCCGTCGATCATCACGAAGATCCCGGCGACGATGATCATGATGCCTGCGTACTCCACGAACCCCGCGCCTGAGTCCCGCCCCCTCCCCCTCATCCGGGAGACGACGGTCCTCCTCCACGCCCCGAAACGGTGCTTCACCTTCATGGCGGTTGCCTTCCCGCGCGATGCCGACGCCAACCGGATCACCGTACGTGAGATGGCACGTACGGGGGGTGGGTCCGGGGACCCAATTTCGGTTTGCGGGTGGGGTCATCGGGGCCACCCCCGGTGGGCCGTGCCCAGCCAGTGGGCTATGGCTTCGCTGCGCGTCGAGGTGTGCAGTTTCGCGAAGATGCGGTTGATGTGGTTCTTGACGGTCTTCTCGCTGATGAAACAGGTGGCGGCGATCTGGCGGTTGTTCATGCCGGACGCGATGAGGTCCATCACCTCCACCTCCCTTGAACTCAGGCCGAAGGACGGTCGGTTGGAATGATTGAGGATGCGGCGGTGAAGAGCCGACGCATGGGCGGGGCGAGCCTTTGACGACTGTGCCACAACTGGTTGCAGCTGCGAAGTAAGGTCGTGACTTTCGTGTGAAGGTTTGTAGGAAACGCCGAGCGAACTTGAGACAGTCGCGGAGATGGTCGGGCGGCCGTCCCTCATGTTCCGTACGGCCGTGATCAGTTCGGGGGCCGTGAACTCGCCGTGGACCAGGTAACCGGCCGCGCCCCGGCGCAGGGCCTCGGTCACCACCTCGGGTTCCGTGCTGTACGTCAGCATCATCACTGGGCAGAGCGAGGCCAGTTCGGGGAGTGCGGTGAGGCCGTCCGTGCCGGGCATGCGGACGTCGAGGAGGGCGACGTCCGGGCGGCACCTGCGCGCTTCGACCACCGCCTCTTCGCCGTTCGTGGCCTGGGCCACCACCGCTAGGTCGGGGTGCGTGCCCAGCAGGGCGGTGAGGCCGGCGCGGACCACCGGGTTGTCGTCCGCGACCAGGACGCGGAGGGGTGGGCCGGGGCGTGCCTGGGGCTGGTCAGGCATGTGCGGCCTCCTGTCGGGGGGCTTCGGGGGTGGCGGTGGGGGGTGTGCGGAGGGGCAGAGTCAGGGTCAGGGTGACTGTCGTGCCCTGGGCGGGTGAGGGGGGTGGGCCCACGTGCAGGGTCGCGCCTGTTCGGGCCGCTCGTTCCCACATGCCCAGGAGGCCGAAGTGGCCGGATCTCGCCGCTTCGTCGAGGGTGCGGGTGGGTGGGAGGCCTACGCCGTCGTCCCTGACCGTGAGGCGGAGGAGGGTCGGGGTGATCTTCAGGGACACCTCCGCCGTGGTCGCCCGTGCGTGGCGGTGGGTGTTCTCCAGGGCCTCCGCGGCGATCGCGAGGAGGTGGTGGGTCGTTTCGGGTGGGAGGGGCGGGGGCGGCTCGCCCGTGCGGACGAGGCGGGTGGGGATCGAGGTGCGGGACTCGAAGGCCCTTGTGCGGGTGGCCAGTTCGGTGACGAGGTCCGGGGGCGGGGTGGTCGTCGTCAGGGCCGTGTGGTGGCGTAGGTCCGTGAGGAGGTCGCGGGATTCGGCGGCGGCTCGGCGGGCGGCGGAGGCGACGAGGGTGGCCTGTTGTCTCAGATGGGCCGGGTCGGGGGCGTGGCGGTCCGCCGAGGTCGCAAGGGCGTCGGCGGCGAGGGCCAGGCCGTGGAGTGTCTTGGCGACCGAGTCGTGGAGTTCGCGGGCCAGGCGGGCGCGTTCCGACTCCACGGCCTCCGCGACGGCCAGGCGGGACGTGACTTCGGAGAGCGCCTGGGTGGCCGTGCCGAAGCGGAACATCAGGTTGCGGAGGGTTACGCCGATGATGCCGGCGGCGACGCAGAAGCCGGCGATGAGGAGGGCGTTGGCACCTGCGCCGGGGCGGTGTTCCCAGGCGCGGTGGACCGTGAGGAGGACGCCCAGTTGCAGGCCGGTGAGGACGCCGGCGCCGCGCCAGCCGTAGAGGAGGCCGGAGAGAAGGGGGGTGCAGACCGTGGCGTAGGCGAGGGGGGAGGCGGGGGAGGCGGTGAGGAGGAGGACCGCGCCGAAGAGGAGGTCCAGGGCCATGAGGGTGGGGTGAGCGAGCAGGCGGGGGGCGAAGCGGTCCCAGTCCCTGAGCATGGCGTACGAGATCGTGATGCCGAGGACGGCGGCGATGAGTACGGCGTGGGTCGGGGGGCCGTCCGTGGTGTTGGCCATGGCGAAGGGGGTGCCGATGGTGAGGGTGACCAGGCGGACGGCGAAGGTCTGGCGGGCGAGGGCCTGGAGGGCGTTGAGCTGGAGGCGGAGGGTGGCGGGGGGTGTGGCGTCGTCGGCGAGGTACCCGGTGGTGGGCCCTCCGCCGGGGGCGGGCGGGGGTGGGGTGCGTGTGCCCTCGCCGGGGCCGGGAGGGGGTGGGGTGCGTGTGCCCTCGCCGGGGCCGGGCGGGGGTGGGTTCCGCTGCTCGGCGGTTACGAGGCGCCGCCTGCGCCCACCCTCCCCCAGTCTCGGCTTCGCTCGACCGGGGGGACCCCCATCGCCCCAGCGGCACGATTGCCCGCAGGAGGGTAGGAGGGGGAGCCGCAGGCGGGCCCGCCAGGAGCTCCGTACAGGGCTTTGGATGCCTTCAGGGCTTCGAGTGCCTTCAAGGCCGTAGGTGTCTTCAAGGCTGTGGGTGCCTTCAGGGCTTTGGGCGTTCATCAGCGGCCCAGGATGTCGCCGAAGTTGGTGCCCGAGCCCAGGAACATGCCCGTGGCGATGAGGATCATCGTGGCCGGAAGCATGAAGACCAGGGTGACCAGGGTGGCCTTGGGGATGGTGCGGGCGGCTCGGCGGCGGGCGTTCTGCGCGTCGGTGCGGCGCATGTCCGCGGCCAGTTGGATCAGGGTCTCCGCGATCGGGGAGCCCAGTTCCTCGCCCTGCTGGAGCGCCGAGACGAACTGGGCGACCTGCTCGGAGGAGTTGCGTTTGCGGAGTTCGTCGAAGGCCTGGCGGCGGCTGACGCCCATGTCCATCTGGCGGAGGGTGATGCGCAGTTCGTCGGCCCAGGGCCCCTCGTATTTCTCGGCGACCCGGTCCAGGGCCTGGCGGAAGCCCAGGCCCGCCGAGACCACGACCGCCAGCACGTCCAGGAAGTCCGGCAGCGTGCGGTCGATGACGTCCTTGCGTTCGCGGATGGCCTGCCAGATCGCGGCGTCGGCGGCGAGGAAACCGAAAGCGAAGGTGAAGGCGGCGAAGAGTGGCCGGCCGCTGGTGAGGAAGACCAGGCCCATGAAGGCGCCGAAGAAGCCGTAGACGGCTCGGCGGGCCGCGTAGCGGTTGAGGGTGAGGCCACCGGGGTTGCCCGCCATGTCGATGCGGCGGCGTTTGGCCTCGACCCGGCGGGGGCCCATGAGGCGCAGGACGAGGGGCGCGAAGCGTATGCCCAGGCGGTCGACGGCCGAGCCGGTCTTGGAGACCCGGGTGGCGCCCACCTCCAGGGCTAGGGCCAGGTCGCTGGGGAGTTTCGCGTCGGCGCGGATCATGCGGATGCCCAGGAGGACGCCCGCGACGGAGATGGCCGTCAGGAGGGCGAGGAGGAGGGGCAGCATCGTCGTCGTCATGTCGGGCACGGCCTCCTTCTCATACTTCGATCTTGCCGAGGCGGCGGATGACGAAGAAGCCGACCGTGTAGAGGCCGATCGAGATCAGGACCAGGACCTGACCGAGGGGGGAGCCGGTCACCCGGGCCAGAGCGCCGTCGTTGGAGGAGTTGATCAGGAGGAGGGAGCCCAGGCCCAGGAGGGGGACGGTGAAGGCCGTCGCGTTGACCTCGGAGAGCATCGTGCGGACCTCGCGCCGGGTCTCCTTCCTGTCCTCCAGGGTCTGGGTGAGGTTGCGGAGCGAACTGACCACCGACCCGCCCGCTTTGTTGGACAGGACCAGGGTGGTGACGAGGACGATCAGTTCGCGGGAGGGCAGGCGTTCGGCGAGTTCGCCCAGAGCGTCGTCGATCGAGCGGCCGAGCGCCAGTTGGTCCGCGACCCGGGCGAGTTCCTCGCCCGCCGGGGCCTCCAGTTCCTCCGCCGCCATCGCCAGGGCCGTACGGAGGGCGAGGCCGGCCGCCGTGGCGTTGGCGAGGAGGCGGGCCACGTCGGGGAGTTGGTTGATGAAGGCCTCGATGCGTTTCTGGCGCTGCCAGTTGAGGAAGATCGCGGCCGCCCACACGCCCACCGCGCCGGCGATCGGGCCGAAGAACGGGGCGAGGGTGGCGGCGGCGATCAGCCACAGGGCGACGACGACCATGGCGACGTACGTGGCGAACTCGCCCGCCGTCAGGTCGAGTCCCGTCGTGGTCAGCCGCAGGTGGATCGCGCGGCCGAGGCGGGTGCGGCGCAGGCGCCGGTCGACGGCCGTGAAGCGGCGTACGCGGCCGGCGGCGGTGCGCAGGGGGCCGCCCGGGGCTCCCGCGAGGCGGTCGACCAGAGCCTGGCGCTGGGCGCGGCCGGAGGCGTAGGCGTGGGCGCCCGCGACGGCGAGGGCGCCGCAGAGGACGGTGGCGCCGAGGGCCAGCAGGGTGGTGTTGTCCAGGTCCAGCGGTGCCTCCTGGGCCAGGGGTGCCTGGGCCAGCGTTGCCAGGTGTGCCTGGGCTGTCGCCATGTGCGGTCCTACCTCCTCGGGGCTCTCGGGGCTATCCGATGGCCTGGCGGGTGTTCAGTGGGTCGATGGCCTCGGCCACGCCGTACGCGGGTGGCAGCGGCTCGTTGGCCACGTACAGCTTCTCCGCGACGGGGCGGGGTATCGGCAAGTGCTCGAAGCGGCCGTGGACGACGCGGTCGGCGCCGAGCGGGTCCGGGGCGAAACGGGAGACCGTGGCGATGCGGAACTGTTCGCGGCCGTGCGAGACGAGCAGGGCGATCTCGGTGATCTTGCGGGAGCCGTCGGCGAAGCGGGTGAGCTGGACGACCACGTCCACCGCCGAGTTGATCTGGTCCTTGAGGGCCTCGAAGGGGATGAGGACCTCGGACATCGAGCCGAGGGTCTGGAGCCTCATGAGGGCGTCCTCGGCGGAGTTGGCGTGGACCGTGGCGAGGGAGCCGTCGTGGCCGGTCGACATGGCCTGGAGCATGTCGAGGGTCTCGCCGCCGCGGACCTCACCGACGATGATGCGGTCGGGGCGCATCCGGAGGGAGTTGCGGACCAGGTCGCGGATGGTGACCTGGCCTTTGCCCTCGATGTTGGGGGGCCTCGATTCGAGGCGGATGACGTGTTCCTGCTGGAGCTGGAGTTCGGCGGAGTCCTCGATGGTGATGATGCGCTCGCGGGGCGGGATCAGGCCGGAGAGGGCGTTGAGGAGGGTGGTCTTTCCGGTGCCGGTACCGCCGCTGACGATCACGTTGAAGCGGGCGCGGACGAAGGCGGCGAGGAGCATCAGCATCTGCTCGTCGAGGGAGCCGAGGCCGATGAGTTCCGGGAGCGTGTACGCGCGGGGGAAGCGGCGGATCGTGAGGGTCGGGCCCGTGAGGG
Source organism: Streptomyces sp. NPDC002787 (assembly GCF_053592095.1). Classification (NCBI taxonomy): domain Bacteria; kingdom Bacillati; phylum Actinomycetota; class Actinomycetes; order Kitasatosporales; family Streptomycetaceae; genus Streptomyces; species Streptomyces sp. NPDC002787. The sequence continues at coordinate 9,351 of NZ_JBSFVC010000033.1, read as the reverse complement.
CGAGCGGGGGAATGATCACGTTGACGCGCTCGCCTGTGGGGAGGCGGGCGTCGACCATGGGGTTCGACTCGTCGACGCGGCGGTTGACCGTGGAGACGATGCGTTCGATGGTCTGCATGAGCTGGTCGGTGGAGGCGAAGCGGAGGGGGAGCTGTTCTACGCGGCCGCCTCGTTCCACGAAGATCGAGTCCGGGCCGTTGACCATGATCTCGGTGACCGACGCGTCGGCGAGGAGGGGTTCGAGGACGCCCAGGCCGAGGGCCTCGTCGACGACCCTGCGGATGAGCTGGGAGCGTTCGGCGGAGGAGAGGACCGGGCCCTCTCGGCTGATGATGTGGCCCAGTACGCGTTCCAGGCGGGCCCTGCGGTCGGCTGCCGTCAGGGCCGACATCTCGGCCAGGTCGATCTCTTCGAGGAGCTTGGCGCGGTAGACGGCCACGAGGTGTCCGTCCTCGCGTCCGGTTCCCCCTTCGTCGGGGGCGGCGATACGGGATCGCAGGCTCATCTTCTCGTCAACTCCTCTCGGGGGTGGGCTTGGGGGCTGGGGCTGGGGCTGGGGGCTGGGGGCTGAGGGCTGAGGGCTGAGGGCTGAGGGCTGAGGCTGGGGGCAGGGCTGAGGGCGGGGGCGGGGGTCGGTCAGTCGGGGTCGAGGTCGTTGGGCATGGTGGCGGTGCGTTCCACGGTGACCGGGTCGAAGAGGGGGATCACGGAGGGGACGGTGACCGTGACCGTGAAGGTGGTGGTGTCGGTGCCGGCTCCGTCCAGTGCCGGGTTCGGGTCCAGCCAGGCGCTCGCGGCGGCGACGCCCGCCGCGCTGCCCGTGCCGGCCTCCAGCGACTCGGCCCGCGCCGCCGCCCTCGCCGCCGATCCCGCCTGGCTGATGCCGTAGCCGACCAGGCCCAGTTGGATCGCCGCCATGCCTACGAGGAGGAGGATCGGGAGGAAGCCGGCGAACTCCAGGATGGAGCTGCCTCGGTCGTTCCAGGTGTGGCGGCGGGGTGGCTTTCGCGTCGGTGGGTGGTTCGCCCGGGGGCGGTGGGTGGGTCGGGGGCGCGCCGGGGGGTGTCCGTCCTCGGAACGGCGCGGAATCGGTCGGCTGGGAAGTGAGACGTGTTGACGCGCCAACCGCTGCGGGCGGACACCCCCCGACACGCCCCCTTCTCGCCGTACGCGGCCGACCCGGCGTGGGGGGCGTGCCGCCGCATTGCCTGCCGTTCCGCCTCCTGTGGGTACGTGGCCCACCCGGCGTGCGGGGGCTGCCGCCGCATTGGCTTCCGCCCCGCCTCCCGTGGGTACGCGGCCCACCCGACGCGCGGGCCGTGCCGCCGCATTGGCTTCCGCCCCACCTCCCGTGAGTGCTCGGCCAACCCAACGTGCCGGCCGTGCCGCCGCATTGGCTTCCGCCCCACCTCCCGTGAGTGCTCGGCCAACCCAACGTGCCGGCCGTGCCGCCGCATCGGCCTCCGCCCCACCTCCCGTGAGTGCTCGGCCAACCCAACGTGCCGGCCGTGCCGCCGCATCGGCCTCTGCCTCACCTCCCGTCGGTGCGCGGCCCACCCGACGTGCCGGGCGTGGTGTGGTGTTGGCGTTGGCCTCGTCGTTGTTCGGAGGTGTGGGGGGTTTTCGTTGGGCGTCCTTGTCGGTCAGGGTCATTGAGGGTCCCCCTCCAGTGCCGCGCCCGCCTCGCCGTTGACTGTCCAGCCGGCGTCGAAGCCCGGGAAGAAGAGGGGGACGGTGGCCTGGACCTCGGCTCGCATGACGGGGCCCACGGGGGCGCAGTCGATGGAGGTGTCGTCCCAGGCGGCCGGAAGGTTCTGGGTGCCGGCGGCCTCGCAGGCGCCGGCGATGTCGCCGTCGACCGCGTACGCGGCGGTGGCCGCGCGGGCCGCCTCGTCGGCCGCGTTGCCGGCGAGGGAGTAGGTGTAGCCGTAGAGGGCGGCCTGCCAGAGGATCGCCATGGTGATCAGGATCAGGGGGAAGATTCCGGCGAATTCGAGGGTCACGGAACCTCGGTCGCCGCCCTTGCGGCGGAGGACCAGGGCACCGCGGTCGGTCGGCGACCTGCGGCGACGGCCGCCCCCGCCGTGCTCGGGTGCCGCGACCAGTTCCAGTTCCGCGGCCAGCGCCCACAGTGCCTGCTTGACGGCCGAGCGGGCGTCGAGGTCCTGGAGGCGGCCCGCGTCGACGACGGACTGGAGTTCCTTGAAGGCGGCGGGAACGGCGGCGCGGGCCACCTTCGTGCCGGTGACCTTCTCGACCAACGACGGCTGGATCTCCGTACCGCGCGAGTGGCGGTTGACGACCGTCAGCGTCTCCTCCGCCTTGCGGATCTGGAGACGGTCCCAGAGGCGGACCATGCGTTTGGCGGCGCGGATCGCCACCACGTCCGGGGTCACCAACAGCAGCGCCTGGTCGGCCATTTCCACCGCCGCCGCCGTCGCCGCGTTCATCTGGGAGCCGCAGTCGACCACCACCACGTCGTGGCGGGAGCGGAGCGCGGCCAGCACCTGGCGGGCCACGCGGTCCGTCACCTCCTCGCCGCGTTCGCCCTCGGCGGGGGCGAGGAGGAGGGCGATCCCCGTGTCGTGGGCGTACACCGCCTCCTGGAGGACCCGGGGGTTGATGTCCGCGATGCCGGCCAGGTCGGCGACCGAGCGGCGGAACTGCACGTCCAGGTACGAGGCCACGTCCCCCGACTGCAGGTCGAGGTCGAGGAGTGCCACCGTACGGCCGGACGCGCGGGCCCCGAGGGCGAGTTGGACGGCGGTGACCGTGGCGCCCACGCCGCCCTTGGCCCCGCTGACCGTGACGACGGTGCCGCCGGGGCCCGCGTACAGCTCCGGCGTATGGCTGCCGAGGTGGCGGCGCATGCCGGCCGACCAGGCGGCGGCGGCCTGGACGCGTTCGGCGACGGCATCGTAGGAGAGGGGGAGGTTGACGATGCCCCGGGCGCCGGAGTCCATGGCGGCGGTGAGGACGCCAGTGCTGGTGTCGGAGGTGATGAGGACGACGCCGACCGCGGGGAAGCGCAGGACGAGGTCGCGGACCAGGTCCAGGACCGGGACGGGACCGATCCGTTCGTGGACGAGCACCACCTCGGGCAGTTCGTCCAGCGACTCGGCGGCCAGCCGCGCGAGGGTGTCGAGGAGGGCGGTGGAGTCGGAGACGTGCGGCGCCGGTTCGGCGTCGGTCAGCTGGCCGAGCAGGGTGGTGAGGGCACGGGCCGAGTCGACGTCCCCGACGGCGGGGAGGATGCGGATGGTCATCGGCGGATTCCCGTTCCGGTCGTGGAAGTGTGGGGCTCGGCCGTCTCACACCCACAAGGCTCACACCGCCGAGGCTCACACCGCCTGGGCTCACGCGGCTCCACCGCCTCCGGCGGCGCACCCACTCGTAGCGGCTTTCGACGCACCCCCGTTCGTGGCACCCCTGTTCGAGACACTCTCGTACGGACGTTCCGGACCGACCTCATCGCGCGGCCTCCTACTTGTCCTCGTCGAGGGTGTACGAACGGTCGTCCGGTACGACGACCGTGGCCTCCCCGCCCCCGACGAGGGCGAGACGGACGTGCTCGGCGAACGACTCGGCGAACGCGACGCGCTGGGCGTCGGCGGTGTCGAGCGCGAAGGTGATCGGGACGGCCTCGGTCGCCGTGCGCCGGCGGTCGCTGCTGGACTGGCCGGGTTCGAGGGCGGTCAGCTTGCCGACGTCGATGACCCGGGCGTCGCTCACGAGCAGCTTGGACGTGTCCTTGCCGGAGTCGCTGTCCTTCTCCTCGAAGGTGGCGTAGATGTTGACCCGCGACCCCGGGTTGATCTTCCCCGCCACACCGGTCGAGGCGTCGATCAGGATCGCGATCTCCTGCTGCCCGGTTTCGAGTTCGGGCCGGTCCACGATCATGTCGGACTGGAGCAGCGAGCCCTTCTGCAGCTGGGTGACGGCGATCTTCCCGCGGATCTCCGCGAGATCGGTGACGGCCGTGGCGGACAGCCACCGCTCCGGCATCGAGATCTTCTCGAACTGGCCCGCCGACAGCTCCTTGTAGGGCGCGATGTCGCTCTTCAGCCGGTACGCCGTCACCTCGGGCCCGACCTTCGCGTTCACGTCGCGGATCACCGAGAGCACCCCGGCGAAGGCGGCCAGGGCGCACAGGGCCGAGAGGACCAGCAGGACGACGCCGCGGCGCTGGCGTGAGTTCACTACATCTCACCTCGTGGGGACGTGCCGGGCACTTGAGCGGACCTGCTTCCGCCTCGGGGGCTGTGGAGTTGTCGTACGGCTGTCATGTGGCCCCCCGTGGCAGCGCGCGGACGGGGTCAGGTTCCGGTTCGCGTAACGGGGCCGCGCAGAACCCGCAGCGGTCACCGATGAGTTCGAGACCGCACCAGTGGCAGGTCTCGCGGCGCACGGAGGACACGAGCTGGTAGAGCACGGAGACGTCGGAGAGGCCGGCGGCGAACTCGACGAGCTTGCCGGTCCCCCACCAGCGCGTGGACCCCGCCGGCAGCGGCACCGGCAGGGCGCCCTGCACCTGCCAGGCCGGCGCGAGCGTCGCGGTGACCCAGTCGGACGGCGGCTGCGGACCCTGCGCCACATGCAGCCGGGTGCCGAACTCGGGCCCGGTGAGGGGCTCCTGGTCGGCGGTGTGGAGCCGGACGAGCTGGGGCCGCGGATTGGCCAGTACGGCGAACTGGGCGCCCGGCATCCATGACTTGGCGTGCGACTTCAGCGTGACCGGCACGCGGTCGAGCTTGGCTACGGATCCGAGGAGGGCGCCGGCGTAGATGTAGTGGGCGAGCAGGCGTACGGAGGAGGCGAGCACGCCCGGGCTGAAGTCGCACACGGACAGCTGGCGCAACTGCTGGGCGAGCAGGGCGAGTCCGAGCGGGGGCAGATCGACGCCGAGCAGGGCGATGCGGTCGCTCTCCAGCACGGAGCGGACGGTGTGCAGCCGTCGGGCGGCGGCGGACTCGTCGGAGGCCGAGTGGAGGGCGATGACATAGCCGTGCTGCTCGATGAGCGCGTGCATGCCGAGCAGGGAGGCTTCGAGCGTCTCCTGCGGCTGGACGACCGCGGGCGGGGTCTGCCGGTCGTGCGGTGGGAGCACCAGGTCGGAACTGGTGACGGCTATCGCGGTCGGCACGCTGCACACCACCCCGTTCACTTCGGCGGGGTGGTCGACCGCCGCCTCAGATGGCCCCTGTGAGGGTCGGCGTCGCCTTCGACGCCTCTCCTGCATCTCTCCTGCATCGTCTTGCATCAGCACCATATCCACGGCATGCCCCGATCAACACCGAATCTCCTTGATCGACTCACGGAAGGTGCGGGCCGTATCCACACAGAGTGAGACGCATATGCCTCAACTCGGCAGGCGAACAAGGCTGTTGGGACACCCGGACGGGTGAGCGGGTCTCGTGCGGGAGTATTGACAACTCGATTGGTCTGGACCAGCGTGCCAGGCATGTCCAAACACAGAAATGGCATACCCATACATAGAGGCACACCCCTACACAAGAGAGCGCAAGGACGCATACGGGTACGGGTGCGTGTACAAGCAGGGGCCCGGCTCTGGTCGGGGGCCGTCGTCACCGCCCTCGCCCTCATCCTGTCCCTCGTCGGCGCCGGGCAGGCGTCCGCCGCGGACATCAACAACGCCAGGAACGCCGGATTCGAGTCGGGGCTCAGCGACTGGAACTGTGCGGCGGGCAGCGGCGGCACGGTCGCCTCACCGGTGCACGGCGGAGCGGCCGCACTGCGGGCGACCCCGGCCGGGCAGGACAACGCCCGATGCACCCAGGCCGTGGCGGTCAGGCCCAACTCGACGTACACGCTCAGCGCCTGGGTGCGGGGCGGGTACGCGTACCTGGGGGTGACCGGCACCGGCACGACGGACGTGTCGACGTGGACGCCGGACTCGGCGGCCTGGAAGCAGTTGTCGACGACCTTCACCACGGGTTCCTCGACGACCTCGGTGACGGTGTACACGCACGGCTGGTACGGACAGACGGCGTACTACGCGGACGACATCTCCGTCTTCGGTCCCGACGGCGGCGGTGGCGGCGACCAGCCGCCCACGACCCCGGCCGCGCCCACCGGCGTGACGGTGTCGGGCTCGACGTCCTCCTCGGTGTCGCTCGCCTGGAACCCGGTGCCGGGCGCCACGGGTTACCGCGTGTACCGGGGCGGCGCGTCGGTCCAGTCGGTCACCGGCACCTCGGCGACGGTGACGGGGCTCGCCGCCGCCACCTCGTACACCTTCCAGATCACGGCGACGAACGCGGCGGGCGAGTCGGCGAGATCGGCGACCGTGACGGGCACGACCACGACGACCCCCGGCGGCGGCACCGGGATACCCCGGCACGCCGTGACCGGCTACTGGCAGAACTTCGACAACGGGGCCACCGTCCAGAGGCTCTCCGACGTCCCGTCCGCGTACGACATCATCGCCGTCGCCTTCGCCGACGCCACCGCCACACCGGGGGCGGTGACCTTCACCCTCGACTCGGCGGGCCTCGGCGGCTACACGGTCGACCAGTTCAAGGCGGACATCAGGGCGAAGCAGGCGGCAGGCAAGAAGGTCATCGTGTCGGTGGGCGGTGAGCGCGGCACGGTGTCGGTGAACGACGCGGTCTCCGCGACGAACTTCGCGGACTCCGTGTACTCCCTGATGCGGACGTACGGCTTCGACGGCGTCGACATCGACCTGGAGAACGGCCTCGACGCCACCCACATGACACAGGCGCTGCGGTCCCTGTCGTCGAAGGCGGGCCCCTCGCTCGTCCTCACGATGGCCCCGCAGACCATCGACATGCAGTCCACGTCCCACGCGTACTTCCGGACGGCGTTGAACGTGAAGGACATCCTGACCGTCGTCAACATGCAGTACTACAACAGCGGTTCCATGCTGGGCTGCGACGGCAAGGTCTACAGCCAGGGGTCGGTGGACTTCCTCACCGCCCTCGCCTGCATCCAACTGGAGGGCGGCCTCGCCCCGTCCCAGGTGGGGCTCGGTCTGCCGGCCTCGACGCGAGGCGCGGGCAGCGGGTACGTCTCCCCGACGGTGGTGAACTCCGCCCTCGACTGCCTGACCCGAGGCACCCGCTGCGGCTCCTTCAAGCCGCCGCGGACCTATCCCGACCTGCGGGGCGCGATGACCTGGTCGACCAACTGGGACGCCACGGCGGGCAACGCCTGGTCGAACGCGGTGGGGCCGCACGTCCACGGGTTGCCGTAGGCGGCGGGACGGTGCCTGCGCCCGGCCGGGGGCACGCCGGGCTGTGGCGCAGGTCACCGGAACCTCCTGCACCTCGCGGAGAGACATGGGTGTGAGGTGTAAGAGGTGCATACGACATGAGTGACCCTGTGCGGGCGGAGGCCCCGGCGCGGGCGGAGGCGTCGGTCCGGGCGGAGGCGTCGGTCCGGGCGGAGCTGTCGGCGCGGGCGCGGATACGGGCCGGTGACCGGGAAACCTTCGCTGAGGCCTACGACGCGTACGCGCGCACCGTCTACAACCATGCCTATCGGCTGACCGGCGACTGGTCGACGGCCGAGGAGGTGATGGCGGACACCTTTCTCGACGCCTGGCGCACCCGGGAGCAACTGGAGTCCGACGGCGGCACGTTGAAGCCATGGCTGCTGGGCATCGCGACCAACAAGGCCCGCAACGCCAACCGGGGCCTCGGCCGCCGCCTGGCCTTCCTGGCCCGCCGCCCGGCCCCGGGGCCGGTGCCCGACTTCGCCGACGAGACCGCCGGGCGCCTCGACGACGCGCGCCGGCTGGCCGCCGTACGACAGGTGTACGGCCGACTGCGGCGCGGGGAGCGGGAGGTGCTGGCGCTGTGCGTGTGGGCCGGCCTGGACTACGGGCAGGCGGCCGAGGCGCTGGGCGTCCCGGTGGGGACCATACGGTCGCGGCTGTCGCGGGCCAGGGCACGGCTCCGCCGGCTCACGGACGAGCACCTGAGCGAACAACAGGCAGAAACCCGCACGAACAGCAGGGAACCGGGGCGTCGTCGCGGAGAGGTAGAGGGCGAGGCCGTGTTCGCGGCCCTTCCGCTCAAGGAGATTCAGGAGGGATCCCGATGAACGAGGAGCTGGCCCGACTGCTGCCGCCCCCGCCCGAACGGGACGTCCCGCCCGGTCCCCTCGCCCACCACAAGGACCGTTTGATGCAGCTCATCGACGACGACCGGACGCCCTCGCCCGCCGCCGCCCCGGCCCGGCAGCCGCGCCTCCGCCCGCTTCGCCCGGCGATCTGGATGCCCACCGCCGCCCTCGCGCTGGCCGGGGCGCTGACCGTCGGCCTCGTCACGACCATGGATTCCGGCTACGGGCTGGAACAGTCCGGCGGCGAGACGGCCGTCGTCCTCCTCGACCGTATCGCCGATGTCGCCGCGCGGACGGAGGTCGCGCCCGTGCGCGACGACCAACTGGTCTATGTGAAGAGCCTGACGGCCGGGGCCGAGGCCGTGGAGGACGGCCCGTTCGTCCCCGGAGAACTGCACCAGCGGGAGGTGTGGGTGTCGCAGGAGCCCGGCCCGGTGAAGCAGTTGGCCCTGCATTACGAGGAAGGCGGCTACGCCCCGGTCAGGGAGCTGCTGCCGCCGGGTTCACCGGGTACCCCGGCGGGCATCGACCGCCCGACGTACCAGTGGCTGGCCGCCCTGCCCACCGATCCCGGCCGACTCCTCGACGAGCTCTACCGCCTGACCAGGACGGTGGACGGCGAGGAGAAGGCCCAGGCCGTCTTCGCCAAGATCGGCGAACTGCTGGGGGAGACGGTCATGCCGCCGAAGACCGCCGCCGCGCTGTACGAGGCCGCCGCGAGGATCCCCGGAGTGACCCTGATCGAGAACGCGGTGGACCCCGCGGGGCGGAACGGCGTCGGCATCCGCCGGGTCGACGAGCGGGTGGCGTGGGCCACCGAGTGGATCTTCGACCGGGACAGCCTCATGTACCTGGGTGAGCGCAGCTACCTCACGGCGGACGGGGAGATGGGAAAGAAGGGCACGGTCATGAGCGAGACCGCCGTCCTGCAGCGGGCCGTCGTGGACGAGTACCGGGAGCGGCCGGGGTCGTAGGTCAGGCAGACCGGCTTCGTGAACCGCCGGGGGCGACTTCGCCACCACGTGGGGCGGCATCGCCGCCGCCGGGGCCGACTCGCGTCGCCGGGGCCGGCTTCGTGGACCGCCGGGGGCGACTTCCCACCACGTGGGGCGACTTCGCCACCGCCGGGGCCGGCTTCGTGAACCGCCGAGGGCGACTTCCCACCACGTGGGGCGACTTCGCCACCGCCGGGGCCGGCTTCGTGAACCGCCGAGGGCGACTTCCCACCACGTGGGGCGACTTCGC
>NZ_JBSFVC010000032.1:0-101242 GCF_053592095.1 Streptomyces sp. NPDC002787 | reverse complement strand
CCCGGGAGACCCAGCTCGCCAGGGTGGTCTCGTTGATCCCCAGGTCCTCGGCGACCTCGGCGATCGTCTTGCCGGTCTCCGTGACGATCCGCACAACCCCTCACGGAACTCCGGATCGAACTTCCGTCGCTTCTCCGCCATGACTCCCAACTTCCCCTGCAGTCACGGTCTTCACGCTACGAGGGGAGGGACAGGAGGGTCACTTGCCGCAATGCCTCCAAGTTTGATGGCTGCTTCGCCCAACGTCCCGTGTACTTGGCTCCAGCCTTCGGCGAAGGCCAGGTAGGCACTCTTGCGCGATCGCGAAGAGCACGAGTCCGTTCAGCATCTATCTGAAGGCGGGCTTGCCCTAACTGCGTCTCAGACTGGATCTTGGCCTGTTGCTCTGCTTTCCTTCCGGTGATCCACGCGGATGCCGTAGCGCCGACGGCGCCGACGGCGGCGCCGATGACACCACCGAGGAGTCCTGCAAGTCCTGCGTCCATGGCGTGATTCTGCTGGCCAAGCGGTGCGTGTTACCAGTAGGGCGCGATTGTTGTGCCTGGTCACCGGCGCCACTCAGTCAGGTCGCTGACTCAGTCAGGTCGCATGGGCCTCTGCTGCTGACATCGGCTGCGTAGGCGGCCCAGTCCCCGGGCGGCAGTTGTTGCAGCGGGGGCCGTCGGGCAGTCGTGTCGCGACGGGGCATGCGTCGGCCGCAGTCGACGCACTCCTCCAGGTTCGAGGGCTGTCTGATCATGCAGTTCGGGCACAACGGCCGGCCCTCGGCGTCGCGGGTGGCGGGCTCACGCACGGCTCCGCAGCCGAAGCAGGGGACGGCCGCGTGGCGGGCGAAGCAGGCTCGGCAGATCCTCTTGCCCTCCAGCAGTTTGGACAGCCTTCACTCCGTGCAGCGCGCGCAGGCAGGCCGGACCACCTTGGTCGCCCCGGCCTCGACGAGCTCATTGATGAACCGCAGGGCAGGCGCTGGTGGTTGTCCGGTCCGCAGCAGCGGCGTCGCGTCGTGCAGGGCCTGGGCGGGGCTTCGGCGGCCTGCTCGTGCGCGTACGACCGTGAGGACGATGTCGCGGATGTGCTCGGCGGGTAGATGCTTTTCGACATTGCCGACCCGGCGCACGACCAGGCCGACTGGATCCGCAAGGACCTCGTCGGCGAGACCAGTCACCGGTCGGCTCCGGTGATCCGGGCCCTCCGGGGACGCAGGCCGCCGACTCCTTCGGAGATTGAAGTCCCACCTGCGGCGGCCTTCTTCGGCTTCGTTGCGGAGCTGGCCACGGCGATGGGCTCAATGAGGTCGTCCATGGTGCAGTCGAGGACGTCCCCGCCTGGAACGCGGTGCTGAGCGTGCCGCCGAAGAGCCGTACCTGCAAGTGCGTGCCTGCGCTGCCGCGCTGGAGTGCCGCCGGTCAGTCGCAGGTGTGCTTGCCCCCGGATGCTGCGGCAATCTCATTGCAAACGCTTGATGAAAACGATTATCGTATTGATCTGTGCCCGAGCGGGCATGAACATGACCCATGGGGGTTTCTCTTGCGTACCCACAGACGCCTGCTGACCGTCACCGGCCTCGCCGCCGCCGCGCTCGCAACCGCCGGTCTCAACACGTCGGCCTTCGCCGCCACCACGCTGACCAGCGGTCACGTCGACGTCCTCGACGCCGAGTGGGACGGCGCCGACCTGCACCTGCACGTCCATGACGAGGAGAGCGAAACCGAGTACGAGCCGGCGGACGTGACGCTGTCCGTGCCGGCGGCCGCCAAGGTCACCAACCCCGGCTTCGGCTTCCTCGGCTCCGGCAGCCAGATCTGGCTGCTGCCGGACACCGAGGCCGAGGCCGACGCGGCAGGTGTGCTGTTCCCGGGCATCTCCACCGAGCACCTCACGACCGGCGTCTTCGCGAACAACAACGTCACCTACCGACTGGTCAGCGCCACCCGTAACGGCGCCGCCACCGAGGACTTCAGCATCTACGCGGGCAGCGGCAGCCGCTGGTTCGACAGCAACACCGCCACCACGAACTTCAAGTCCCGGACCTTCGCCGTCGCCACCCACAACCACGCCAACTGGGCCTTCGAGGAGGCCGGTACCTACCAGCTCACGTTCAGGGTCCAGGGCACGGTCGGCGGAGTGACCGAGTCGGCCACCGAGACCTACACCGTCGTCGTCAGCTCGTGATGCGAGCCCTGACGCGCGACAGACGCGCCTTCACGGCCGCGGTTCTCGCCGCGGTGACCGCGGTGCTCCTGGGCGCGGCAGGGCTGGTCGCCGGCGGCAGCGGGGCAGCCCGCGCCGCCGGCGGTGCCATCGTCCTCGACGAGGGGGAACTCGACTTCACGCCCCGGCTGGTCAACGGGAAGCTCCAACTGCAGATCGACGACCGGAGCGGCGCCTCGGCGGTGGTGCGCGAGCCGAAGGACGTGGTGCTGCACGCCGTGCAGGCGTCCCTGCAGACCACCCTCGACCCGGTGGCCACCGCGCTCGGTACCACGAACATGGACTCCTGGCAGCTCAACGGCTGGGAGGCGGAGAACATCTTCGCGCCGGAGCCCGGCTGGAACGGCTCCGAGGCGGGAGGGGACACCGAGGTCACGCTGTCCGGGTACGACGGGCCCGGGGACTTCGGTCTGGCCGCGTACACCCGCGAGATGGACAACGAGGACGCCTCGGCGATCCCGTACCTCGGCAGTGTCGCCTCCGTCCAGCGCGCCTTCACCCTGCCGGCCGACGAGGAACGGCTGCTGCCCATCTGGCAGTTCACGGCGGAGGGCGTCTACCGGCTGACGTTCACGGTGACCGGCGGCGGTCTCACCGACACCGAGACGCTGGCCGTGGTCGTCGGCGACGACGTCGACCCGGCCGACGTGCTGCCGGGCGACGGTACGACCCCGACCGCCTCTCCGCCGGACAGCGGCACGCCCACCGCGAGCACCCCCGCCGCACACGTCATCGACAACGGGCATCTCGACCTGGCCGCCCGGCCCGTGGACGGTTCGCTGCGGTTCCAGATCAAGGAGGGCACCGCACAGTCGTACAAGTGGTACGAGCCCGACGAGGTCGTGCTGCATGTGAAGCCGGCGGCCCGGCGGAAGATCACCGAGGGGCACGAGTTCCTCGGCAGGCCGGGTGGCCCCGTGTGGTGGCTGCCCATCCAGCAGATCGACGGTCTCGTCTGGCCGGGCTGGAGCACCGACCAGTTCAAGAGCTCCGAGATCGACGGCCGCGTGGCGTTCCGGCTCGACGCGCTGCGGGGCCCGGGAGGGTTGAGCATCTTCACGGAGGGCTCGGTCGGCTCCGTGAACATGCACGCCCACAGCGGGGACGGGCTGCCGGACAGCTTCGACCTGTCCGTGCCGACCCACCGCCACACCGTCTGGGCCTTCGCGGCCGAGGGCGTCTACCGCACGACCTTCACCGTCAGTGCCACCCTCGCCGACGGCACGAAGGTCAGTGACACGGAGACCCTCGCCTGGGTGGTCGGGGACGACGCGGACCCGTCGACCGTGAAGCCGGGTGAGGGGGACGAAGCCACGGCGACGCCGACGACCACCCCTTCACCGTCGGACTCGGTCTCCGGGGCGCCGACCGCGACGGCGTCCCCGTCGGACACGGTGAGCGCGCCTGCATCGGCGACGGGCTCGGGCTCCAACACCTCCGGTTCCGGCGGAACCTCGTCGACCGGCAGCAGCGGCGGCAACGGGGGCAACGGCGGCACCGCGCCGACCGGCAGCCTCGCCTCCACCGGTGCGCAGAGTGCCGTGCTCGCGGGCGTCGCCCTGGTCGCGGTGGTGCTGGGGGGCGCCGCGGTGCTCCTCGTACGGGTACGGCGTCGCCGTACCGCCCAGTGAGAGCTCCGCGTACGACGGACCGGCGCCTGGCAGCCCCCCCGGTCCGTCGTACGCGGCATTTCGTGTCCGGTCGTGTTCGAGAGAAGGAGGAGCCCCATGCGGGGCCACCCCAGACGCACCACCACCATCGCCGCGCTGGTCGCGGCGAGCGCCGCTCTGCTCTCCGGGTGCAGCGGGATGCAGACCGGCTCGTCCGACGCCGAGTTGACCGTGTCGACGACGACCGCGATCATCGCCGACCTCGTCGAGCAGGTGGGCGGCGACCGCGTCGACGTGACGTCGATCGTGCCCCACCACGGCGACCCCCACTCCTACGAGCCGAGCCCGGGCGACGCGGCCAAGGTCGCCAAGGCCGACATCGTCTTCAGCAACGGCCTGCTGCTCGAAGAGCCCGGGATCATGAAAATGGTCCACACCAATGCCAAGAAGTCCGCCCCGAAGATCGAGATCGCCGAGAAGCTGGAGCAGTACGGCGGCACGGTCATCAAGCTGGAGGAGGACCTCGGGCTCGACGTGCTGTGGCTCGGCTGGGCCGTCGAGGGCGAGGTCGCGGGAGACGGCTCCCAGGTGCGTACGACCGCCACGAAGGTGGAGGGCCCCGGCGAGCTGCGCGTCTATCTCACCGACACCCTCGGCAGGCCCAAGGTGTACATCGACTCCGCCGACGGACTCGACGACACCGACTCCTTCACCCTGCCCCCGGAAGCGCACACGCACGTCAACTGGGCGTTCAGCGAGCCCGGCACATACCGCCTGACCGTGGCGGGCCGGACCGAGACCCTCGACGGCAGGACCGAGGAGATCGGCAGCGGCACCTTCACCTTCACCGTCGGCGACGACACCGAACCGCCCCAGGGAGCGACGGTGCTCGACAGCGGCCACGCCGACGTCGCGCTCAACGCCGAGACCGGGAAGGTGTACGTCCGCGCCGACGACGACAAGAGCGGCGAACCGGCACGCCTCGCGGCCGACGACGTGGTGCTGAACGTGCCCGACCTGGCCAAGGAGGCCGTGCCCGGGGAGAAGCCGTACTCCTTCCTCGGCGAGGCGGGCGACGACGTGTGGGTCCTGCCGCAGGCCGTGATCGGCAAGCACGTGCACGGCGACATGGACCCGCACGCCTGGGCGGACGTCGCCAACGCCGAGGCGTACGTACGGCGGATCGAGGCCGAGCTGAGCAAGGCCGATCCGGAGGGGAAGGCCACGTACGAGAAGAACACCGCCGCGTACCTGAAGACGCTCGGCGCTCTCGACGAGGAGGTCGCCAAGAAGCTCGCGACCGTACCGGAGAAGAACCGCAAGCTGATCACCACGCACGACGCCTTCGGGTACCTCGCGAAGGCGTACGGCATGGAGATCGCGGGCTTCGTCGTGCCCGTGCCGAACCAGGAGCCGAGCGCGGCCGAGGTCGAGAAGCTCGGCGACACCATCCGGGAGAAACGGGTCCCGTCGGTGTTCCTGGAGCCCAACCTCGCGGCGCGCGCCGACGTGCTGCGCCGGGTCGCCGAGGACGAGGGGGTCGGCATCTGCACGATCTACGGCGACTCGTTCGACGACAAGGTCGACGACTACGTATCGATGATGCGGCACAACGCGACGGAGCTCGCCGAGTGCCTGGGGGAGGACGCCTGATGAGAGGCATGCGGAGAGTCCAACGGGTCGCTGTCGGGGTGGTCCTCGCAGTCACCCTGGCGGGGGGCGGGGTCGCCGTCGCGGACGACGGTACGGCCACCGGGCCCGGCCTCGGACGTATCGCCTACGTGGACGGGGTGTTGACCCTGGACGCGGCCGACGGCGCCCATGTGATCGAGGTCGGCGACGCGGGGGTGACGGACGCGTCGGCGCCCGGGTGGGACACCACGGGCGTGCCCTCGGGTGCCGTCGACGGGGACACCGTGCGGTGGTCGCTGACCGGGCTGGACGGGCCGGGCGAGCTGAGGGTGTACTCGGACGTGAAGGAGGACGACGGCGCCGGCGAGGCGCTGCTGTTCGACAGCGCGGACGAACTGCCCGACGAGCAGAGGCTGCCCGTCGGGCAACGGGCCGGTACGCGCTGGGAGTTCAGTGAAGAGGGCACGTACCAGGTCATCTTCACCGCCGAAGCCACGACGGCGGACGGGCGGGAGCTGTCCGTCGGGACCGTGTACACGGTCGTGGTCGGGGACACGGCGGACGGCGAGGACCCGGCTGGGGACGAGCCCGTCGCCGAGGAGACTCCCGCCGGGCGAACGGTCGAGGACGAGCAGGCCCCGACGACGGGCACCAAGGCTGTGACGGAGTCGGCCCAGGGCGAACGGCGCACCGCCCTGGCCGCCACCACGGTCTCCGCCGACGTCGCGTCCGACAAGAAGGTCCTCGACGAGGGCCACGTCGACTTCGCCGCCCGCGTCGTCGACGGCAAGCTGCAGCTCCACATCAAGGACGGCACTGTCTCGGGGAAGACCACGTGGCGCGAACCTTCCTCCGTGGTCCTGCACATCAAGCCCGCGGCCAAGAACACCCTGCCGGACAGTGACGAGTTCGCCTTCCTCGGCAAGGGCGGCGACCCGGTGTGGCTGCTCGACCAGGTGCAGCAAGAGGGGCTGCTGTGGCCCGGCTGGTCGACCGACAACATGGCGGCGGGCGCGACCAAGGGGGGCGTGAAGTTCTCACTCACCAAGGTCGAGGGTCCGGGACTCTACGCGCTCTACACATATGACGCGATGTCGGGCGCGAACGTGCTGTTCAACAGCAAGGACGGTGTGCCGGACTCCTTCGACGTCGCCCCGAACACGCACGCGCACGGCGGGTGGGCGTTCACCGAGGAGGGGACGTACCGGCTCACTTTCCAGATGAGCGGGAAGCTCGCCGACGGCAAGGCGGTGAGCGACACGGAGACGGTGACGTTCGTGGTGGGGGACACCGACCCCGGCTCGGTGACGCCGGGCGACGGTTCGGGGGGCGGTTCGGGCGACGACTCGGGGAACGGCGGATCCTCCGACTCGGGGGGCTCCTCCTCCGACTCCGGCTCCGGCAGCGACTCCTCCTCGGGCGATTCCGGCGGTTCGATGGCCTCCACCGGCGCCGGTCAGGCCGTGCTCCTGGGTTCGGCGGCCGCCGTGCTCACCGCCGTGGGCGCCGTGTCCTTCCTGGCCGCCCGGCGCAGGAGAGCCGCACATGACTGACGGTCTGCCCGAGGGCACGCACCCGCTGCTGCGGGTCACCGGCGCGACCGTCGTCCTCGGCGGGAGACCCGCCCTGGAGAAGGCCGACCTGTCCGTCGGCTCGGGCGAGCTGGTCGGCCTCATCGGCCCGAACGGCGCCGGGAAAACGACCCTCCTGCGGGCCGTCCTCGGCCTGGTTCCGCTGACGGCGGGCGAGGTGGCCGTCGAGGGCCGGACCGGCCGGCGGGCAGGTCAGCGCATCGGGTACGTGCCACAACGGCACGAGTTCGCCTGGGACTTCCCCATCGACATCGCGGGCGCGGTCCTCACCGGCCGCACCCGGCGGATGGGCTGGCTGCGCCGCCCGGCCGCGGCCGACCGGGCGGCGGTCGACGAGGCGCTGGAGCTCACCGGGCTCGCCGAGCTACGGCGACGCCCCATCGGTGAGCTGTCCGGTGGTCAGCGACAGCGCGTCCTGGTGGCCCGCGCCCTGGCCGCCGGTCCGCGCATCCTGCTCCTGGACGAGCCGTTCACCGGAGTCGACGTCCCCACCCAGGAGTTGTTGAACGAGCTGTTCGGCCGGCTGGCCGCGGAAGGCAAGGCGCTGCTGATGACCACCCATGACCTGGCGGCCGCCGCCCGCACCTGTCACCGGGTGGCGCTGATCAACCGCACGGTCGTCGCCGAGGGCGGCCCCGAACTCCTCGCCGACCCCGACCAGATGCTGCGCGCCTTCGGCCTCGACCGCGCGATCGGCACGGTGACCGCGTCATGAGCGACCTGATCGCCCTCCTCACCGATCCCTGGCAACTGCCCTTCATGCAACGGGCCTTCGCCGTGGCGGCGATCATCGGCCTGGTGTGCGGGGTGATCGGCGTGTACGTCGTGCTGCGCGGCATGGCGTTCATCGGCGACGCCGTCGCCCACTCCGCGTTCCCGGGTGTCGCGCTCGCCTACGCCTTCGAAGGCAACCTCCTCCTCGGCGGAGCCGCGGCCGGCATCACCACCGCCGTGCTCATCGCCTTCGTCTCGCAGAACAGACGGCTGAAGGAGGACACCGTCATCGGTGTGTTCTTCGCGTTCGCCTTCGGGCTCGGCATCGTGCTGGTGTCCACACGCGACAGCTGGACGACGGATCTGTCGTCGTTCCTGTTCGGGCAGGTGCTGGCGGTGAGCGCGGCGGACGTGTGGACCGTGGCCGGTATCGGGGCCGTCCTGGTCCTCGTCGTCCTGCTGATCGGCAAGGAACTGGTCGCCGTCAGTCTGGACCGCGAGACGGCACGAGCCGCGGGCCTGCCGGTGTTCCGCCTCGACCTGACCCTGTACGTCCTCGTCACCACGACGATCGTGATGTCGCTGGAGGCAGTCGGCAACATTCTCGTCCTCGCCCTGCTCATCACCCCCGCCGCCACCGCCCGCATGCTCACCGAGCGACTGTGGGCCATGACCCTGCTGGCCTCCCTCATCGGCTGCGCCGGAAGCGTCGCGGGCCTGTACGTCTCGTACACCTACGACCTCGCCGCAGGCGGCTCCGTCGTCGTCGTCCTCACCGCCCTGTTCGCCCTCACCTGGTGCCTGGCACCCCGCCACGGACTGCTCGCGAAACGCATCAGACGCCCCGATCCCACGGCGCTCGCGCCCGCCGACCGATAATCGCCCTTTGGGGCCGGCGGCCCCAAAGGGCGCGGGTATGGGCGGCACATCGCCGCGCTGTCGGCGACAGAGCGGCCGCCGCGATCAAGGAGCTCGGAGTATCGGATCGACTCACCTTCGCGGAAGCCGGACGGCACGATGACCCAGGGCTCGGTTCACGTCGCTGGTGATCCAGCGGCTCCAGCCGCGGGCCCCGCCCAGTGCCCGAGCTGCATGCCGGGCCCGAACGAGCCATGGTTTGGCCAGGTCGGTGTGGAGTTCCCTGTCGAACCGGCGAAAGTCCCGAGTGACGGTGAACAGTGTCAGTTGCGTTGATGTCGTGATCACGCGAGGCGGTTCGGGAAGCGGCGGCTTCAGCACGCGCCGCCTTGCCTTGCCGACCCGGGCCCGCCGTTCTTGGGCCGCTGGAGGTTCGCGAAGAACAGCTGCCGGCAGATCACCCGCCGTAGGTACGGCTCGATCACCGAAGCCTTGCCGCTGGCCTTGATCGCCCAGGTCGCCTGGGCCCGGCAGAGACGGCAGTAGCCGTATTTGTCGTCGACCGGGACCTGTCGTCGGCAGCCGACGCAATCGCCGACGGCGTGTTGCCGGCCGTAGGTGTAGCAGCCGCGGCAGAACCGGCCGGGCAGCTGCCCCCAGGCGAAACACCCCGAGCAGGAGGCCGCCGGCTTGTTCTCGCTGATCTTCCCCATGGTGGCGGTGACCAGGTCACATCGGCGGTAGCTCCAGGAACAGCAAGTACGTGGTCAGCGCCTGCGCGCGAGCCAGTCGGGTGCCGCTCGGCGAGCCCCGCAGCACCTTCCCGAAGTACCCGTCGGCGTCGGTCGGCTCCATGTCCCACAGCGGCCGGCCGAACCAGGCCCGCATGCCCTGAAGTTACGTCACGAGCTTGAAGAACACCCCAAGGAGACACAACACCCTGGCCACAGGGACAAAGACTCAGTAGGGCTCAGGGAGCTCGCGGGATGTCGCACAGTTAGCCCTGCGGCCAGAGTCCGCCGGACAGGGCCCCGGCGGCATTGCGTCGGGTTCTTGATCGACCTCAACTCTTGACACGTCTTTCACTCTGACACACCATCGTCGAAGCGCTTCGATCATTGGATCCGAAGATTTGAGTGTCCAGGGGGAGGGCAAAGGGGACAGGCGCAGCATTCCGCGCGAAGCACGGCATCCTCTGAAGCGCTTCATATTCGAAGCGCTTCACTCGGTGAGGTTCGTCAGAACACGTCCGAAACCCGGCTGAGGAGTTCCGTAATTTCCAACGACTTATTGGCACTCTGTCTGGGGCTGCCCCTCGAAAGCCCCGCGGCGTCGCCGGAGGCGACGGCTCTGACGGATGGAGAGACGAACCTCACCTACGCCAGGCTCCACGACCTGGTCGTCCAAGAGGCCGCCGCACTGCGCCGGAGCGGCGTGGGGCCCGGCTCCCTCGTACCGCTGTCCTTGCCGGAGCGGCGCACCGCCCGCACTATCGTGTCCCTGCTGGCGATCCTGGCCGCTGGCGCGGCGTTCACCCCGGTTCCGGCGGGAGCGGAGAGCGAGCCGGTGGTCCGCGCGATCATGTCGGACCGTTCCGCCTGGCCCGACCATCTCTCGCCGCTCTCCGCCCCGGCCTACATCCTGTCCACCTCCGGCAGCACCGGCCCGGCCAAGCACACGGTGGTCACCAGGGAAGGCCTTCGGGCGGTCTTCGCCGGCCTGTACGCCCGGTTCCGCGACCACCTGCCGCCACTGGCCACCTGGACGCAACTGCATCCGTTGACCTTCGGGTTCAGTGTCTGCGAGGTGCTCGGGTGCCTGACGTTCGGCGGGACGCTCGTCCTCGTCGAACGCGAGGAGCCGGTGACGTTCACGGCCCTGTCCCGGATGCTGTCCGAGGAGACCGGCCCACACGTGGTGTGTCTGACCCCGTCGGAACTGTCGGTCCTGGTCAGTGCGGAGAACGCGCCGCTTCCCTCGCATCTGCTCCTCAGCGGCGAACCGGCCCACCGGGCACCGCTGCGTGACGTCTTCAGACGTACGAGGGGCGTGCCGCCGGTCGTGGTGAACACCTACGCCGCCACGGAGACATCCGGACAGATCACCGCGGACCTCGTCACCGCCGAGCGGCTCGACGCGGTCCTCGCGGGCCATGCCGGGCGTCCGCTCCCGGGAGTCGAGGTCGTGCTGCTCGGCCGGGACGACGAGCCGGTTCCCCCGGGTGACACCGTCACCGAGGGGGAGATCGAGGTGCGGGGCGCCACGGTGTCGGCGGGGTATCTGGACGCCGCCGCACACGGGGCGAAGTTCGCCGCCACCGACGCGCGACGGGCGTTCCGTACGGGTGACCGGGGGCGCTGGGCCCTCGACGGCGGGCTGGTGGTCACCGGGCGCAGCGAGCGCCGGGTGAAGCTCGCCGGACGCTGGACGGCCCTCGACGAGATCGAGCGGGCTCTCACCGAAGACGGCCTCGTGGCCGAGGCGGTCGCGGCCGTCGAGGAGTACCCCGTCGACGACGACGCCTCGGCCGGACGCCTTCTGGTGGCCGTCGTCCCCGCAGGGGCGACGCCCGCCGAGACGGCGGCTCAGGTGCGGCGGCGGGTGTTGCGGCTGCTCGACGGCCCGGTCACCGTCCGTACCGTCGTGCACGAGACGATCTCCCGCACCGCCCACGGCAAGACGGACCTGGCCGCGCTGCGGCGGACGCCGCGGGCGTCGGACCGGGGCGCCGGGCTCGCCGCCACGGTGATGGGCGTGTGGACGGAGCTGCTGGGGAGCGGGTTCTCCGCCGACGCAAACCTCTTCGAGAGCGGTGTGGACTCCCTCGGCGTGGTCGCCGCGGCGGCCCGGCTCACCCGGGAGCTGGGGCGAGAGATCTCCCCGTCGTTCCTCCTTGACCACCCCCGGATCACCCTCCAGATCAAGGCTCTCTCCGACCAGTCGGACCAGGCCGCGCAAGCAGAGTCACGAGTACGTCAGGCAAGCCCCCGGGGCAGCGTCGCCGACCGACGGCGGGCGGCCCGACGCCCGGACGGCGCCCCTGTGCCGCCCGTCCCTACACAAGGAGTGATGCAGTGAACGACCGCGATGTCGTGGTCCTCGGATACGCGTGCCGGGTTCCCGGCGCATCGGACGTCGCCGCGCTGTGGAAACTTGTCGCGGAGGGCAGGGACGTGGTCACCCGTGCCGCGACCAACGTCGGCGCCACCGCTGGCGGCCGCGTCCACGCCTATGGGTTGGTGGAGGGAACGGAGCAGTTCGACGAGGACTTCTTCGGCTACTCGCCGAAGGACGCGGCCGAGATCGACCCCCAGCAGCGCCTGCTCCTCCTGTGCGCCGTGGAAACGCTGGAGGCGGCCGGGCTGAGGCCCTCCGCGTTCGACTACGACATCGGGGTGTGGGCCGCCGCCGGCCTCAGCTCCTATTTGCTCCAGACATGGGACCCGGCCCTGAACGGCACGGAGGGAATGTCGGCCCTGATGGGCGGCGACCCGCACTACGCCGCCACCCGCATCGCCTACAAGCTGGGCCTGACCGGACCGGCGATCTCGATCGGTTCCGCCTGCTCCTCCTCGCTGCTGGCGATCCACTCCGCGTCGCAGGCCATCCGGGCCGGGGAGTGTGATCTGGCCCTGGCCGGCGGAATGGACATCGAGCATCCGCAGCCCATGAGCTACCTCCACCAGGAGGGCGGCATCCTCGCCAGCGACGGCGTCTGCCGGCCTTTCGACCGGGACGCCACCGGCACGGTGTTCGGCTCCGGCGGCGGCCTGGTGCTGCTGGCCGACAGGAGCCTGGCCGAGCGGGAGGGCTGGCCGATCAGGGCGGTGCTGCTCGGGTCGGCCGCCAACAACGACGGGGCTGCCAAGGCGTCGTTCACCGCCCCGAAGTCCTCCCGTCAGGCCGATGTGATCCGGCAGGCGCTCGCCGCCGGCGGCGTGGAGCCGGGCGAGGTCACCTACGTGGAGTGCCACGGAACCGGCACCAGACTGGGCGACCGCAGCGAGCTGGACGCCATGACCGCCGCCTACGGCCCGGGGTCCCGGATCGCGCTCGGCTCGGTCAAGGCGAACGTCGGGCATCTGCGCGTCGGCGCCGGTGTGGTGGGCTTCATCAAGGCGTGCGAGATGCTGCGTCACCGGACCCTGCCGCCGGTCGCCAACCTTGCCGAGCCGTCCGGGTCGGTGGACGAGGCGGGCTTCGTCGTACCGGCCGGGGCGACCCCCATGCCCGATCCCGACTCCGCGGTCATAGGCGTCAGTTCCTTCGGCTTCGGCGGCACGAACGTCCACGCCGTCGTCGGCGGTGTCCCGGCCATGGCGGGCGGGGCCACGGACGCCCAGGAGGCCGAACACACCGAGAACACCGACAGCGCCGAGCACACTGACCACGTGGTGCTCCAGGTCTCCGCCGCCACTCCGGACTCCTGCCTCGCCACCTCCGTACGGCTGGCCGATCACCTCCGAGCCGAGCCACGGGTCCGGCTGGACGCGGTGGCCGGGACCCTGCGCCGGGGCCGGGAGCCCAAGCCGTACCGGCTGGCCGTGGTCGCCCGGGACCGGGAGGCCGCGCTCTCGGGTCTGGAGGGCGACTCCGCCTTCGCCGTCGAGGGCTGGGCCTCCGCGGCGGTGACCCCCGTCGTCCTCGTCCCGGGACAGGGCTCCGACCTCGGCCCCCTCGCCCGCGCGCTGTGGCAGTGGGAACCGGTGTTCACGGACGCGTTGTGCCGCCACTGGTCCCGGCTGGGCGAACTCCGCCCCTGCACCGCGGACGTCGAGACGGCGCTCGCCGACCCCGAGCGGCTGCCCCGGGGACAGCGTCATGCCTGGCACACCGCGGTCGCGCTGGCGGTCGTCGAGCAGTTACGGCACCGGGGGCTGCCGGACGGCCCCTGCGCCGGATACTCCCTGGGCGAGTACGCCGCGGCGGTCGCCGCCGCGGCCGTCGACGCCGACCGGGCCCTGGCCCTGCTGATCGACCGGGGCGAGGAACTCGACCGCACCGCTCCGGACGGCCGGATGCTGGTGGTCCAGGCGGGCCCGGAGCAGGCCGCCGAAGTACTCCCGGACCTGGTCCCGGCGGCCGTGCTCTCCGACGAGCGTACGGTGTTCGCGGTCGCCGCCGACGCGGCCGACGAACTGCGCGACCGGCTTGCCGCGGCCGGTCTGGCCAGCCGTGACGCCCACGTCGACCTCCCGTACCACTCGCCGCTGCTCGGCGAGTCCGCGGCCGCCTTCGCGACCCCGGCACGGTCGGCCGCGCCCGGGGAGGCGAGCCGCTGGATACCCACGCTCGGCTCCGACGGACAACTGTCCTCGTACTGGGAGCGGCACCTCGTCCAGCCGGTAGATCTTCGAGCGGTCGCCCGCTCGGTGGGCGACCTGGCGAAGGAGACCCGTCCGGCGCTCGTCGACCTGAGCCCCGACGGCTTCCTCGGACGCGCGGTGCTCACCGGCGCGTCGGACGTCGTCACCGTCCACCCCTGTCGGTCCGCCGACGACCACCGCGCCGCCTATCTGCGCGCGCTGGCCGGGCTGTGGGCGGCCGGGATCGAGCTCGACCTGAGCCGGCCCGACGAGGCCGCGACCACGGTCGACCTGCCCTCGCGGGTCTGGGATCTCCGTCCCCACCTGAAGGAACGTCCGGAGGGCAGCGAGCCGGCCGCGGTCCGCAAGGGCAAGCGCATGGTGGTGCGGGAGCGGTCCCTCGACCGCTGGATGTACCACCCCAGCTGGCGCATGCGCCGACGCTCTCCGCAGCCGGAGGACGTGGCGGGTCAGCGCTGGCTGGTGTTCGCGGGACGCGACGGGTTCAGCGACCGGGTCGTCACCGAACTGCGCGCGCTCGGCGTCGAATGCGTCCTGCTGCGCCCCTTCGACGACGTCGTCCCGGGCGACGAAGAATCCGTCAAGGCCGCACTCGCCGGGCTGGACCTGCGCTCCCGGCCCGTGCAGCGGGTCGTGCACCTGTGGTGCGCGGACGCATTGACGGACTCCGGAGAACTCGACGGCCGGCTCGCCGCTCTGGACACCGAACTGTCGCACGGCTTCTACACCCTGCTGTTCGGTTTCCAGGCCCTCACCTCCCACCAGGGCGCAGCGCCGGTGCGGCTCGACATCGTCGCCCACGGTGTGCATCCGCTCGACGGCACCGGCCCGGCCGTGTCGCCGGAGCGTTCCCTGCTCGCCGGTCCCGCGCTGGTCATCCCGCAGGACTTCCCCTTCGTCACCGCCCGCTCCATCGACATCAGTGCGGCTCCCGATGTCGCCGAGACGGTGGCGGAACTGTGCGCCCCCGCCGGGGACCACGCGGTCGCCCTCGCCCCGGGCGGGCGCTGGGTGCGCGCCTACGAACGCGACCACCTGCCCGAGGTCGAGGCGGGACAGCTGCCGCTGCGGCTGCGCGAGCGCGGCGTCTACCTGATCACCGGCGGGCTCGGCGGCATCGGCATGACCCTGGCTGACTACCTGGTCCGCACCTGCCGTGCCCGGCTGGTCCTCACCGGACTGGATGCGGTGCCGCCCACCGAGCCCGGCGCGGTCCCGCCCGACGACGATCCGGGGCTCGCGGAACGGGCCGAACGGATCCGTAAGCTGGAGGCGCTCGGCGGCGAGGTGCTCGCCGTGCGTTGTGACGCGGCCGACCGGGAACAGACGGCCGCCCTGTTCGAGGAGATCGACCGCCGCTTCGGCGGACTCGACGGAGTCGTCCACGCCGCCGGTGTCTTCGAGACCCGACGGGCCTTCCGCAGTCTGGCCGAGACCGGCCGGGAGGACTGCGAGCGGCGGCTGCGCCCCAAGGTGCAGGGCACCCTGATGCTGGCCGAGTTCCTGCGGGGCCGCCGACTGGACTTCGTCCTCATGCAGTCCTCCCTCTCCTCGCACCTGGGCGGCCTCGGCTTCTACGCCTACACCGCGGGCAACGCGTACATGGACGCGTTCGCCGAACGGCACCGCGGCGACGACATCCCGTGGATGACGGTGAACTGGGACGGCTGGATCTTCCGGGAGCGCGACGACGACGCCCCCCGCGAGTCCGTGGTCTCGCCGTCCTTCGCCTCCCCCGATTTCGGCGTCGTCGCCGAGATCGCGATCCGGCCCAGCGAGGGCGCCGAGATCTACGGCCGGTTGATGAACCTGACCACGCCCCATCAGGTCCTCGTCTCCACCGCCGACTTCGACGCCCGCATCGACCAGTGGATACGCGGCGCCGAGTCCGGTCCCTCGACCGAGCCGGCTCCCGAGCCCGCCGACATCGCCTGGGCCGACCCGGTCGCGGCACAGGTGGCCCGGGCCTGGGCCGACCTCTTGGGCGCCGACGACCTGCACCCGGACTCCAACTTCTTCGCGCTCGGCGGCGACTCGCTGCTCGGTGTCTCGCTCGCCCACCGGCTCAGCCAGGAGTTCGACACGGTGCTCAGCGCCATCACCCTGTTCGAGAACCCCACCATCACGCAGATGGCGAAGGAGATCGCCCGGGCCACCGCTCACGGCCAGGACCACGAGGGGGAAGCATGACCGACCACGCCGTACGACCGGCCACGCGGATCGACGAGTCCGGCCCGCTCCACCACGCGCCGGCCAGGTTCTCCGTCACCAAGCTCTTCGACGACCTGCCCTGCACCCACCGCTCCTGGGCGCACGACGGCAAGTGCGCCTTCCTGCACGGCTACGAGCGGAGCTTCGAGATCGAGTTCGGGTGCAGCGAACTCGAACCGAAGACCGGCTTCGTGGTCGACTTCGGCGACCTGAAGGAGGTCCGTGCGCTGCTCCAGCAGCAGTTCGACCACACGACCCTGATCGCCGTCGACGATCCTCAGCGGGAGTTGTTCGAGGAGCTCAGGCGCTCCGGGGTCATCGACCTTCGGATCATGGACCACACCGGCATGGAGGGAGCCGCCGAGTGGGTGCACGAGCGCGTCGACCGCCTGGTCCGCGAACGCACCTCCGGCCGGGTACGGGTACTGCGCGTCGTCGCTCGCGAATCACGGAAGAACGCGGTGGTCTTCCACGCTCCGGACGCCCGGGGACCGATGTGAGCGGCCGGGACGGTGCCTTCGGCGACGTGGCCGCGGCGGGCTCACTGATCACGGCGGTCGTGCCGCGGCCTGGCGGAACCACCTGGCTGCTGCTGCCCGGATGGCAGCAGTCCGCCGCGCACTGGACACCGGTCGCCCGCTGGTTGACGGGCTCGCGGATCACGCTCCTCGCGGCCGATCTGGCCGGTGCCGCGGCCGGCTGTGCCGCCCCGCGCGGCACCGCGGCGCGCACCGAGGAACTGGTGGACCGTCTGCTCGGCGAACCGGTGACCGCCGAGGTGGCGATCGTGGTGGGTCATTCGGCCGGGGCTCCGCTGGCCGCGCTCGTCGCCGCGGCCCTGCCCGGCACCCGGGGCGTGATCATGGTCGAACCCGTCGCCTCCCACTTCGGCGCCACCGAGCCGCGCCCCGCCGTCCGGGGGCCGGCCGGTGCCCTTGGCGGGCCGCGCGGCCTGCGCGAGCAGTACCCCATGGCGTCCGAGGCCACGCTCCGCAGCATCGACGCCGCGGCACGCAGGCTGCCGCACGGCGGACCGGAACCCCCCGGGCGGACGCCGTCGGACGCCGACGCCGAACGCGCGGTGCTCGCGGGCCGGGCGCTGGCCGCGACCCGCGCACCCGTCCTGGTGCTGCGCGGCCAGGCGTCGGCGCTGCTCACCGCCGAGGACGCCCGGACCCTCGCCGCCATGGCGCCCTCAGGGCGGTGCGTCACCCTCCCGGACACCGGCCACTCACCCCACATCGACCGGCCCCGGGCCACGGCGGCGCACCTGACCGCCTTCGCCACCGAGGTGACCGACCACTCCCCGACCTACGCAGGAGCATCCCGTGAGTGATCACAAGGACGTAGCGGCCGCCCGGCTGGTGAGCAGCCGGGACACGGACGTGCGCACCCGGGGCACGGTCGACCTCGCCCGTATCGAGGACGCCGTCCGCGACATCCTCGTGGCGGTGGGGGAGGACCCCGACCGCCACGGGCTGAAGGAGACCCCCAGACGGGTGGCCCACGCCTACGCGGAGCTCTTCGCCGGACTGCGCGTCGACCCGGCCGACGCGCTGGGCACCACCTTCGAGGAGGGCCACCAAGAGCTGATCATGGTGTGCGACATCGAGGTTCAGTCCTTCTGCGAGCACCATCTGCTGCCCTTCGTCGGCAAGGCCCACCTCGGCTACGTGCCGGGACCGAGCGGCTGTGTCGCGGGACTGTCCAAGCTCGCCCGGCTCGTGGAGATCTACGCCCGCCGGCCGCAGGTCCAGGAGCGGCTGACCTCGCAGATCGCCGACTGTCTGCACGCGGCGCTCGACGCCGCCGGGGTCATGGTGGTGATCGAGTGCGAACACACCTGCATGACGATGCGCGGGATACGCAAAGCGGGCGCCCGAACCGTCACCTCGGCGGTCCGGGGCACGCTGCAGAGCGACCCACGCACCCGTAACGAAGCCATGGAACTGCTGCGGCGCGGCGCGGCCTGACGGGGGAGAGCGGTGCCCGTTCCGTACCACGACACGGCGGA
Source organism: Streptomyces sp. NPDC002787 (assembly GCF_053592095.1). Lineage (NCBI taxonomy): Bacteria > Bacillati > Actinomycetota > Actinomycetes > Kitasatosporales > Streptomycetaceae > Streptomyces > Streptomyces sp. NPDC002787. The sequence goes on along the minus strand of NZ_JBSFVC010000032.1, from coordinate 83,073 downwards.
CCTGTCCTCCGCCACGACGCCCTGGGGACTGATCGGCCGGGTCCTGCGCCCCGGGGCCGCACGCATGGTCCTGGCTGTCGTCGCCCTGGGCGCGGCGGCGGTCGTCCACATGGTGCTGCCCTGGTTCCTCGCCCGGATCGTCGACGAGGGGCTGGTCGCCAGGGACCGGGGCGCCCTGCTCGCCTGGTCGCTCGGCATGTTCGCCGTCTCCCTGATCAACCCGCTCACCTACGTCATCGGCTACCGGCAGATGGCGCTGGCCGAGGCCGAGGCCCAGCGGCGTACCGCCGACCGCCTGACCGAACGGCTCGGCGAGCGGGCCGGCCGGGAAGGGCGGCGGATCCCGGCCGGCGACATGGTCAATCTGGTCACCGGGGACAACCAGGCCACCGCGTCGATGTACTCCACGGTCGGGCACGGCGCGATGAACCTGATCGCGTTCGTGCTCGGCACGGTCCTCGTCTGGCGCATCCACCCGTGGCTCGGTGTCACCATCGGCCTGGGCGTGGTCGCCACGACGCTGATCGCCGGGCCGCTGCTGGGCCGGCTGCAGCGACGGCAGCGCGACTACCGCGACGAGCTGGCCGACCTCACCGGCCAGGCCGCCGACGTGACGGCCGGACTGCGGGTCCTGCGCGGGATCGGCGGCGAGGAGCGGTTCCTGCAGCGCTACCGCCGGCAGTCGCGGCGGCTGCGGGACTCCGCCTACCGGGTCACCGATCCCAGCTCCTGGGTGCAGGCCCTGCAACAGGCGGTGCCGCTCGGCTATCTCGCCGCGGTCACCTGGCTCGGCGCCCGGCTGGCGCTGTCCGGTGCCATCAGCGTCGGTGAGCTCAGCGCCGCCTTCGGCTACGCCACGGGGCTGATCATGTACTCCGGTTCCCTCCTGGGCAACGCGCACGCGGTGGTCGCCGCGCACGTCGGCGCCGCCCGGCTCGTGGCGGCGCTCGCCGTCGCGGACGATGCCGCAGGGGGGAGCGGTGAGCCGACCCCGTACGGCGATCTGCGCGACGCCCGTACGGGGCTGGTGATCCCTGCGGGGAGGCTCACCGTCGTCGTGGCCGACCGGACCGAGCAGGCCGCCGCGGCGCTGGAGCGGCTGGCCGGCTACGGCGGCCCGGACGCCGACGTCACCTGGGACGGGCGGCCGCTGAGCGGGGTCGAACCGCAGGAGATGCGTCGGGGGGTGATGCTGGTCGCCGACGACGACTACCTGTTCGCCGGGCCGCTCCGCGACGTGCTCAACGCCCCCGACGACGAGACGGCCCTGGCCGCCCTCGACACAGCCTCCGCCGACGACGTCCTGGCCCAGCTCGGCGGCACCCTGGAGGGCGCGGTCGCCGACCGGGGCCGCAACCTCTCCGGCGGCCAGCGCCAACGGCTCATCCTGGCCCGTGCGATCGCCGCCCGCCCCCAGGTCCTGCTGGTTGTGGAGCCCACCTCGGCCGTCGACGCGACCACGGAGTCGCGGATCGCCGAGCGCCTCGCGGCGGCGAGGCGGCACAGCACCACCGTAGTGGTCAGCTCGTCCCCGCTCTGGCTGGCCAGGGCCGATCACGTGGTGCGGCTCACCGGCGACGAGCACACCGGCGGCGACGGGCACGTGGGCGAGGCCGCGCGGTCCGGCGGGCTCGTCGCCACCCGAACGAGGAAGGGAGCACCGTGAGCGTCACGGAGTCGTTCCGGTTGCCCGTCGCCGAACCGCGCGACGTCCGCCGTACCGTCTACCGGCTGCTCGGGCACGAGAAGGGCACGGTCGCGGCGGTCGGCCTGCTCTATCTGGCCGCCGCTGGGGCTGGCGCCGCCCTGCCCGTGATGCTCGGCGGCGTCGTCGACGGCATCCGGGACGACTGGGACGCCACCCGCGTGGACGCAGTCTGCGCGGCGCTGTTCGGGTGTGTCGTGGCACAGATGACGCTGACCAGGCTCGGTCGGCGTCTCGGCCACCGCTTCGGCGACCGCTCCTCCGCCCGCATCAGGGAGCAGGCCCTCGAACGGGTCCTGAGGCTTCCGCTGCGCACCGTGGAGCGCGCGGGGACCGGAGATCTGTCCACGCGGACCACCGGGGACGTCGACACCGTCGCCGGTCTGCTGCGCTCCACCGGGCCCGAGGTGCTCGCGGCAGTCATCGAGGTGCTGGTCGTCGTCACCGCGGCGTTCTTCGTCGACCCGCTGCTCGCGCTCATGCTGGCCGTCGTACTGCCACCGCTGCTGCTGGCCGCACGGGCGTACGTACGGCAGGCGCGCCCGGCCTTCCTCGCGGAACGCGCGGCGCTCGGCGACCTCACCGAGGCCCTCACGGCGTCGGCCGTCGGCGCGCGCACGGTCGCCGCCCACGGGCTGGGGGACCGGCGCACGGCCGTCGGACACCGACTGGCGGACGCCCGGTACCGGCAGCAGCGGCGCATCATCCGGATGCAGAGCTGGTTCCTGCCCACCCTCGACCTCGCCTACGCCCTTCCGGTGTCCGTGATCCTCTGCGCGGGAGGACTCACGGCGCTCGGCGGCGGGGCCAGCGTGGGGGCGGTCGTCGCCTGCGCGATGCTCGCCTACCGGCTCTCCGGGCCGCTGGACCGGATCATGTACTCGCTCACCGAGTTCCAGGAGGCCGCCGCCGCCCTGGCCCGTGTGGAGGGCATCGGCGCGGTCGAGCCGGAGTCGCGCACTGCACGGACGGAGGGCAGCGATGTCGCCCTGCGCCAGGTCACGTTCGGCTACGGCGACGCGCCCGACATCCTCCACGGGCTCGACCTGTACGTCCGGCCCGGCGAACGTCTCGCCGTCGTCGGACCGTCCGGGGCCGGCAAGTCGACCGTGGCCTGGCTCGTCGCAGGCGTTGAGCGGCCCCGCGGCGGAACCGCGTCGATCGGAGACGTACCGAGCGCGGACATCGCGCTGGAGGACCTGCGCCGCACGGTCGTCCTGGTGACCCAGGAGCACCATGTGTTCGCCGCCAGCCTGCGTGACAACCTCGCGCTCGCTCGGGAGGAGGCCGACGACGCGGCCCTGCGGGACGTACTCGACCGCGTGGGCGCCACCTGGTTCGAGGACCTCGCCGATGGCCTCGACACCGTGCTCGGGGAGAACAACCACCCCCTCACCCTCGCCCATACCCAGCAACTGGCGTTGGCCAGAGTGCTCCTCGCCGACCCCGACGTCGTGATCCTCGACGAGGCGACCGTCGGGCTCGACACGCGTTCCGCCGGTGCGGCAGAGGCCGCCCTGGCCGCGGCCCTGGCCGGTCGGACCCTCATCACCATCACCCACCAGTTGCAGGCGGCCGAGGGAGCCGACCGCATCGCGGTGGTCGAGAAGGGCCGCGTCACTGAACTGGGCACCCACGCCGAACTCGTCGAGTCCCGGGGCACCTACGCGGAGCTGTGGGAGGCGTGGAGCGGTGGCCGTGTCTGACGACGACAGGAGTGTGTGCATGGACGTCATTCGTTCCGGCCCGGTGGGCTGGGCGCAGCACTGGTATTGGCTGCTGGACAGCGATCCGGTACGGGGCGACCGGCCGTTGGACGCCTACGCCAAGCGCATCGCCGTTCCCGCCGGGGTGACGGTCGACGAGGTGCGGCATGCGCTGCGGGCTCTGCTGGAGAGATACGAGGCACTGCGCACCACCTACGACAGCGACGCCTCCGGCGCGCCGCGCCAGCTCGTGCACGCGGGGTGCGAGCCGCAGCTGGTCGTCATGCCCTCGGACGGCACCGGGGACGACGCCTCGCTGGAACGATCCGTCCCCACGACCGGGGTGTTCGAGCGTTCCTCCTGCTTCGCCGTCGTCGGCGTGGCGGAGGAACGGGTGACGGACCTGCTCGTGGTGTTCCGGCAGATCTCCGTTGACGGGGTCGCGATCGAGAAGGTCCGCGGCGAACTGGAGCTGCTCCTGCGCCAACCGGGCACTCCGTTGCCCGCGGGTGGGCCCGGGCCGCATCCGCTGGACCATGCCGAGTGGGAGAACGCGGAAGAGCAGCGGAAGGCCAACCGGCGGGCGCTCGCCTACTGGCAGCGGCAGTTGAGGCGCGGTCCGCACACCTCGATCCCCTTCTCCTGGCCGGCGCCCGAGGGGTCCGTCAGCTACGAGACGACGGTGGTCTCCCGGCGCGGCGCCGAGCTGTGCGCCCGTATCGCGCAGACCTGCCAGGTGACCGAACCCACCGTCGTGCAGGGCGTGCTCGCGCTGCTCGTGGCGGGATGGACCGAGCACGACGTGTGCGTGCTGCTCTCGGTGTTCGCGAACCGATGGAACGAGGAGACCCAGGAGAGCGTGTGCCGCTTGGCCGGGGGCGGCCGGATCGTCTTCGACCTGCCCCGCGACCTGACGGTTCGCAAGACCCTGCGCACCTGCCATCTCTCCTTGATGGAGATGTACATGAACGCCAGGTACCACGTGGGGGACCTGGTGATGCACGAGTCACGCGAGGCACTGCGGCAGGGCGCCAAGACCGAACCCGGCATCATCTTCGAGTACCACTACGCCAACCAGGAGCCGCTGTTCGCCGACCGGTCGGCCGAGCCGGAGCGCATCACGCAGACGAGGATGGACTGGCGCGTGGCCGGCATGCTCGTGGACGCGTCCCTGTCGGACCGAGGGCTGGAGATCGCGATCAAGGCACCCACGGAAGTACTGCCGGAGAGCTCCGGAGTGCCGTGGGTGGAGACCTTCCTCGGGCTGCTGGAACGGATCGCCGAGAACCCCGACGTCGGCGTGGGTGAACTGGTCGCCGGTGTCCGGCTCGACGCCCCGTGGAAGCAGCGCGGGTGGGTGTCACTGGACAACGCCTGGGTCCACCTCGACAAGATCGCGACGCTGCTGACCGAACACCCCGGCATCGCCGACGCCGTGGTGTTCACCTCCCCCCGGGAGGACACCGACGAGCTCGTCGCACGGGTCGTGGCGAAGAGCCCGGACCTGACCGAACAGGACATCGCGGAGTACCTGCGGGACATGGCCACCGATTTCCCCTCGATCGTCCAACCGCACCGCTATGTCGTCGAGCACATCGGAACCGCCACGGCCCCGGCCCCCGGGGAGAACACCGAGAGCGCGGCGATGAGGGCGTTGAGGGAGGCCTTCGAGGCCGTCCACCCCGAGGTCGCACTCAAGACGTCCCGGACGTACGCGGAGAACGGCGGCGAATTCCTGCGCGTACCGTCCCTCATGGCGGAGGTGCGGAAGCGCGGATACTCCGGCCTCCGGCACGCCGACTTCGTTGGTACGGCACCGCTGCGCCGTGTGGCGCTCAAGATGACCAGGGCGGCGGAATGATCGTCTCCACCACCGCGTTCCTGAGAAGGAACAACGGCCACGCGATTCTTCCCGAGAGCAGGCCGTACGCGTTCAATTACCGGAGCCCGGCGGATTCCGCGAGTTCCGTGGATCCCCAGGAACTGCTCACCTCGATATTCGCCCTCGGATTCTCGGGACAGGCCCGGGCGGCGGCGCGGCTCGCGGAGGAGCGGGCGGCTGAGCTCGTGAACTCGGGGCCCGAGCACACCGGTGCCACCCCCCACCTCGCACGGGCCGGGGCGTTCTGGCTGGGTGTCGTGGGAGATGCCGAGAAGGCCGCCGATCGCCTTCAGGATCTGCTGGAGCGGCGCCGCGACGCCCTCGACGACCGCGAGGTGTTCGAACTCCGCAGCGACATCGCGTACTGGCGTGGGGAGTCCGGTGACACGGGCGGTGCCCTGGCGTCGTTCGAACAGTTGCTGGCCGATGTGGTCGCGATGCTGGGCCGCGAGGATTTCTACGCCTTGCAGGCCCGGAACAACGTCGCGTACTGGCGCGGGGTCAACGGCGACGTCAAGCGGGCCCTGGACGACTACCGCGGGCTCGTGACGGACTGCGAGAGCGTTCTCGGAGCCGACGACCGCGAAACGCTGATGATCCGCAACAACCTCGCGTACTGGCGTGGGGAGTCCGGTGACGCGGGCGGTGCCCTGGCGTCGTTCGAACAGTTGCTGGCCGATGTGGTCGCGATGCTGGGCCGCGAGGATTTCTACGCCTTGCAGGCCCGGAACAACGTCGCGTACTGGCGGGGGTTCAACGGCGACGTCCGAGGAGCCCTGGAGCAGTACCGGACCCTCCTGGAGGACTGCGTGCGCATCCTCGGCGAGCGGGACTACCACACCTTGTCCACGCGGCTCCAACTCGGGCTATGGAGCGGGGTCGCAGGAGATCTCGCCGACGCGACAGAGGCACTTGGCGAGCTGCTGCCCGACGTGGAGGACGAGTTGGGCGCCACCCATGAGCTGGGCTTCTCGGTCCGTCACCAACTGGGCCGCTGGCATGGCGCCCGTGGGAACACCCAGGACGCCGTCTCGATCCTCGCACCCCTCGTGGCCGACCAGCGACGTGTGCTCGGCGACAACGACTACCGCACCCTGGCATCCCAAGGCCTCCTGACCCGTTACACCAGATGAACCCGACCCACTGCCGGTCCCGGTACTACACGAGCCCGTCCGGGGCCGGCAGAGCGTCGACGAGCCGGCATTCGAGGGACGTCAGGAAGCTGACGAAGTTCGGCGAGAGAGGACGGCGGTGTCCGTCCTCAGGGCGAGGACGAACTCGTCGCGGTCCTGGAAGGCCTTCAGACGAGACGTGAGGGCCGCTGCGGCCATGTGCCGCAGCGGCCGCTCAGAGGTGGCCGTCCAGGAACTTCCGTAGCTCGGCGATGGTCATGGGCCCCGTGCCGTGCGCCACCGCCTCTCCCTCCTTCAGCAGGACGTAGGACGGGGCTCCGGTGATCCCGTATCGCTCGGTTGCGGCCGGACAACGCGTGATGTCGGCGCGGACGGCCGTCAGGCGGCCCGTGTAGTCGTCGGCGATGTCACCCACGACGAGGTCCATCGCCCGGCAGGGCTCGATCGCCTTGGGCCATGTCCCGGTGAAGTATGCGAGGACCGGAACTGCGCTCATCCCGAGGATGAAACTGAACTCCGCGTCCTCACGGGGTCGGTGAACCCGCTTCGCCATGCAAGCTCCTGACCTCACGTTCCGTCATTCCAGCCCCATCATCCCTCGCGCGGTGTGCCAGGCCGGCCCGGTCGGTCGTCCGGTTGACCTGTCGGAAGGGAGGCACGGGGCCGCTCCTGGTGACCCGGCCTGGCCGCCCCGCCGGTCACCCGGCTGCAGCCCGCCGCGCGCCCGGGCAGCGCCCCCGACGGGAACGATTCCGGACCGCTCACGGACGCGGTCGTGGACGGTCGAAGTACGCGTCAACTGCCCCGAAGACCGACCGCCAGCGTCAGTTCAAGGACCCGGTGCGGCGATGCGAGATCCGGAAACAGCTCCCGCAGCTGCGACATCCGGTACCGGACGGTCTGGGGATGGACGAACAACGCCGCCGCCACCTCCTCCCGCCTGCCCTGGTGCAGCAGCCACGCCCGCAACGTCTCCTCCAGCCGCCGTGCGGTCGCGACAGGCAAGGTCCGCAACGGTGCGAGGGCTCGGGCACGCAGGTCTGCGAACGCGTCCACGTCGGCGCTCAGCACCAGCTCGGGCAGGTGGTCCTCGGTGTCGCGGATATCGGAGGAGAGGGAGCGGGCGCGTACGGCTCGTGCGTACGAGGCGGACGCACGAGTCCATGGCCGGGCCGGGCCGACCACGGCGGTGCGGTCGGTCAGCTGCCGCAGGAGATGTGGTCGGTCGGCGTCGGGGACGAGCAGCACACCGGTGGCGTCCGGCAGATCGTCGAGGACGAGGGTGCTCGGGTCGAGCGCGCGGTAGGCGGGCCGGGCCTGGGCGGCGGGCAGCAGGACCGCGGTCAGCGAAACCGGAGGCTGCCACCCGGCCCGTTGAACAGAGGCCAGCAGCACGTCCGGGCTCGCGCCTGCGAGGAGGTCGCGGGCCAGGTGTTCCAGGTGGCGCTCGTGGTCCCTGCCCCGGGCGGCCAGTTCGTCGGCGTGGCCCGCGGCGCTCGCGGCGGAGAGCTCGTCGATGTAGGCGAAGGTCAGCTCGGCGAACTTGGCGACCTCGGCGGCGGGCAGACCTGCCGGTACGGCACCGGCTGCCAGGCAGCGCCAGGCCACGCGGGCGCCGACGCGGTAGGCGCTGAGGAGGGCGTCCATCGAACGGCCGTCGCGGACCTCGCCACGGCCCAGCTCGTAGGCTGCGTCACCGGCGTCGCCGCCTGTGGCGTTCCCGCTCGCGAGGTCCAGGTAGTGCCCCAGGGCGGTGCGGACGGCTCGGCGGATGGTGGCGCCCATGTGGCCCGACAGCGCGTTGGCGTAGGAAGGGACCTCGTCGATGATCGCCTGGACGACCTCGTCGGCGGTGGTCCTCAGCGCGGCCCGAAGTGCGGTGACCGTCGTCTCATCCAGGGCCAGTTCGCTGGCCCTCCGGATTGCATGGCTCACGTTTCTGTTCCCTGCGAACAATTCAGTCGACCAGATTCACGTCCTGCGGTCAGGACTTTACGCCCTGCGGCGCAGCAAGCTGGAGTCATGACGAGTGCAGCCCTCCGCAGCAGGGCGTGGAAAATGTTGGAGATGGTCACGACGCCGCTGCTGCCGTCGGACTACCTCGACCTGGTCAGCCCGCTGCGTGCGGGCGCTGAGCTGCGTGGACGCATCGAGGCCGTGCACGCCGAGACGGGTGACGCCGCGACCATCGTGATCAGGCCGGGACGGGGCTGGCGCGGCCACACAGCCGGTCAGTACGTGCGGATGGGGGTCGACGTCGACGGGGTGCGCCTGTGGCGTGCCTACTCCATCACCTCGCCGACAAACCGCCCAGACGGCCGCGTCACGATCACCGTGAAGGCGATCCCGGACGGCAAGGTCAGCAACCACCTGGTCCGCAGGGCGAAACCGGGCACGCTGATCCAGCTCGACCAGGCGACCGGTGACTTCGTGCTGCCGCAGGCCAAGCCCGCCAAGGTGCTTTATCTGACGGCTGGCAGCGGCATCACGCCCGTGATGGGCATGCTGCGCGACACCGAGTTCGACGACGTCGTCATGGTCCACTGCGCGCCACAGCCGCATGACGTGATCTTCCGCAACGAACTGCACGACCTGGTCGCGGACGGGAAGCTGCGGCTCACCGAGGTGCACACCGACACAGACGGCATGCTCGACATCGCCCGTCTCGACCAACTCGTGCCCGACTGGGCCGAGCGCGAGACCTGGGCTTGCGGGCCCGCGGGCCTGCTCGACGCCGCCGAAGAGCACTGGACCGAGCACGGCGTCCAAGAGCGCCTGCACACCGAACGCTTCCGCCCCAGCATCGCCGTCGCCGGCGACGGCGGCGAGGTCACGTTCAGCGCCAGCGGCAAGACCGTCGACGCGGACGGCGCCACGCCGTTGCTGGACGTCGGCGAGGAGGCCGGCGTGCTCATGCCCTCCGGTTGCCGCATGGGCATCTGCTTCGGCTGCGTCACGCCGCTCAAGGCGGGCGCCGTCCGCGACCTGCGCACCGGCGAGATCACCGAGGCCGAGCCGGGCGTCCTCATCCAAACCTGCGTGTCCGCCGCGGCGGGCCCCTGTGACATCGAACGGTAGGAGCACCTTGACCGCCATCGACCCCACCGCCCACCTGACCGCGGAGCAGATCGAGGAGCTCGGCCGCGAGCTGGACGCGATCCGCGACGAGGTGATCGCCGGCCGCGGCGAGAAAGACGCCGCCTACATCCGTAAGGTCATCTCGGCGCAGCGCAAGCTCGAACTGGTCAGCAGGGGCGTGCTGCTGTTCTCGATCTTCCCGCCCGCGTGGCTGCTCGGCACCGCCGGTCTGTCCGTGGCGAAGATCATGGACAACATGGAGATCGGCCACAACATCCTGCACGGCCAGTGGGACTGGATGCGGGACCCGAAGATCCACTCCACCACCTGGGAGTGGGATCACGTCTCGCCGTCCGAGCAGTGGAAGCACTCGCACAACGAGCTGCACCACACGTACACCAACGTGATCGGCAAGGACAACGACCTCGGCTACGGCATCATGCGCGTCGACGAGGACCAGAAGTGGCACCCGTTCCACCTCGGCCAGCCGCTGTGGAACTTCATCAACGCCTGCTTCTTCGAGTACGGCATCGCGGCGTACGACCTGGAACTCGGCAAGAACCTGCACAAGCGCCGCCGCAAGAACCCCGAGTTCCGTGCGCGGGCCAAGGCCGTGGGCCGCAAGATCCGCAAGCAGGTGCTCAAGGACTACGTGATCCATCCGCTGCTGTCCGGCCCCTCGTTCCTCCCCACGCTCGCCGCCACCTTCACCGCCAACCTTGTCCGCAACCTCTGGTCCCACTCGGTGATCATGTGCGGGCACTTCCCCGAGGGCGTGCAGGTCTTCGAGCGCCGGTCGATCAAGGGCGAGACGCGCGGCCAGTGGTACCTGCGCCAGATGATGGGCTCGGCGAACATCAGCGGCAGCAAGGCCATGCACTTCATGACCGGCAACCTGTCGCACCAGATCGAGCACCACCTGTTCCCGGACCTGCCGAGCAACCGGTACGCCGAGGTCGCGGTGAAGGTGCGCGCACTGTTCGAGAAGTACGAGCTGGAGTACGTCACCGGGCCGCTGCCCAAGCAGGTGTTCTCCGCGTGGCGCAAGGTCTTCCGGCTCTCGCTGCCGAACAAGAAGCCCAAGGTCAAGACACCGGACCGCGAGCAGGAGCTCGTCGCGGCCTGATCCATGACTTTCCGGCCGAACACTGGATCCACCTGCGGACCACGAACCCCATCGAGTCGACCTTCCACCGTCCGGCTGCGGACCGATGTCACCCGCGGCGCCGGCTCCCGCACCGCCGCCCTCGCCGTGGTCTTCGAGCTCGTCGAGTCCGCCCAACAGCGGTGGCGGGCGGTAAAGCGCGCCCCTCTCGTCGCCCTCGTCCGCGCCGGAGCCCGCTTCGAACGCGGAGTCCTGGTGGAACGCGAGCAGCGCACCGCAGCCTGATTGTCTGGCGCACATGTGCAAGAACGAGGCCGACCGGCCCGCCACTGTGTCTCTCGCAACACCCTCTCGCCGCGTCCCGGCCCTCAACACCGGGCCGGAACGTGATCACCAGAGGAGAAGAGCGAATGAGGAGCCAGGGGAGCAGCACCCCCACCCCGGACATCGACCTGGGAACGATCGCGCGCGAATACCGGCTCTTCGCCGAGCGCCAGGCGAAAGGCCACTCGCCCGTCTACGAGGCGTTGAGCGTCGCGGTTGCCGGCGACGAGAGGCTCCTGCGGCTGCTCCACACACTTCCGCCCGTCAAGCGCCAGCTCAACCTGCTGCTCGCTGCCGCACGCCGCCTCGGCGCACCCCTCGACTCGACCAGCGAGTTCTTGACATGGGTGGTGACCCGCTGGGACGAGTTGAGCTCCCTCATGCTCGTCGGCGACTGACGCAAACGAACGAAAGCGCCCGGTGCGCCACCTTGCTGCCGGTTCTGGCCGCACTGCCGCAGCCGCTGGCGCTGACAGAGGTCGGAGCCTCGGCCGGGCTCTGTCTTTACCCGGACCGGTACCGCTACCTCCATGACCAGAGTCAGCCGTTCGGCCCTGCGGACAGCCCGGTCACCCTTCCTTGCCGTACCACCGGGCCGGTGCCGATCCCGCGTCAGGTGCCCGTCGTCGTCTGGCGGAGTCAGGTGCCCGTCGTCGTCTGGCGGACTGGGGTCGACCTCAACCCACTCGACCCCTGCGACCCCGAAGACACCAGCTGGCTGGAGAGCCTGGTCTCGCCGGATCAGACCGAGCGCCTGCAACGGCTGGGCGGTGCCCTCAATGTGGCACGGGCCGAACCCGCGCACATAGTCCGCGGCGACCTGAACGAGGCAGTGAGCAGCCTGGTGGCTCAGGCTCCCACGGGGGCTACGCCCGTGGTCTTCCACAGCGCGGTACTGGCCTACCTCTCCTACGACGCACGCGCCCGGTTCGCGCGGACGATGCGAAATCTCCCATGCCGCTGGATCTCGAACGAGTCCCCGAGCGTCTTTCCCGCGCTGCTCGATCTCCTGCCTGAACCGGCCCCCACCGACCGCGCCACTTTCGTGATGGCCCTCGACGAACGTCCGATCGCATTCACAGGACCCCACGGCGAGCGTCTCCACTGGCTCAGCGATGCCGGCCTGCCTGTTTCCGGCGAATGGAGAGCCACCTTCTGACCGAGTTTCGGTGGCTTGCGACGTCGCAGAGGGGCTTGCAATCGGGTGAGGCGGGGTGTGTCACCGCCACTGGGGTGTATGGGGAACCGACGAAATGCGGTGCTCGGGGTGACGGAATACGTGGGGCGCAAGATCGGTCGGCTGGGCGGCTTTGGCTCTCGTGGGACTCGCAGTGATGGGTCGGTGCCCCGCTAGCCGAGCTTCCGCAGCACCTCGGCGATGGTGGCCCGGTACGTCCGCAGAGCCTGCAGCCCGGCGGCGTAGCGGTCACGGTGCCTGATGATGTCCACGGCCTGTTTCCGCGCCCGGACAGCGTGCCAGAGCTCGGCCGTATGGTGGCGGCGCTTGCAGATGACGTCCGCGGCGGCGGTGGCCCGCTCCCGCGGCGTATGCCGGGTGTTGCCGTCACTGCCCCGCTGCCAGGCGGTGTCCGTGTACGCCGCCACGGGGTCGGGATAGCGCGTGAATCCTTGTTCTGCCACACAGCGGGACCACACATCCCACGCCGCACGGAGCCGCGGGTCGCGCCTGACGGCCTTGTCGACCTCGATCGCCCGTGTACTTGCGTAGAGCCAGTCCCGCTTGACGTCGATGCCGCGCATCAGCCGCCGGTTCGACTCCGCGTTACAGGCGGGGAAGTCCGCATACTCGGCGTGAGTCATCCGGCGGCCCTTCGGCCGCAGAGCCCGGGACTCTGCCGGGTCCCAGCCGTATCCCCAGCGGCGGGCGGCGGCGAGATCCAGGGCACCGTAGTCGGTGCTGACCGCGGTGGCGACGATGGGATCGCCGGGGTAGCGGGGGTCGAGCGGGAAGTCCGGGTGGCCGTGCTCCGCCATGCACTGCCGGACCAGCAACGCCGATGCCCGTTGCCATCGCTGGTAGTCCTGCGGCGTGTAGTCGTAGCGGTCGGCCGGGAGGGGGCCAAGGTCCGACGCCGTACGGATGACCTCCGGCCGTCCTGGACCGGAGACACAGAGCGCCGCCAGCACCGCCACGACACCCAGTCGCCACCCCCGCATTGTCATGCACAGGAATGGTAGCGAACATCGTGCAACGGCCGACCATGGCCACAGCAACTCATCCACGCCCGCCAGGACTCCCCACGACAGTCCTGCGCCGCTACTCCCGGGAGGAGAACATCAAACTCCGCGAGGTCGCCGCGGTTCGCCTGGAGTGACGCGCCGGCCATGGCCGACCGGCAAACTCGATGGATCGGGTTCGTGTCTGGCTAAGGCTTCGTCAGTGGTTCATGGGCGAGTGCGCTCCCTGGCCGGTTTCAAGCATGTTCGGCACGGTCGGCGGCCCACGCGGAAGGCCCGCCGAGCCGGACGCCGCGGCGCGGCGGGGGCGGTGGCGGTTCAGGCGACCGACGCCTACGAGGCAGCGGCACCGGGCCGGCGGTCAGCCCGGTGCGGTCGGTCAACGGCGGTGCGATTAGGAGTACGCGGCCAGGACGCCTCCGGTGGCGGTGGCGGTCAGGACCGCTGGCGCGGGTGGCGGCCACGTTGGCCACGGCCCTGAGGGCGCCGTTGGCGATCGCGGTCAGGAAGGCGCAAAGTGTTGCTGTTCGGGTCGCGCGTGACTGCCCATCATGAGGTGGGGGCCGCTCCGGTGGGCGGCCTCGTCACCACCGCGGCCAACGTCAACGACGTCACCCAGACGCTCGGCCGGTCGACGGCATCCCATCCGTGGCCGGACGGCCCGGCCGCCCGTGCCGCCGCCTCGAATCCCGCCTCGGCTGCAGGTGCTACGACTCCACCCCCCACCGCCGAGAGCCGCACAAGCGCACCCGTTGAGGGCCGCGGCTGACCTGTGTCACGGCTGCGAGCGCAGCAGCAGGGCCAGCGCCCAGTCCTGGTCGTTCATGAGCGGGTCCGGGCGGTGCGCGGGACGTCCGTCCACGCAGCTGGGCATGATGAAGGCACAGGTCGCCAGGCCGTGCGGGGTGAAGTCGACGAGGTTGGCCGCGAAGATCGCCTCGGCGACCCGCTCGGTGTCATCGTCCCGCAGGGCCTCGGGGAGCTGCCGGAGCGCTATCGCCGTGAGCACGCTCCAGTGGTGCGGGAACGTGTCCCCCCACAGTCGCTCGATCCCGAACCAGTACCCGTCCCAGTGCCGGATGCCGATGTCCCGGAGCCGGACGTGCGGCTGCGGCCCACCGAAGGCGCGCAGCCACCGCACGGCCGGCCCCAGGGCCGTCGACAGCCGCTCGTCGGGCGCCACTTCATACGCCGTCGCGAGCAGGGTGACCAGCGGCGCGACCATCGACTGCTCATAGCTCACCTCGTGGCGCGGCAACGCGGTGCCCCGGTCGGCGAACCGCAGCGCGTGCTCGACCAGCGTCTCCCGCAGGCGCTTCGCCCGCCCCGTATGGCCCTGCTCGTCGAGTGAGGCGGCCACGGCGGTCATCGCCTCGGGCTGCCCTATGAGCAGGTGGTCACGGGCGCCTAGGGAGTACGACGCCTCCAGCAGCCGGGCCGCGAGATCGAGGTCGGCCGGGTCGCCGTAGAGGACGAACTGGTCGTGGAAGAAGTGCGCCAGCCAGGGGGTGTTGTAGAGGCGCTGCGTCTGGGGGGCCGGGCGGCTGCCACGGCGGACCGAGCCGTCGGAATCGACCAGGCGTTCCCGTGCGAAGCGGGCGAAGCCCCGCAGGGCCTCGTCGATCGGGCCCGAACCACCCCAACCGCGCATCCGGGCCTGCTGGAGCAGCACGGCCATGCCCAGGCGCTCCGCCCCGTCGGTCCAGTCCGGCCACCCGTTCTCGGTATGGCGCAGGCCGGTGCGCGCGTCCACCGGCACGAACGCGTACCGCTCCGGCTCCGGCCGCTCGTGGGGCCGGTGCTCACCGACGATGCGTGCGACTCTCGCCTCCGCCAAGTCCCGTATCGGGGCGAGGAAGGCGACGGCGGTCCTGCTCCGGCGGCCGTCACGGTCAAGGTCGATGTGCTGGATCCCGTGGGTGGTGTACGACGAGACGGCGTCGTCGGCGAGTGCCACACCCTCGGCGAGGCGAAGCTCCAGGGCGCTGCCCACCGGGGCGGTCAGGGACGGCAGTTCGGCAGGGGCGTCGGTGGCGGCGAGGAAGGCCTCCCGGGCGTCGTACCAGCCGAGCTCCCAGGCGAGGACGTACTCCTCTGCGGGGGCGAGGTCCACAACCGGCTGGCCGCCGAACGCCTCGGGGTTGCGTGCGTGGTCGGTCGGGTGGACGACGAGGTGACCGCGGATGTCGGACCAGGTGACGGAGTTGCGGGACTCGATCGAGTACGCCCACAGCGCGCCCGTCCGGACGATCGCGCCGAGCAGCGGGGGAGTGCCGGCCATCGGCTCGGCCAGCAGCCACGACCACGCCCCGCCGGTGAAGACGTGCGCGTGACAGCTCCGCGCGAGCGCGCCCGCCGCACCGTCGTACACATCCCGGATCGGTACGTTCAGCCCGAGGCCGGTGATCCGCAGTGGCTCGTCGCCGGTGTTCGTCCAGGTGTAGGACTCGGTGTAGCGGTCCCCGGTGACCTGGCGCCGGACCGTCAACTCCAGTCCGGGCACCGGCCGGTGCCGAGCGGTCGCGCCGTCGGCCCGCCATTCCGTCTCGTACGGCGTCTGCCAGCGGCCGGAGCCGCGCGAGGTGATCGCGAAGCCCGTGCCCCAGGCGTGGTCCGGCCCGTGCCAGGTGTCCACGGACTCGTCGAGCAGGTAGAGCCGGTCCGGGTCGCACGCGTGCTCGAAGGCTGCGGGGGAGGCGTCGGCGCCGAGTACCGCCCATCCGCCGCCGAATGCGAACCGCCGTGTCATGTGCGCTCCTTCGTCCGGTGATGCGGACATGATCGCGCCCTCCGCCTCACGCGGGCAGGGGCATCCCGCCGCAGATGACGGACGTACGAGGGACGTGGGTGGTCATCGACACCAAGGGGCTCCGACCCCGGCCGGACCATGACCGGCTGCGCTTCCCCTGCGGTCCGGACCGGCCCGCGGTCGCCTGCCCGCACCCTGCGCCCACCGCGCGACCGGACCGCACGCCCGCCCGCGCGCCAAGGGGACGGGGTACCAGGTCCCGCAACCTGGATGATCGCCCGCCGGTCCCGGCCGGCCGAGTCCTTGCGAACCGCGTCGCGTGGCACAGGCGGCCATGGCGTGCGGCGTCGCCTCGGTAGAGGTAAGACTGGCAGGGACCCCGGCGGACGGGCCCAGAGCGCATCCTGCGCTGCCGCCGGAAGGAGCCCCGCTATGCCTGAGCGAGAGACCCGGACGGGGAGCGGCCGGCAGGACCGCGCCACCGCCGCGCCTGGTGGGCTCCTGGACGTGCTGAAAGTAGCGGCGCTGGTCCTGGCAGGCGACGGCCGGATCGCGCTGTGGAGCCCTGAAGCCGAGTCGTTGCTCGGTTTCTCCGCCGCCGAAGCGCTGGGCCGGGACGCGGGCGCGCTGCTCGTGGCCCCCGAGAACCGGACGCGGGCTCACGAGCTGTTCGACCGCGTGCGCACGGGGGCGCGGTGGGCCGGCGTCTTCCCGGTGCGGCACAAGGACGGCTCCATGCGCCGGGTGGAGTTCCGCACCATGCAGCTGCGCGATGCCCAGGGCGACGTCCACGCCCTCGGCCTGGGCACCGATGCCGAGACCGTACGGAACGTGGAGCGGGACCTTGCTCTGTCCCACATCCTCGTCAGCCAGTCGCCGGTGGGCATCGCGGTCTTCGACACCGACCTGCGATGGGTGCGTGTCAATCCGTCCCTGGAACGCATCAACGGCGTCCCCGAGGAGGCCGTGCTGGGCCGCCGCGTCGGTGAGGTGCTGCCGGCCCTCGACGTTCAGGCCATCGAGTCGCGGATGCGGCAGGTCCTCCGGACCGGTGAGCCGCTGCTGGACCAGCAGACGATCGGCCGGACGGCAGCCGACAGCGAGGATCGCGCCTACTCCGAGTCGTACCACCGGATCGAGGACGCGAGCGGGCGTGTGCTGGGTCTGGCGATCTCGGTGCTCGACATCTCCGAACGGCAGCGGGCGGCGGCCGAGGTCGCGCAGGCGCGGGAGCGTCTGGCGTTGATAGCCGACGCCGGCATCCGCATCGGTACCACCCTCGACCTGCGCCAGACGGCACGTGAGCTCGCGGACGTGGCTGTTCCGGAGCTTGCCGACCTCGTGGCCGTCGACGTGCTCGACTCGGTGGTCAACCCTGGCGGCACGGCCCCACCCCGCACGGACGGTTCCCTCGACTTCTGGGCGCTCGCCCTCAAAGCAAGCCGTCCCACCGATGCGATCCCAGCCGCGGACCCCGGCCGGGAGCCCGTCCTGTACGGCTCGTCCCGGATGGTCACCCAGTGCGTACGCGAGGCACGGCCGATCCTGCTGGAACACGTGGACGACACAACGATGCGGCGTATCGCCGGGGACGACTCCGCGGCCGAGGCGCTGCGGCGCGCCGGCGTCCACTCCTACCTGGCCGCTCCGCTTAGGGCCCGCGGCGATGTACTGGGTGCGCTCAGCCTGTGCCGTACGGTCAACCCCCGGCCGTTCGACGACCAGGACCTCACCCTTGCCACGGAGCTGGCCGCGCGTGCCGCCATCTGCATCGACAACGCGCGGCTGTACGGACGTGAACGCGACACCGCCCTCACCCTCCAGCGCAGCCTGCTGTCCCAGAAACCGCCACCACATCACGGCGGCATCGAGGTCGCCTCCCGCTATCTGCCCGCCATCAGCGAGGTGGGCGGGGACTGGTTCGACGTGCTCCCGCTCAAGGACGACAAGGTCGGACTCGTCGTCGGCGACGTCATGGGCAAGGGCGTGCACGCCGCGGCGATCATGGGCCAGCTCCGCACAGCCACCCGCGCCCTCACCCGGCTCGACCTGCCTCCGACCGAGCTGCTGCACCACCTCGACGACCTCGCCACCTCCCTCGGCGACTCCGACACGCTGGCCACCTGCCTCTACGTCGTCTGCGACCCACGGCACAACCGATGCGAAGTCTCCCGCGCGGGCCACCTGCCGCCCGTCCTGGTGAACCCGGGCGGGAAAGCCACCTTCCTCGACATCGCCGGCGGTGTGCCGCTCGGGGTGGGTGGCGTGCCGTTCACCGTGGAGGAGCGGGAATTCGCCGAAGGGGCGGTGCTCGCGCTGTTCACGGACGGCCTGGTGGAAAGCCACACGACGCCCGTCGGAGCGGGACTGCGGCGCCTGCTCCGCCTGCTGGACAACACCAGCCTCCCCCTGGAAGAGACGTGCGACATGCTGCTCGGCCTGAACCGCCGGCCGGACGACGACGTGGCGCTGCTCCTCGCCCGGCACGCGAGCTGATGCCGTCCCGTGTTCCGGGCGATGGGGCGACACCCCACACCGGTCGCCACTCCGGTCCGGGCGTGCCTTTCGGATCAGGCCGGCTCGGCCGTCCACGGCCAAGCGGCCTCGCGGCCGGCCTCGACGAGGCCGACCATCCGGAACGCGGCGTCCGTGAGGCCGCCGAAGGTGTGCCGGTGAGGGCCCGTGGGGCCGTGGGCGGGCCGGTACCCCGCCAGGTTCCACGTGTAGACCGGGATGTCGGCCGGGACCGGTTCGGCCGGGTCGCCGGGGCCGTGGGGGGCGGCCTGCTCGTCGGTGACGATCAGGACCCGGTCGTGCTCCCGGTAATGGGTCCGCACCGCCTTCGTGGTGTGGGTGCCTCCGAGACGGTGGAACCGTTTCAGCACCTCCAGCACCGGCTCGCCCGGCCCGAACGGGACCTCTGCGCTGCTCCAGCCGAACTCCACCAGATCCGCCCGCTCGGCACGCATCGCCAACGCGGTGCCGAACACGGCCGCCGCGTCCGCCCGAGTCAGCCTGGACCGCTCGGAGAGCGTGTCCCAGAACATGGAGTCGGACCGGTCCACCAGGATCAGGGTCCGCCCTGGCAGGGGCGGTACGTTGGCCAGCGAGTGGCCCAGCGCCCGTTCCAGCGCGTCCGCCCAGCGCTGCGAGGGCGCGTGCCGGTGGGCGGCCAGGTAGCGGAAGGGGAACTGCCGGGACCGGGCGACCTCGGCGGCGTCCGAGAGCCGTGCGGCGACCCGGGCCGCGACCTCGTCCGAGACCCCCGCCTCGTCGAAGTTCCGCAGGTTCCGCAGGAGCGCCATCGGCGCCATCGTGGGGATCACGGCTTCCCAGACGGCGGCGTCCAGCGGGCCGTGGAGCCAGCCCGCCAGCGCCTCCCACGTCATGCCCGACGCGGCCAGCCGCTCGGCGCCGCCCGGCCCGGTCACCACCGCCCGCCGCTCGTCCACAGCCGACTCCATCAGCGCTCGGTGGGCCGTCAGCAGATGGTCGGAGGCCGGCGGAACCGCCTGCTCCGGGTGGTGGCGGCGGTCCAGGGCGTACCGGAAGAGCGCGCCCTGCCAGGGCTTGTCCGGGTCGGGGGAGGCGTGCACCAGGTTGAGCACGTCGCCGAAGCGGAAGCCCTTGGAGGCGGTGTCGTACTTGAGCAGGGACCGCGACGTGTAGAGGCGGCGTACGCCGTCGGCGATGCCCCGCTTCACGGGCTGCGGCATGTTCCGCCCGTACGCCGAGATCCAGTGGGCGAGCAGCTCGCCGGGCTCGTCGGCCCGCTGGAGCACCGAGTCGATCACGGACCGGTTGGACGGACCTCCGGACGCCCCGGCGTCGATCCGGGCCCGCACGTACGCGGCGGCGCCCACCAGGGACGCCGTGCGCATGTTGCCCTCGCCGCGAAGCCAGCGCAGCAGGCCGGCCGTCCACACGGGGTCCTGGACAGCGAGTTCACCGACGAGACGGGCGTACCGGTCGTC
Organism: Streptomyces sp. NPDC002787; assembly: GCF_053592095.1. Lineage (NCBI taxonomy): Bacteria > Bacillati > Actinomycetota > Actinomycetes > Kitasatosporales > Streptomycetaceae > Streptomyces > Streptomyces sp. NPDC002787. The sequence continues at coordinate 63,218 of NZ_JBSFVC010000032.1, read as the reverse complement.
CCGTTCCGCACCGGTCTCGTAAAAGGTCCGCTGGGAGACGAAGTTGCCGACCGCCAGGAGGAAGAGCTCCTCGCGGGGCTCCCGGACGAAGGCCGGGCCGTTCTCGTAGGTGCGGAAGTCCGGCCTGACGGGCTCGTGTTGGGCTCGTGGTGGGGTCAGGGAGCGGGCGGTCGCCGAGATGTGCGGGGCCACGAGCATCTCGGGCCAGATCTTGGAGACGCGTGGGGTGTGACGAGGCAGTGAATCCCCCCGGATTCAAAGGATGGGACGGCCCCGGCCACAAGGTCCGACGGGGCGAAGACGCCCGCGCCTGCCGAGATCAAAGGGGCGGCGGCGTCACTTGTTTGTCGTAGGAAGTAGCCGCAGCCGAGCGCATCGGAAGGCGCGGTCGCGATGCCAACCTACAAGCGCCACCGGGCCGCACACCAGCGATTAAATCGCGTGGCGCCGCAGGTGCGGGGATCGGCCGGGCGGGAGAGCCTTGCTGCACGTAGACGTGGTGTCCATGGGCGTCGTGGCCGATCCCGCCGGGATGGGCGATGCCGCTCGCGTCGCACCCGGCCCCGCTGACGGCGCGGCCACCACCCGGAGGAGAACGACCATGACCTCACCGGCCGACGAATCCACGCGCGGGGTGCGCCGGATCATCCTGGACGCCGCCGGGGTGCGGCTGTCCGCACTGCTCAGCGAGCCGGCCGGCGGGCCCGCCCGTGCCGTCGTCGTCGCCGTGCACGGCGGCGGCATGAACGCCGGCTACTTCGACTGCCGTGCCCACCCCCAGCAGTCGCTGCTGACACTGGGGGCGGACCTCGGCTACACCGTCCTGGCCGTGGACCGGCCGGGCTACCGCCACTCCGCCGCCCGGCTGCCCCAGGGGCAGAACCTGGCGGAGCAGGCCGTCGCGCTGTGCGCCGCTCTGCGTGACTTCACCTCCCGCCACGCCACGGGCGCGGGCCTGTTCCTGCTCGCCCACTCCTACGGCGGCAAGGTGGCGCTCACCGCCGCCGCGGACCCCGGTCTGCCGCACCTGCTCGGGGTGGACGTCTCCGGCTGCGGCCACAGGTACGCCGTCGAGCCGGACGAACTGCCCACCGCCCACGACGACGGTGGCCGACTGCGCAGGTGCTGGGGGCCGCTGCGGCTGTATCCGCCGGGCACCTTCGCCGCGAGCGGCCCCATCGTCGAGCCGGCACCCGCCCGGGAGCGGGCCGAGCTGGCCCGCTGGCCGCTGGTCTTCCGGGCCACGGCGTCCCGCGTCCGCGTACCCGTACGGCTGACGTTCGCCGAGCACGAGGAGTGGTGGCGGCACGACGACCAGGCACTCGCCGAACTGGCCGCGCACTTCACGGCGGCCCCGCGCGTGAGCGTCGACCGCCAGCCGGAGGCCGGGCACAACATCAGCCTCGGCTGGGCCGCCCGCTCCTACCACCTGCGCGCCCTCGCGTTCCTCGAAGACTGCCTGACCGCCCGCGAGACGACCCTCACCCCACGTCCCGCCGTCCACCCCCTCCCGTCCGCGGCCGCAGCGAGGGCTTGACGTACGTGCAGATCACCAGCGGGGAGTGCGGGGCGTACGGCTCGGCGTCGGTGGGCCAGTCGCCGAAGCGGCTCTCCGGTTCGAGGCCCGCGGCACGGGCGTACGCGTCGATCTCCTCCGGTGCGGTCAGCCGGGAGACCTCGGTGCCGACGCGGGTGCTGCCGTCGGCCTCGTACCAGACGTGCGAGAGGTGCCACAGCGACTCGGGCAGCAGTTGGGAGTGGCTCTGCAGTCCGGTGCCGGGTTCCGGGTAGGGCGTGAAGTAGGTGGCGCGGGTGCGGCCCTCGTGCAGGTCGAGGACGGCGGGCTTGTTGTGGGTCTCCACGACCAGCCTGCCACCGGGGGTCAGCAGCTCGGCGGCGCGTCGTATCGCCTGCTGCTGCTCCTCGGGCGTGAGCAGCATCGACAGGGTGGCGCAGATGCAGTACACGAGCCCCACCGTCCGGTCGGCGGTGTAGGTGCAGATGTCGGCGTGCACGGGCTCGACGGGGGTCTCGTCGGTCAGGTTCCGGCGCAGGACGTCGAGCATCTCGGGCGAGGAGTCGACGCCGGTGATCCCGCCCACGAGGCGGGACAGCGGGAGCGCGATCCGCCCGGTGCCGACGCCGAACTCGACGGTGCCTGAGGCCGGGTCGGGGTGGAGGGAGGCCAGCAGCCCCACCTCGGCGACGACGGACGCGTCGTCGGGGAACAGTCGGTGGTACCAGCCGTCGAACTGCCGGCCGTAACCGATGTCGTCGACGATGCCGGCCGACGTGGTGGAGGTGGTCGTCGTGGGCTCGGTGGACGTGCTCATGGGTGCTGCCTCCGCTTCTTGGGTGGGGTGTTCCTCGGATGGGTGTTCCGCATGGCCTGTGAGCACACGCCGAAAAGCAGTACGAGGGCGGCGCCGATGACGGCGGGAGCACTGACGGCCCGGGTGGCGATCAGGAAGCCGACGATGCCGAGGGCCACCACCAGCGGGGTCAGCAGGAAGTCGTTCATCTGGTTCTCCTGTCGGGATGTTGTTCTCCTGTCGGGATCTCTGGATCAGGACGCCACGTCGCTGAGCGCCTGGAGACGGGCGAGGCGGCGGTAGAGGTCGCTGTGCCGGTGGAGTTCGTCGTGGGTGCCGATGCCGTGCACCTGGCCGTGGTCGAGCACGACGATCTGCTGGGCCTCGGTGACGGTGGACAGCCGGTGGGCGATGGCGATGACCGCGCAGAACTCGGAGATCATGGAGATGCTGTCGCGCAGCGCGTTCTCCGACTCGCTGTCGAGGTTGGCGGTGGCCTCGTCCAGCAGCAGGAACCGGGGCGCCTGCAGCAACGTACGGGCGATGGCGAGGCGTTGCCGCTGACCGCCCGACAGACCGGCACCCCGGTCGCCGAGTTCGGTGTCGAGGCCGTGCGGCAGCGCCGCTGTCACCTCGGTCAGGTTGGCCATGCGCAGCGCCTCGGCGATGTCCTTGTCGCCGGCGTCCGGCGCGCTGTAGGTGAGGTTCTCCCGGACGGTGCCGCGCAGCAGGGTGTGGTCCTGGTCGACGTACCCGACGATGGACCTGAGCTGGTTCAGCGGCATGTGGGTGATGTCCGTGCCGTCGATGCGGATGGCCCCGGACACCGGGTCGAAGAGCCGCTCGATGAGCTGGAAGACGGTGCTCTTGCCGGCGCCGGACGGGCCGACGACGGCGGTGAGCCCGGTGGCGGGGATCCGGAAGGAGACATCGTCGAGGACGACCTTGCTGCTGCCGGGGTAGGCGAAGGCCACCCGGTCGAAGGCGAGACCGCTGTCGTACGCGCCCCTGGGGGCACGGGTGCCGCGCTGGCGCTGGGCCGGGGGCTCCGGCGGACGCTCGCCCTCCACCTCGATCTTGCCGAGCTCCGCCAGGCGGTCGATGGACGCCCTGCCGACCTGGAACTGCGCGATCGACGTGAACAGCGTCAGCAGCGGGGCCACCAGATAGAAGAGGTAGAGGATGAACGCCGTCAGGTCGGCGGCGGTCATCTCGCCGGTCGCCGTACGGGCCGCGCCCAGGGCGATGACGACGGTGAGGGCGAGTTGAGTGCCGATGCTCATGGTGGGGTCGAGGAGCGACGACAGCACCGTCACCTTGATCCCGGACTTACGGGCCTGTTTGGCGATGTCCGCGATGCCCTCGGCCTCCCGGGCCTCGGCACGGGACGCCTTCACCGTCGGCATCGCGCCGAGCACCCGCATCAGCGCGGAGCCGAAGTTGCCGGTGTCGGCCTGGTTGGTGATCGACACCTTCCGCACCCCGCGCGCCAGCCACAGCGAGATGACGCTGGTGACGCCGAGACAGCCGAGCGTGGCGAGGAGCAGTACCTCGTCGACCCACGCCATCAGCGCGATGCCGCCGATCACCAGGAACCCGTTCTGGATGATGCTGTCGATGGCGTGCGTCATCGTGGTGCGGGCGAGGAGTGTGTCGCTGACCATCCGGGCGAACACATCGCCCTGCTTCCAGCCGCTGTACGCCCGGAACCGGGAGCGCAGCAGCCGGGAGGCGAGGGTGCTGCGGATGTCGTAGACGATGTTCTCGCCGGCCAGCCCGATGACGTACGAGTGGAGGGCGCCGAGGACGGCGTCGGCGAGGAACAGGGCCGCGGCGATCAGGATGGGGCCGGTCACCGGTTGCCCCTGCTCCACGGAGGCGACCAGGGCGCCGATGACCGCCGGCTGGGCCAGGGACGCCGCGGCGCCCAGCAGGCCCAGCAGGATGCCGAGGCCGATCAGGCCGCGGTGGCGGCCGAGGGCCCGCCACGGCTTGGCGCCCTTGCCCCACAGCAGATGCAGATGGAGCTGGGGAACCGCCCGGTGCACGGCGCGCGGCCTGCTGGGAGGCCGCGTGCCGCCGGGCTTCACTCGGCGTCACTCCCCTCGTGCTTGCGCTGCCGCACCACCTGGACGTACAGGAGGGCCGCCTTGACGAAGCCGAGGCCGATCATCACGAGGCCGCTGATGAAGAAGGGGTTGTCGAGACTCATGGTCAGGTCCTCACTTCGGTCTTGGCGGAGGCGGGCGGAGCGGACGGGGTGAGCGGAGTGCTCGGGGCGTGCGGGTCGAGCGGCACGAACGGGGAGACGAACATGAGCTGGGGGCCCTGGCGCATGTCGTATCCGGTGCCGGAGGCCAGGGCGAACTGGAAGCCCCTGACGTCGTGGTGCGGCGTTCCCCCGGCCGCGATACGGGTGCGGACGTGCTCGGAGATCAGCCGGTAGCCGGGGGTGTGCGCGGCGGCCGCGAAACCCTGGTCGAGGCGGGGCAGGATCTCCTGGCACGCGTCGAAGACGGACTTGTCGGCGCGGCGGGTCGGGAACCAGAACAGGTGCAGCGGCTTGCGGTCCTCGATGCCGCTGGCGTCCTGCCAGCCGGAGGCCGTGCCGTCGCCGCTCACCGTGCGGTACAGGAAGTGGAAGTCGAACATGGCCGGGTGCGGCGCGAAGAACCGCCAGTTCGGCAGCAGGGAGAAGTGGTCCCGGGAGCGGACCCGGCCGAAGTGCTGGTGGGGGTGCTGGCCGGCGAGGGTCATCAGGAGCACGGCGGCTCCGGCGATCCGCCAGGGGGCTCCCTCACCGGTGAAGACGTTCTTCAGCCGGAGGCGGGGCAGGGCGGTCATCGGGTGGCCTCCTTGCGCGGGGCGGGGCGGGACGGCCGGGAGGGGCCCGAGCCGGGGGAGCGGCGGTCGGGGGCGCCGAAGAACGCGACGACGCGGTCCGTCACCTGGTGCGCGAAGCGGCTGTTGATCAGCATGGTCTCGTGGGTGGCGCCCTCGATGACCACGGCCTCGCTGCGCGCGCCGACGTGCGCCTCGGCGAGCTCCCTGTGGAGGAGGAGCTGTTCGGGGTTGGTGTCCACGGTCCGCTGGGCGGAGAGCACGAGCGCGGGTACGCCCTCGATCGGGTCGAGCGCGCCCTCGAAGGACGCGAAGTCGGCGCGTATCGCCTTCCATTCGCGGCGTGCGGCCTCCCACATGCGGGCGTCCGCGTACTGCGCGAAGACCTTCTTCCGGTAGGCGTACGGCAGTTCGGTGATCCAGAGGGGGCGGGTGAGGAGGGCGCCGGTGCCCAGGCGCAGTGCCCGGCTGACAGAGGCGAAGTGGCCCGAGAGGCCCTTCTCCACCTGGCTCAGTCCGCCGCCGAACTGGCCGGGGTGGGAGGAGTCGAGGTAGACGACGCCCTGGAGCCGGTCGCCCAGGTGACGGGCGGCGCGGCGGGCGATCTCGCCGCCGATGGAGTGGCCGACGAGGATCACCCTGCGCTGCGGCGCGACCGCTCCGTTCACGAGGTCGACCAGGTCGTGCACGGACTCCGACAGCCGGTACGGGGTGGTGGCCCTGCGGCGGCTGCCGGCGTATCCGGCGCGGGCGTAGGCGACGATGCCGTACCGGGTCTCGTGGGCCAGCCGTTCCGAGATCCAGGCGTAGTGCTCGCTCGTCGACAGCAGGCCGCCGGCCAGGACGACGACCGGCTTGTCGGGGTCGCCGGGCGAGTACTCCTCGTACTGGAGCCGGTTGCCGTGACGGGTCGTCAGCATGCGGGAGGAGTGCCAGCCCTCGGTGGTGCGCAGCCGCCGCCGTACGGCGGTCACGGCCGCCGCGGCGGTGCCGCCCGCGAGGGCGACGAGCGCGGCCTTGACGGCACGGTCGTCACGTCCGGCGACGGCGGCGTGGGACCGCGGGGTGCTGGTGTAGGCGACCAGGGGGTGGAACGCGGGGAAGGCGGTCACGAACCTGCTCAGGCCCATGAAGTAACCGTTGGCCACGTGGAACGCCGCGGCGCTGGTGATCATGGAGCGGGTCAGTTTGCCGCCGCGGGCGTAGGCGAGCGGGAAGAGGCATTCCAGCGCCAGCACGCTGTGCGTGAGCGCCTTGGCGGTCTTCGGGTGCTCCTGGGTCCAGCGGAACATGCCCTCGTGCCCGTACGTACGGGTGCGCATCACTCCGCCGAGCGCGGAGGCGTCCCGCCAGGGCTTGCCGAACAGCTTGACCCAACCGGACACCGCGTACGCCATGTTGGCCTGGAGGGCGGCGTACCACACCAGCGCGTCCTTGGCCGCCGGCGAGGGCACCAGACGGGCGGCGCCGGTGGCGATCTGGACCAGGGTGGCCACCTGGTCGGAGCCGTCGCCGCCGTAGTGGTGGCGCGGGGCGAGCACGGCGGAGGAGGCGCCGAGGAACAGGTTGCCGGCACCCCGCCACCGGGAGTCGCCGGGCAGCAGCATGCCGACGGCCACGGCGGAACGGGCCACGTGCAGGGCGGTGGTCGTGTGCACTCCGCTGACGCTGTCGACCAGACGGCGTGTCAGGGGGCCGGCTCCGGCGAGGTACTGCCTGGCCACCTCCCAGTCGTTCATGCCGCCCTTCTCGATGTCCTTGCGCTGGGTCAGGTACTCCAGGGAGGACTGCAGACTGGACACGGCGGCCAGCCGCTCGGACATGCCGATGGCGCGATCCCGGCCGACCGCGGCCGGACCGAACACCGCGGAGGTGATCCTTCCTGGAATTACGGCAGGGATCTTTCCGGTGAATTTCACGGGCCCCTCTTTCGTGGTAACCTCGTCGAACGCTTTCTTGTCTCAGAGCGCGCTGCCGGGCCAGAACACACCTCTGGCCCGGCAGTTTTCATGCACCTTCTCGATTCAGCTCCAGGTGGCCGGCCGCCGCCGGGCCATGCGGAGTGGATCAGACCGGGGTGCCACCCACGGCCGCCGCCTGGGCGTTCGCGGCGTTGGCGATGGCCTGGTTGGCGTCCGCCGCGGCGTTGTTCGCCTCGACGGCGCTGGCCGCGCCGACCACCTGGGCGACACCGCCACCGACCTGGGCCAGGTCCGCCAGACCGCCCAGCGCGGCGAGGGCGTTGTTGGCGTTGGCGATCCGGCCGATGCGCGGGGTGCCGAGGGTGGGACGGGCGGACGCGAGGATGACGCCCTCGACGGGCAGGTCCATGCGGTCCATTGCCTTCGCGATGCTGCTCATTCGCTTTTCCCTTTCGTTTGTCTTCTTCTTTTCGAGGGCTTCGGAAAACCTTTTTCCGTGCCCTTCGAGAAAGAACACTACGGGCGCCCACAGGTGCTTCACATCGAGAAAATTGACGAATCCTGGAGTGGCGGGGGTCACAGTGCGCGGACGGCACGAAAAAAGGCCCGGACCGCGCGGGTCCGGGCCTTTCTGGAAAAGGGACTCATCGACGAATGCGGCGCAACGCCGACGCGGCCGCGTTCGCGCCGCACATGCCGTGGGCGCCGGCCCCCGGTGGCGTGGCCGCCGAGCAGATGTACATGCCCGGCACGCCGGTGCTGTAGGGGTCGAGCGCGGCGCGGGGGCGCAGCACGAGCTGGAAGGCCGTGTTCTCCCCGGCCACGATGTCGCCGCCGACGTAGTTCGGGTTGTACTCCTCGAAGCCGGCCGTCGAGCGGACGGCCATGTCCAGGACCCGCTCGCGGAATCCGGGGGCGAACCGTTCGATCTGTGCGACGACCGCCTCCGTGGCGTCGCCGTCGTAGCCGTGCGGGACGTGCGCGTACGTCCAGACCGGGTGGACGCCGCCCTTCGAGCGCCGCGGATCGGCCAGGTACTGCTGGCCGACGAGGACGAACGGCCGCTCCGGCATACGCCCGGCGTGGATCGCCCGCTCGGTGGCGGCGACCTCCGCGTAGTCCCCGCCGAGATGGACGGTGCCGGCGCTGCGGGCCGCCTCGTTGGCCCATGGCACGCCTCCCTCGACAGCGAAGTCGACCTTGAAGGCGCCGGGTCCGTGCCGGTACCGGCGATAGGCCCGGGCCACCCGCGCGGGCAGCCGGTCGCCCAGGATGTCGGCCACCGCGCGCGGCGTGAGGTCGAAGAGGGTCACGTCGGCCGGTGGCAGATCGGCCGCGGAGCGCACGCGCACACCGGTCTCGATCCGGCCGCCGGACTCCCCGAGCCGCGCCGCGAGCGCGTCGGCGATGGCCTGGGAACCGCCCGCGGCCACGGGCCAGCCGTGGCGGTGGCCGGCGGCGATGATCGTCAGGCCGATGGCGGCGCTCGCCGGCTGGTGGAACGGGCGGAACGCGTGCGCGGCCACCCCCGCGAAGAGCGCGCGGGCTGTCTCCGTCCGCCACAGCCGGGCCATCGCGGCGGTCGGCAGCAGGGCCTGCGGCCCGAAGCGGGCCAGACGCAGGGGATGCCGCGGCAGATGGGCGAGCGGCCGCATGAGGTCCTCGGCGAGGGCGTCGTAGCCGTCCGCGAGCGGGCCGAAGACCCGCCTCCATCTGCGTCCGTCCACCTCACCGAGGCCGGCGGCCGTCTCCGCCACCGACCGGTGCAGGACCCCGGCCTCGCCGGAGTCCAGCGGGTGCACGCAGTCGATGTCCGGCAGGCACCAGGTGAGGCCGTGGCGACCGAGGTCGAGTCCGCGCAGGAACGGGGAGCCGACGGCCATGGGGTGTGTGGCGGAGCAGTGGTCGTGCAGGAGTCCCGGGGTCAGTTCGCTGGTGCGCGTGCCGCCGCCGATGGTGTCGGCAGCCTCCAGGACGGTGACCTCCACACCCTCCCGGGCGAGGAACACGGCGGCGGCGAGACCGTTCGGGCCACTGCCCACCACGACGGCCGTACTCATGGGCCTCCTGCGTCTCCTCGATGACGGGCGCCGCTCAGCCGGTTCGCGAAGTCGTGGACGGCGACGTGGTGGACCGGGCCCTCGAAAGGGCCCGGTCCGGGCCGGTTCACCACTCTGCGGGACGTGAGAAGGCCGTCCCGGCGCCTTGGGTCTTCGACATTAGAGGGCCGGCGGGCCCGGCGCGATTCGCAGAAATGCCTAATTCGCCATCCGGATCGCCTCACCATCGCCGGCCGAGTTCGGCACGGCCTCATTCCGCCGCTCGCTCCGGCAGCGCCGGCCGAGCCAACGATCAACCCGGCAGGGCGTGTTCGGCGTCATCCGCAGCAACGGCTCGCGCTGGCATTGGCGTCAGCCGCTGGGACGATGGCGCTCGCGCCCACCGTGGTAAGGGTGATTCACCCGGGACTTGGTACTGCGGCCGCGGTGCTAGATCGCGTCCCAACTCATCTCCGGCTCCGGCTCCGTGGGGGCATTGCGCTTGGCGTGGCGGCCGGATTGCGGGCGGGGCGTCGCGGCGGTTCCTTCGAGGGTCTCGGAGGCGGATTCGGTGAGGACCGGGAAGTGGGCGATGAGCCACCAGCCGCCGTCGTCGGCCGGGCCCGCGGTCAGGGAACCGCCGACCGCTTCCACGCGCTCACGCAGACCGATCAGACCGTAGCCGCCGTGGCCTCCCGTGGGGCGCGCACCCCGGCGCTCCGCACCGGAGTTGTACACGTCGACGCGGAGCAGGTCCTCGCGCGTGCGGTGCACGCGCACCGTCGCCTGGGCACCCGGCGCGTGCCGCCGTACGTTGGTCAGCGCCTCCTGCACCACGCGATGCACGGCGGAGCCCACCTCGGGCAGCAGACCGCTTCCGCGGGCGGCGCCGGTGATCTCCAGCTGGGCGGCCGACCCGTCACCCTGACCGCTGAACGACGAGACCAGTTTGGTGAGTTCCTCGTACGGCTCCTTGGGGCGCTCGATCGTGGGCTGCTCGCCCTCCTCCCGCAGGATGCTGACCAGACGGCGCATCGAGTCCATGGTCCGCTGCCCGGCTTCGGCGATGTTGCCCAGGATGGGGCCGACCTGGTGGGGCGCGCTCTCGTGGACCACACCGGCGGCGTGTGCCTGCGCGATGATGCCCGTCACATGGTGGGCGACGAAGTCGTGCAGTTCCCGGGCGAGTTGCATGCGCTCGGCGAGCCGTACGGCGGCGATCGTCCGGTTCCGCCGGGCGTCCAGCGTGCGCAGATAGCAGCCCGCTCCGACCGCCCCGCCGACGGCGAACGTCAGCAGGAAGGGATACGTCAGGGTGATGCCGGTGCCGCCGGTGCGCAGGGGTTCGTCGATGACGCTGGCCCCCACCGCGGCGGCCAGCGCGAGGGTGACACCGGGCCGGGTGACGCTGCGGCAGGTGCGGGCGAGCAGGACCAGCAGGCACGCCGTCTCCAGCAGCCCCCATTCGGGCAGGGCCCACCCCATCATCAGGGTGCCGAGCGTCACCGACGTCGAGACGGCCGCGGAGATCCCCGCCCGCCACTCGGTGCTGAGCCGAAGCCGCGGCGCCAGCAGCAGCGCCAGGGCGAGGGAGCCGGTCACGAGCGGCAGCCAGTCGACCGGCCCACGCTGCTGCGAGGCGATGATCCCCAGGTCGAGGAGCCACAGCCCGCCCAGCGCCGGGTACAGGGCACGGTGGTTCAGCCGCTGCGCGGGTAAGCGAGGGGGGCCGTGGTGCGGCTGGGTCGCCCGTGCCGAGAGCGCCGCGAGTGACGAAGTGGTCATACAACCGGAGGCTAGGCATGAGCATGCCTCCCCGGTAGGCGGTGGAACGTTCTGTGGGCAGCGACACAGAGCGACTACCGGACGGTCACAGAATCTCCTTCAACGTCCCGTGCGGACCGTCCCGTTGGCCCACGCCCACGCGGCCACCTCGACGCGGTTGCGCACGCCGAGCTTGTGGTGGATATGGCCCAGATGGGTCTTCACGGTGGACAGCGACAGGCACAGCTCGTCGCTGATCTCCTGGTTGGTACGGCCCACCGCGACCAGCCGGGCGACCTCCAACTCCCGGCTGCTGAGCGACGATTCGGCTACACCGATGCCGTTCGCCGGCGCCGACACCCGCTCCTCCAGCTGCTTCAGCAGCCGGACCGTCACCGCGGGCGAGACCAGCGCGTCGCCACGCGCCGCCGCCCGCACCGCCTCGATCAGCAGCGCGGGCGCGGCGTCCTTGAGGAGGAAGCCGCAAGCGCCGTTGCGCAGCGCCACGTTGAGGTAGTCGTCCTGGTCGAAGCTGGTGACCACCACGACCTGGATCGGGTGTGTCGCTCCGGGACCGGCCAGCAGCCGGGTCACCTCCAGCCCGTCCAGCTTCGGCATACGGACGTCCACCAGACACACATCGGGCCGCAACGCCCGCGCCAACTCCACACAGGTGAGCCCGTCGGGGGCCTCCGCGACCACCTCGATGCCCTCCTGGGCGTCGAGGATGAGACGGAAACCGGTCCGGACCAGATCCTGATCGTCGGCGATGATCACACGTGTCGGGGGGCTGCTCACGAGCCCGAGCATGTCATGGATCACGCGGCCGGTCCGGCCGTCCGTGGAATGACGACTGGTCGATCGACCGATGACTACCGCCGGGTATCGGTCGAACGGTCGATGGCCGGGGCCCGGATGTCACGAAAGAGTCACCACGCCCCAGGCGGACGAAGCCGCGGGTCCTCGACCCCCCTTTCGAACAAGGCAGGCACCATGGCAATGGACAGTTCTGGCCGGCTCAGCGACCGGGAACTGGAGATCCTTCTTCTGGCAGCCCACGGCATGTCCGACGCGGACATGTCCCGCAAGCTGTCGATCTCGCCCCGTACGGTCGCGTGTCACATGCGCAGCGTCCGGGAGAAGCTGTGCGCGAAGAACCGCACGCATCTCGTCGTGATGGCCCTCCGCGTGGGAATCCTCGCGCTGCGGACGGACTGGGCGGAACTGACGGACCGTCCGACCCGGCCGGACCGGTTGGACGAAACGTTCCGCTTGACGGGGCGGAGCCGGACTCAGGCCCAGCGGGTCGGCGTCGCGTAGCGAGTGACCGCCCCTGCGCGAACTCCGCTGCAGGATGGCATAGTTGGGACTCCATGCCGTCGAGTCGATGGGAGAGCGGTGGATGCCGAGTGGGCTGGTCGCGCTGGCGCTCGGCGGGTTCGGCATCGGCCTGACGGAGTTTCTGATCGCGGGGCTCCTGCCGCAGGTGGCGTCGAGTTTCGAGGTGTCCGAGGCGGCGGCGGGCCGGCTGATCTCCGGGTACGCGCTGAGCGTCGCGATCGGCGCGATCCTGCTGACCGCGGCGACGGCGCGGCTGCCCCGCAAGCAGGTCCTGATCGGTCTGGTGGCGTTGTTCGTCATCGGCAACCTGATGTCCGCCCTCGCGCCGAACTACGCGGTGATGATGCTCGGGCGGATCGTCGCGGCGCTGTGCCACGGCTCGTTCTTCGGCATCGGCTCGCTGGTCGCTCGGGGTCTGGTTGCGCCGGAGAGGAAGTCCCGCGCGGTGGCGGTGATGTTCGCCGGCCTGACGCTCGCGAACGTGCTGGGCGTGCCGTTCGGCGCCCTGGTCGGTGAGCGTTGGGGCTGGCGGGCGGCCTTCTGGGCGGTCACCGTGATCGGCGTGCTCGCGCTTGCGGGAATCGTCGCCCTCGTCCCGGCCGGGGCGGGAGACACCCGCCCCGCGACACCTCCGGGCCGCACCGGATCCCCGTCGTCGGCCGACGGGCTGCGGGCCCAGTTCCGGGCGTTCCGCTCCTGGCAGGTCTGGCTGACGCTGACGGCCACCGCGCTCGGTTACGGCGGGATGTTCGGCGCGTTCAGCTATATCGCCTACACCTTCACCGAGGTCGGCGGTTTCGCCTCGGCGGACGTCGCCTGGTTGTTGATGGTGTACGGCGTCGGTCTGGTCGTGGGGAACCTGGTCGGCGGACGCGCCGCCGACCGCGATCGGGACCGAGCCCTGCTCGTCGCCCTGCTCGGACTCACCCTCACCCTGGCCGTGTTCGGTCTGCTCGCCCACAGCGCCACCGCGTCGGTGATCCTGGTGTTCCTGATGGGGGTGACCGGCTTCGCCGCCGTGCCCGGCATGATCACCCGCGTCACCGACTACGCCCACGGCGCCGCCCTCGCCGCCAGCGCCAACGTGTCCGCCTCCAACATCGGCAACGCGCTCGGCGCCTGGCTCGGCGGCCTGGCCATCACCGCGGGCCTCGGCTACACGGCGCCGCTCTACGTCGGCGCCGCCATCACCCTCACCTCCGTCGCCGTCATGGCCGTCGCCGCACACCGAGCCAGGTCTGAGGCGCGGCGGTCCCAGCACGCCGTGTGAACGGACGCCGGCCGGTGTGCGGGAGGTTCAACGGCACGGTCCGGACGTCATGCCGCCAGTTCGCTCCCCTCTCGCAGGGCCGAGTCCATGGACCGGCAGCGTTCGAGGAAGCGGCGGCGCATCCGGAGGATCCACCAGCAGAACGCGGCCACGCCCGCGGCGAAGAACAGCGGGAAGACCACGGAACCGGCGGCCACTCCGAGAACCACCATGCCGGCCGCGAGGAGGGCCATGAAGCCCAGCCAGTACGGCAGCAACCGGCCTCCCCGCTCCAACTGCCCCAGATGCTGGGCGACCAGCCGCCGCATGGCCGCCCGCTCCTCGGGGGCACCGGGCACTTCGCGGTGCCGGAGTTTGCGGTTGAGCTCGGCGACGCCGCGGGCGTCGGTGCCCACGGCACGGGCGACCTTGCGGCGATTCATGGCCAGGAAGGCCACGATGATGGCGGTGTAGAGCACGCTCTGCACCACCCACCACACCGGATGCTCGTCCCGGCGGAACAGGGCGTTGACACCCATGCCCATCAGGAAGACCAGGACTGCCTGCAGGGTCAGACTGCGGTCGAGCCAGCGCTTGAAGGAGCGCACGGCACGTACCTCCTCGGATTCGAACGGGGATCCGCTGAACTCCCCGAGTACCCCGCCGATTCCGGTCTACCGCACACTTTCTGACGCTTCGTCATCATCAGGACGCCCCCCCGCGACCACCTCGTCGAGCCGCACGACGAGGTGGTCGCGGTCGGACCGGTGAGGGAGATCCTGACCCTCAGCGGTGGCAGGTGGTGACCCCCGGGCGCCAGGGGCAGGCGAGGGCGGCGAAACCGCCGTTGGCGACGACGTCGACGGCGAGGGTGTCGCCGCCGCGCAGGACCCGCCGGTCCTGCACGAGGCCGTCGGCGCCGTCCCGGACCGTCTCGACCAGCCAGCGTCCGGGGCCGAGGGACAGCGGTACCTCCGCCGTGCGGGCCGCGCCGGCGTACACCCCGCCCAGGAACCAGCGGTCACCGCCGCGACGGGCGATCACGGCCTCCTCGCCGGGCCGTCCGGCGAGGAGCCGGGTGTCGTCCCAGGCGGCCGGGACCTGGTCGAAGTAGGCCCGGGCGAGCGGCCGGGCGTCGTACGACTCCGGGGTGCCGGCGAACATCTGCAGGCCCGACTCGTAGGCGACGGAGAGCCCGACCTCGGCCGCGTCGGAGTTGGGGCGCAGTCCGACGCGCTGGAAGGCACCGGGGGTGAAGTCCATGGAACCGATGACGTTGCGGGTGAAGGGCAGGGTGGTGAGGTGGGCGGCGGTGTTGGTCCGCTTCTCCTCGCCCGCGACACCCTCCAGGGTCATGACGTGCGGCCAGGTGCGCTGGATGCCCTTGGGGATCGTGGAGCCGTGGAAGTTGACCAGAAGGTGGTGGGCGGCCGTCTCCGGGAGGATCGCGTCGTACCACTGGAGCGTGGACTGCGCCTCGGAGTCCATGAAGTCGATCTTGACGCCCTTGACGCCCCAGCGTTCCAGTGTCGGCAGCCACTGGGCGCGTTCCTCTGCCGTGTCGAGGTCACGTTGGTGGATCCACACGATGATCCCGACGCCCTTGGCGCGCGCGTACCGGACGAGTTCGGGCATCCAGCTGTTGGTCTGCCAGTCCGGGTCGGTGGTGTCCCACGCGTCGGACCTGAAGTACCAGCCCGCGTCGACGGCCTCGTAGGGCCAGCCGCGTTCGGCGGCGTAGTCGACGTAGGCCTTCTGCGCGGCGAGGCTCTGGCCCGCCGGGCGGCCGCCGGCGAGCCAGGTCCACAGCGCGGTGCCGGGCCTGATCCAGGAACGGTCGCGGACCTTGGAGGCGGGCGCGAGGTCGTCGGTGAAGGTGGAACGGGTGACGGTGGCCAGGTCACCGGTGACCATGGCTCGCCAGGGGGTGGTGAGGGGGCCGTCGGCCTGGACCCGGTCGTCGGCGAGCGCGACACGGTAGGTGCCGCTGCCCTGGTCGTGGGTGAGCCGGGCGCCGGAGTAGGCGCCGGTGAGATCGGACTCGGCGAGCAGGGTGTAGCCGCCGTCGGTCTCGAACAGCGCCTGGTCCGAGTACGCGCCGGTGGGGGCGCCGGCGGCGGTGTACCGGACGAACTGGCCCTCGTTGTCGACGCGGTAGGTGCTGAGCCACGCGTTCGCGTCCGCCGGCAGGGTGAACGCGGAGGTCTCGCCGAGCACATCGCCGTACCCGGCGGGCAGGACGTACCGGTAGGCGACACCGTCGGCGGAGGCGCGGACGATCAGGTCGAGCCGGGCACCGGCGGCGGTCGCGAACGACAGCCGGCTCTCGTTCATCCGGACCCGGCGGTCCAGCCGCTTGCCGGCCTTCGTCCGGTACCGCTCGTCCACCACCCGGTCCTTGCGGTGCAGGAAGCGCAGCCCCTCGGACAGATCGGCCTGTTCGGTGACGATGCCGACGGGCGACGGCTCGATGACCGTACGGCCGCCCCGGGACACCGACAGGCTCAGGGCGCCGGTGGTGCCGTCGAGCGACACCCGCGCGCGCGGCGCGTCTGCCGCGGCGGACACGGCCCAGACGCGGTCGTGCTGCTCGGCCCGCGCCGGCACGGTCGTGAGAAGGGTGGCCACCAGCCCGGCGCAGAGCCCGGCGACCGCGGTCCTGATGGGAACCGCCATGGGAAATCCTCCCTGTTGATGAGTACCTGGCCCCGGCACAGCGGCCGCTACGGCAGTCCCCAGGCCGCGCCCGGTTCACTGACGGCGACGGGGGCGATGACGAGGTCGGGCCGGGAGCCCGAGTGGACGAGCACCTCGCGGCCCCGGGGCAGGTCGATGGCGAGAGTGCCGTCGTCCAGATCCTCGGTGCGGGCCGGGGTGCCGTCGTCGAGGAGCACGGTGAGGCGGCCGGTGAGGCCGTGCCTGAGCCTGAGCGGCTCGCCGGCGAGGCTCCTGATCCGGATGAACCGGGTCGCCCCCGCCTTGCGAACGGCACTGACCAGGAAGGCGCCCTGGGTACGGAAGTCGTGCAGCGTGACGTCCGCCCACGCGGTCGGGACGGCGGGGAAGACACGGATCACGCCGCCCCAGCTCTGGCAGAACATGTCGTGCAGCGACTGCGAGGCGGACAGCGGCGTCTCGATGACCGGACCGGCCTCGGTGTAGTGGGTGTTGGCCTGGCAGGGGTAGCGGGTGGTGGGATCGAAGAACTTCCGCAGATAGGTGATCGCGGTGTCGCCGTCGCCGGTCATCGCGTACATCGAGGCGGCCCCGGTGTAGCTGTAACCCCGGTGGGCGCTGGGCAGCGCGTGCCAGCGGACGACCGACTTGGTGATCAGGTCGCGGTTCTCGGGCTGTTCCCAGTTGACGAGGTACAGCGGATAGACCATCAGCAGATGCGAGTAGTGCCGGTGGGACTGCGCGTACGGGGTGTCGGCGCCGATCATGTAGCCGTTGTCGTCGACCGGGTACGGGGTGAGCCGGGTCAGCACCTCCTGCCAGCGGGGGATCAACTCGTCGTCCACCCCCAGCAGTTCGGCGGAGTCGATGAGCGTCTGACAGCCCCAGCGGATGAGGGCCAGGTCGTAGTTGGTGTCCTGCGGCGGGACGACCGGGTACTCGGGTGAGAGCGTGCTCGGCAGATGCAGCCTGCCGTCGCTGCCCGGGGTGAGGAAGTGCAGGTAGTAGTTGATCGTCCGGCGCAGTATCGGGAAGACCGTGTCCCGCAGCAGGGCCTTGTCCATGGAGTGCCGGTAGGTCAGCCACACGTTGTGCAGCGCCCAGGTGAGGTTGCCGACCTCGGTGCCGCCGCCGGGCCGGCCCACCCCCCGGTTGGCGAACATGTCGGAGCTGCGGCCGACGCCGGAGCTGTCCGCGCGGTAGGCGGCGGGGACGTTGGCGATCAGCTGTTCCTGGTTCTGCCGCACCGTGGTGGCGAGCGCGTCGAGCTCCAGGTGGTTGGAGCCGTGGACGATCCAGTACTCCAGCTGGATGTTGAGGTTCCACCAGACCGCGGGCCAGGGCGTCGGCTCCAGCCACGGCCCGCAGGTGGCCATGACTGGGCCGCCCGCCCGGCTGGCGGAGGCGACCTTGTAGAGCTGGATCCAGTGGAAGCTCTGCAGCCGCTCGTCGGGGAACGAGACGAAGCTCTTCGGATAGAAGGCGTGCCACCAGCGGGTGTGCCGTCGCCGGAGGGCGCCGTAGGACCGCGCGCGCCGGAGATGGCGCAACGAGTCGGCCTCGGCGGCGGTGGTCGAGGGCGCACTGTGGCCGACGCTGAGCAGCAGTTCGTCGCCGTCGCGGCGGTAGGCGGTGGCGGTCTGGCCGGTGAGCAGGGGCTGGAGCACCTGTTCGGTGCCGTCGGTGGTGGTCCGGGTGGTCCAGGGCGGGTTGGGGGTGTACCCGGTGGGCGGGGCCTCGCTGATCTTCCGGGGGCTGATGGCCTCCTCGGGGTGGAAGGTCCAGACGACCCGCTCGTCGCCGTCGGCCGCCACCCGGGTGGCCAGGACCTCGTCGTGGATGAGGGCGGAGAGGGTGAGGGTGCCGGCGGTGGTGGTGACGGTGCCGGTGAGTTCGGCGTTCCACAGACTCAGTCGCCAGTCGACGGCGGTGATGGTGCCGACCGGATCGAGCGTGAGGTGTCCGACCGGTAGCCGGCAGGTGCCCCAGCCGCTGCCGAACTCGGGCCGGTGGTCCTGGACCCGGCCGTGCTGGACGGTGAAGCGGATCCGGTTGGCGCCCGGCTCCTGGTAGACCATGCTGCCGAGCAGTCCGTCGCCGAGGAACGGGCCCTCGTACCAGCGGGTGGGCAGTCTGGTCCAGCGGAGGTCCTGGTCGCGCAGGAACCGGTGCCAGGAGCCGTCGGTGGTCATGGTGTCGCGGAGTCTCCAGGGGCGTTCGCCGCCCGAGGACACGGTCTCGGCGCCGGCGGGAGATGCCGCCGGTAAGGATTCTCCGGCGAGGGCCGTCCCGGGCAGGGCCGCCGCTGCCGCTCCGCCCAGTGCGGTGCCGAGTACGGCTCGGCGGGGCATCGGTGAGTGCTTCCCCGAGTGCGAGGTCACATCGTCCTCCAGACCTGACGGGTCATCGATACATCGGGTGTATCGGCGAACCTAGGCAGACTTTGTGTACCTGTCAATGGTGTGGGTGTGGCGAGATCTAGGTGAACTGAGGCCTGAATTAGGCTGTAGGGCGGCGGAGTTGGGCTCCATGCTCACAAGGGCAAGCTGGTACAGACGTTTAACTCATCCGATGTATCGAGGAGTCGAGGTACGCGATGAACAGACGAAGCGTCTTACGGGCGGGAGCAGGCCTGCTGGCCGGCGGTGCCGCGCTCACCCTGCCGCCGGTCCCGCTCGCCGGTGCCGCGCCTGCGGCCCCGGCCGCCGACCCGACCGACGGCTGGACGAGAACCTCGTTCACGTACAGCTGGCAGAAGCCGTGGAACCTCGACCTCGGCGACCGGCACAGCCACAGCGGCGGCGTCCACCGTATGTGGGTGTACAGCACCGACGAGCCGTTCGAGGAGGGCAACTCCACCGACCCGCGCACCGAGATGCGGTGGAAGAACGACTACACGACGGGCGGCCACATGTGGGACGCCGACGTCTACCTCCCGGCCGGCACCGACCGCGCGTCGTTCGTCCAGATCCTGCGCACCCGCCGCCCCTCCGGCACCCCGGCCACCGACATCATGCTCAACATCGTCGCCACGGGCGGCGGCACCGTGCGGCGCTACGACGGCACGGTGCTCAAGACCGGCGCGTACGACACGTGGTTCAACGTGAAGATCGCCCACGTGGCGAGCGGCGGCACCGGGACCATCAAGGTCTACTTCGACGACTCCCTCGTCCTCACCGTCGACGACCGGGGCCCCGCCACCCGCTACTTCAAGAACGGCGTCTACCACCACGGCTCGGGCCGCGCCGAGGCCCGCTTCCGGAACATCGCCTACTGGACGCGCTGACCGGCCGACCGCGAGACACCCGGTCGGGGCGGCCTCGCGTCGCCGCCCGGAACGCGGCGGCCCGCCGCTCGGACGAAGGCGTCGAAGAGGTTCTGCTGGGCGGGGTCTTCGTCCGCCGTGTCCTCGGGGTGCCACTGGACGGCGGTGAACCACCCGGCCGCTGCGGGGAGTTCGAGTGCTTCCGGTGTGCCGTCGGCGGCGCGAGCGGTGATCTCCAGGCCCGCGCCGAGGCGGTCCACCCGCTGGTGGTGGTAGCAGGAGGCCTCCACCTTCTGTGCGCCGGTGGCCCGCTCCAGCAGGGTGCCGCGCCGGATCGCCACCGGGTGCACGAGGTGCCGGTGCTCGCGGTCCGGGCCGCCCATGTCCTGCTCCAGGGTGCCGCCGAGGGCGACGTTGACGACCTGGAGGCCGCGGCAGACCGCCAGCAGGGGCAGGCCCGAGTCCAGTGCGGCGCGGGCCACGTGGAGGTCGAACGCGTCCTGTGCCTCGTCCACGTCGTAGACGCTGTCGTGGGTGTCGGTGGCGCCGTAGCGGTGCGGGGCGAGGTCGCCGCCGCCCGGGAGGAGGACGCCGTCGAAGCGGGCGAGGCGCGCGGCGACGTCGCTGTCGGCGGGGTGGATGCTCGCCGGTTCACCGCCCGCCCGCCAGACGGCCTCGATCAGGGCGCGGGCGTTGACCTCGGCGGCGTAGCGCAGCGCGGAGGTCGTGGCGGAGAAGCGGGCGGGGACGGCGATGAGCGGCCGCACGGGCGTCGTCGCGGGTCGCACGGGGGTCGTCGCGGGTCGCGCGGGCGTCGTCACAGCTGGATCCACGTGGTCTTGAGCTCGGTGTACTTCTCGAGGGCGTGGGCGGACTTGTCGCGCCCGTTGCCCGACTGCTTCATGCCGCCGAACGGGACGGTCAGATCGCCCTCCTCGTAGCAGTTGACCCAGACCGTGCCGGCCCTGAGCGCGCGCGAGACCTTGTGCGCGGTGGACAGGTCGGAGGTCCACAGCCCGGCGGCGAGACCGTACTCGGTGGCGTTGGCGAGCCGTACCGCCTCGTCGAGGTCGTCGAAGGCGAGGACGGACAGCACCGGGCCGAAGATCTCCTCGCGGGCCAGCCGCATGCCCGGCTCCACCCCGTCGAAGACGGTCGGCCGCAGATAGCTGCCGCCCGTGTCGGCCAGTGTGCGACCGCCGCCGGTCAGCAGCCGGGCGCCCTCGTCGAGGCCGGTGCCGATGTGGTCGAGGACGCGTTCCAGATGGCTCTCGCCCACCATCGCGCCCATCTCGGTCGCCGGGTCGAGCGGGTCGCCGACCCGCAGTTCCCGCGCCCGGGCCACGATCGCCTCGGTGACCCGTTCGGCGACGGAGGAGTGCACCAGGAGCCGGGAGGGGGCCGTGCACATCTCGCCCTGGTTGAAGAAGATGCCCCAGGCCGCGGTGGCGGCGGCCTTCTCCAGGTCGGGGGCGTCGGGAAGGATGATGTTCGGCGACTTGCCGCCCAGCTCCAGCCAGACGCGCTTGAGGTTGGAGTCGGCGGCGTAGCGCAGGAAGTGGCGGCCGACGGCGGTGGAGCCGGTGAACGCGAGGACGTCCACATCGGGGTGCAGCCCGATCGCCCGGCCGGCCGCCGGCCCGTCACCCGTCACGACGTTGAGCACACCCGGCGGCAGTCCGGCCTCGGTGGCGATCCGGCCCAGGAGCAGCGCCGACAGCGGGGAGTTCTCCGAGGGCTTCAGGACGACGGCGCAGCCCGCGGCCAGCGCCGGGGCCACCTTCCAACTCGCCAGTGTCAGAGGGAAGTTCCACGGCACGACGGCGCCCACGACACCCGCGGGCTCCCGGGTGATCAGGGCGAGGGCGTCGGGGGCGGTGTGCGGGGACTCGTCGGTGAGTTTGTCGGCCAGCTGCCCGTACCAGCGGAAGGTGGTGATGGCGGCGCGCAGTTCGATGTCGTACGCGTCGGTGATCGGCTTGCCCATCTCCAGGGTGATGGTCAGGGCGAGCTTCTCCCGCCGCTCTTCGAGCAGTTCGGCGATACGCAGGAGGACGCGGCCGCGGTCGGCGGGTGCGAGGCGTGGCCAGGGGCCGGAGTCGAAGGCCCGGCGGGCGGCGGCCACGGCCAGGTCGACCTCGGCGGCGCGGGCGTCGGCGACCTCGACGAGGACCTGACCGTCACGCGGGGAGACGACGGCGAAGGAGGCGCCCCCGCCCGGCTCGTCCGTGCCGTCGATGTGGTGCTGGGCGGGCAGGTCCAGTTCCTCGGCTCGACGGAGCAGGGAGTCATGGGCGAGGGCGGGCATCAGCTCTCCTTCTCGGGGTTCGGATCGATGACAGTGAGCGGGCGGTCAGCCCGTGAGGGTCGTGCCGTGCGGTTGGGCCGTGACAGTCGTGCCGTGACGGTCAGGGCGTGACGGTCGGCCCGCGCCGGGTCAGCCGTGCCACGACGAGTCCGAGGACCAGCACCACCGGGACGGTCAGCTGCAGCCACAGGGCGGTGTTCGGATCACCGCCGATGAGCGTGGTGAAGTTCTCGAGGATCAGCCAGATCGCCCCGGCGATGCCGAGCGCGCCCAGAACCGGTGCGATCAGGGTGTTCCAGGGCCGGGTGTCGGCACGGGAGCGGCGGAAGAAGACGACCACGGAGACGGAGGTCAGGAAGTAGAGGAGCATGCTCCCCAGCACGGCGACGCCGCTGAACCAGGAGAAGAGCGTCAGGACCGGGTCCTTGCCCAGCAGCGCGAACGGCATGACCAGGGCCACCGCGATCACCGTCTGGACGATGCCGGCCACCCAGGGGGAGTGGCGCCCGTTGAGCGCGGTCAGCCCGTGCGGCAGCAGACCCTCGCGGCCCATGGAGAACAGATAGCGGTTCGCGGAGTTGTGGAAGGCCAGAATGCCGGCGAACAGCGAGGTGGCCAGCAGGACGGGCAGCACATCGCCGGTCCACGCGCCGAACTGGGCCGCGACGGGGGCGAAGACCCAGCCCGCCGCGTCGCCGCCCTCCAGCGCCTTGCCCGCCTCGGCCGTCGCCCGGGACGCGCCGTGCGCGGAGACCAGCATCCATGCGGTGAAGGCGAAGAAACAGGTGACCACCAGGACCGACAGATAGGTGGCGCGCGGGACCGTCTTCTTCGGCTCCCGGGCCTCCTCGCCGTAGATGGCGGTCGCCTCGAAGCCGAACATCGACGCCACGGCGAACATCAGCGCCACCCCGGGAGCGCCCTGGAGCGCCGCGTCCGGCGAGAAGCTGTCGGCGAATCCGAGCCCCTCGGGGCCGCCGCCCTTGACGAAGGTCACGACGGCGAAGGCGATCAGGATGCTGAACTCCGCCAGGACGAACACCGCCAGCACCTTGGCGCCCATCTCGATCCCGGCGGCGCCGAGGACCTGGACGACCACCATGGTGACCAGCGCCCACACCCACCAGGCGATCCGTACGCCGGCGTAGTGCTCCACAAGGCCGCTCACCGTCGCGCCGTACAGCCCGTACATCGCGGCCTGGATCGCGCAGTAGGCGAAGAGCGCGACACCGGCGCTGCCGGAGCCGGCCGAGCGGCCCAGCCCCTTGCCGATGTACGTGTAGAAGGCGCCGGCGTCCACGACATGGCGGCCCATGGCGACGAAGCCGACGGAGAACAGCAGGATCACGACGCCGGCCGCGAGATACGCGGCGGGGGCGCCGGCCCCGTTGCCTATGACGACGGCGATGGGGACGGCGCCGGCGATGCCGGTCAGCGGTGCCTGGGCGGAAAGGACGAAGAAGAGGATGCCCAGGACGCCCAGGGAGTCGGGCTTGAGCCTGCCTGCCGTGGATGGATCTTGTGTGCTGTGCGGGGCGACCGCCGTCTGACTGTCCACTCGGATCACCTGTCGGGGACGGGGAGGGATGAGGGAGGTGTTCGTTTAGGCCCAAACGAGTTGCCTTATCGTGGGCCCGAACTATCCGTTTGGCAAGGGGTCGGGTGAAGATTTTCGGCAGGTGTGACAGACGTGCGCGGGAATGCCGAAAGGCCCCGGGCGTCGGACGCCCGGGACCACAACCGCTGAGGTCAGAGGCTATGTGCGGGCGTCGTCGGCCGCGTCGGCCTCGCCCGCCGCGTCGGCCTCGCCCGCTGCGTCGGCCTCGCCCGCTGCGTCGGCCTCGCCCGCTGCGTCGGCCTCGCCCGCTGCGTCGGCCTCGCCCGCTGCGTCGGCCTCGCCGCCCCGACGGTCGTCGCCGTCCGCGTGGAGCAGCCGCAGGAGGGCGCGCAGCTCCTCCACGGCCCGCTCCGTGACCTCCGGCTCGTTGAAGACGAGCTGATGCAGGACCAGACCGTCGAGCGCGGCGAAGACCAGCCGTGTCAGCGCCTTGTCCGCGCCGGCCGGGAGCATACGGCCCAGCTCGCGCTGGGCCGCGTCGAAGTACTCGTCGTACAGCTCCCGGATCTGCGGCAGCAGCTCCGGCCGGCGGCGGGACTCCAGCAGCAGCTCGTACTGGAACGCCTGGGTGTCCGGGTCGGCCGTGACCATCTCGGAGAGCCCGGTGGAGAAGTCCGCGACCTTGCCGGTGCCCGGTTCGAGGGAACTCGTGTTCAGCGAGGTGCGGATCGTGTGGGCGAGGGCCTCCTCGATCAGCGCGTCGCGCGAGCCGAAGTGGTGCACGACCAGACCGTGGGTGACCCCCGCCTCCTCCGCGACGGCCCGGTAGGTGAGCTTGCGCAACCCGCCCCGCGCCACCACGTGCACGGCGGCGTTGAGCAGGGCCTCGCGCCCCTCGCCGTAGTGCAGGCGCTTGCGCGGCTTCCGGCTCTCGGGGGCGGCCTCGGCGGAGTCGGTCATGCGGGTGACCCTACCGGCCCGCCCCCGCACCGGGACGTCACCGCCTGGGCGGGCGGATGCCGCGGAACTCCCAGTCGCCGCCGAGCGCCGTCGACAGGACCTCCTCGGACTCCGTGGGCTGCGCGCCGATGTCGGTGCGTACGGCGGTGGGGCCGGTGACGATGTGGTTGGTGAGCCGGCCCAGGCCCTCCACCTCCACCTCGACGACGTCACCGGGCCGCACGGGCCGGGAGTTGGCCGGGGTGCCGGAGAGCAGGACGTCACCCGGGTACAGGGTGATGGTGCGGGCGATGTCGGCGACGAGGTAGTGCATGTCCCACTTCATCTCGTCCGTCGAACCGTCCTGGACGACCTCGCCGTTGACGTACGTCCGCAGCCGCTTGCCCCGGAAGTCCCAGTCGGTGACCAGGCCGGGCCCGAGCGGGCAGAGGGTGTCCGAGCCCTTGACGCGGAGCATCGAACCGGCGTCGGTGTCGCGGAAGTCGTGCAGGCCGTAGTCGTTGGCGATCGTGTAGCCGGCGATGTACTCGCCCGCCTCGGCCGGGGAGATGTTGCGCGCGGTCCTGCCGATGACGATGGCGACCTCGCCCTCGTAGTTGAGCCACTTGCAGCCCTCGGGGCGGACGATCGCGCCCTTGTGGGAGTTGAGGGAGGAGGTCGGCTTGTGGAAGTAGGTCGGCGTCTCGGGCAGTTCGATCCCGAACTCGTCGACCCGGCTGCGGTGGTTGAGGTGGACGGCGACGACCTTCGACGGCACGACCGGCGGAAGGTGCTGAGCCTCCTCGATCTTGACGCGGCGGCCGTCCCCGGCGACCAGTTCGTCGCCGTCGACGGTGACCTGGACGGTGGCCCCGTCCAGGAGGATGCGGCGGTACTCGGTCATGACTGGCCTTCCTCGGGGAGACGGGCAGAGGTGTCGGTCCAGCCACCCGCGGGGCGGTCGAACCAGAGGTGGACCTGGCCGGTACCGACGGAGTTCTCGTACTCCCCGTACTGCCGGGCCCTGGCGACACAGGCCCGCTCGCCCAGCGCGCCCGCCATCATCAGGTAGTGGAAGAACTTGGCCTCGGGCTTGTACTTCCAGAACTCGTCCATGGTGTCGAGGATCTTGTCGTGACGGCCCTCCTTGAACCAGGCGATCCGCTCGTAGTCGGCCTCGCGGGCTTCCGGCGTGAAGATGTGGACCGGGTCGCTGGCCTCGTGGTCCCGCAGCTCCCGCAGCGGCCAGAAGGTGTGCGACAGCGCGCCCGAGGCGATGACCAGGACCCGTCGCCCGGGGGTGGCGGCGATACCGTCGGCGAGCG
The DNA here is from genome assembly GCF_053592095.1 of Streptomyces sp. NPDC002787. Classification (NCBI taxonomy): domain Bacteria; kingdom Bacillati; phylum Actinomycetota; class Actinomycetes; order Kitasatosporales; family Streptomycetaceae; genus Streptomyces; species Streptomyces sp. NPDC002787. The sequence continues at coordinate 37,679 of NZ_JBSFVC010000032.1, read as the reverse complement.
CCCGCCCCAGCCGCAGATGGTCCTCCATGTCCCCGGTCTGACAGACCCCGATGGTCACCCACCGCTTGTCGGGCAGACCCTCGCCGAGGAACTTCCAGAGGTTGATGGTGGCGTAGTAGATCGGCAGGTACTCGTCCTCGATCGCGGTGATCCAGGTGCCGTGCTTGTCCGCGAACTTCTCGATGTTCAGGGCGAGTTCGGGGTCACCGGGGAAGTCGTACGGCATCCGGCACATCCCGCGCGGCAGCTCCTCGGAGGTGAAGAGACCGGCGCGGCGCTGCTGCGCGGTGACGACGAACTCGACGGTCGTCGCCCAGTGCGAGTCGAGGACGACGACGGTGTCGTAGTCGTCACGGTCGAAGACGTCCGCGCGGAGCTGCCTCAGGCCGGTGACGAGGGTGATCTCCTTGCCCTCGTTCAGCTCCAGCCGGTCGGCCTCCGGCAGGACGATGGTGGGGACGTGGGCGAGGAGCCCCGCCCCGACGATCTCACCCATGGTTGGTCCATCCGTTCGGCGCGGTCACGGTGTTCTTGACGTCGCAGTAGAAGTCGAAGCTCCAGGTGCCGCCCTCCCGGCCGACCCCGGACTGGCGGGAGCCGCCGAAGGGCGCCCGCAGATCGCGTACGAAGAAGCAGTTCACCCACACCGTCCCCGCGACCAGCCGCTCCGTGACCCGCGCGGCGCGCTCGGTGTCACCGGTGGCGAGGGTGGCGGCGAGTCCGAAGCGGGTGTCGTTGGCGAGCCGGACGGCCTCGTCCTCGTCGGCGAAGGTCTGCAGGGTCAGAACCGGCCCGAAGACCTCCTCCTGCACGATCTCGGAGTCCTGCGCGACATCGGTGAGGAGAGTCGGCGCGTAGTACTGCCCCTCCTTCCGGTGCCCACCGATCACGACTCGCGCCCCGGCCGTCACCGCCCGCCGCACGAACCCGTCGATCTTCTCCAGCTGCCGGGGATGGATGTTGGGCCCGATGTCGGTGGCCTCGTCCCGGGGATCACCTTGTCTCAAGGCGCCGGCCTTCTCCACGAACCGCCGGGTGAACTCCTCGGCGACGGACTCCTCGACGAGGAACCGCGTCGCGGCCAGACACACCTGTCCGGCGTTGTCGTACTGCTCCACCGCGAGGTCGACGGCCAGCTCCAGATCGGCGTCCGCGAACACCAACAGCGGTGACTTGCCGCCGAGTTCGAGGCTGAGCGGAGTGAGGTTGGGCGCCGCCGACTCCGCGATCCGCTTCGCCGTGGGCACCGATCCGGTGAAGCTGATCCGCCGTACGTCCGGATGCGAGGTGAGCGCGTCGCCGATCTCCGACCCGTACCCCTGCACGACATTGAGCACCCCGGCGGGCAGCCCCGCCTCGGCGGCGATGTCCGCCAGCAGCGACGCGGTGAGCGGGGTCCACTCGGCCGGCTTCAGGATCACGGTGTTGCCCGCCGCCAGTGCGGGGGCGACCTTCCAGGTGGCCAGCATCAGCGGCGCGTTCCACGGCGTGATCAGCACGGACGGCCCGGCCGGGTCCCAGCTCACCCGGTTGGTGTGCCCGCGCGTCTCGAAGTCCTCGTGCTCCAGCTTCAGCAGCCAGTCGGCGAAGAACCGGAAGTTGTGGGCCACCCGGGGCATGACACCCCGCCGGTGGGACCGCAGCAACGCCCCGTTGTCGTTCGTCTCGACGATCGCCAACTCTTCGAGCCGCTTCTCGACCCCGTCGGCGATGGCGTGAAGGAGACGGGCGCGCTCAGCGCGGGGCGTGGCGGCCCAAGCGGGAAAGGCGTTCCGGGCGGCGGTGACGGCGGCCTCGACCTCAGCGGCACCACCACGGGCGATCTCGCCGAGGACGCGCCCGTCGATGGGGGAGACATCGGTGAAGGTCCCGGCGGAGGCAACCCGCCGCCCACCGATCCAGTGCCGGGTGTCGACGGACACCCCGGCGACGACGATCTTGTCAGACATAAGAAGAGATTCCTTTTCGGAAAGGGGGCAGACCCGCCTACCTAGGGGCGCGGGGACTGCGCGATCAGCCCACGACAGCCCGCACTTCGACGACGGCCCTACTCGGCAGCCGCTCCCGACAACCCGGACTCCAACAACCGCCCGCCGTCCCAGACGACCCCCACCTGCCGGTAGTACGCGGCGATCGGCTCCTCGACGGACAGCCGAGCCAACTCCTCCGTAGGCGCCTCGAACAGCTCCAGCTCGGCCTCACCCACCCACGGCTCACCCCCCTCGAAGGACGCCGCCCCGGTCTCGACCAACTCGTCCAGCGCCAGCCCCTTCCCCTTCTCTATGGACGGCAGCCACCGGTGATGCGCCATCGGATGCGCGTTCACGAACCCGTTCGTCTCCGCCGGCTCCCGCAGCGTCACCACCGCCTGGGCCAGCCGCCGGTCCGCGGCCGCCAGCGTCGCCCCGAAGCGCGCCCCCGCCTCGATCCGCGGAGCGGGCCCCAGCGGATGCGGCCGCGTCTGATGGATGGACCCGAGCTTCTTCGGATAGCCCTGGTGCAGCCCGCGCGCGATCGCGAAGTCCTTGTCGACCCAGATGTAGACGCACCGCGAGTACGTCCGCCCCTTGTACGCGCAGCGGACGACCGCGAAGGCCTCCTTGTACTGGGAGAGCACGGGGTCGAGCAGCTCCGCCCCCGACGCCGAGCAGGACTGCCAGTCGGCCCAGATCAGAGCCACGGCCCCCGGATCCTCATCGGCCAACTCCAAAGGCTCCGGGAGGAGTTCGCGCACCCGCGCGGGATCCGTGCGGTACTCGACGGTGAGCAGGTCGCCCGAGTAGCGCCACGGCGGCGAGGGAATCAGCGACGAGGCCCCGCTCGCCGTCTTGGGGTGGAAGTATCCACGGACACTGGTCATGGTCAGGCGGTTCCTTACACGGTGAGGGCGGGCTGCTTGAGCAGTTCGGCGCGGTGGCGGGCGGCGGCGGAGACGGTGGCGGGGCCGCCGAGCGCCACGACACCGACCAGCCGTCCGGCGTGGTGGTAACCGACCAGGACGTCCGAGGCGGGGTCGCCTTCCATGACCCGTACGTCGTCCTTGCCGAGCACGGGCGCGCCGAAGGACTGCAGGCGGAAGTCGTGCTGGTCGCTCCAGAAGGTGGGCAGCGGCGCGAAGGGCGCCGGCTCGGCGCCGGTGAGGACCTTCGCCGCGTGCTTGGCGGTGTCCGTGGGGATGGACCAGTGCTCGACCCGGCGCGGTACGCCGTCGTAGCGGGCGTTGGGGAAGCGGGCGACATCGCCCACCGCGACCACCTCCGGCCGCCCGCCGACCCGCAACTGCTCGTCGGTGAGCACTCCGTCGGCCAGGTCGAGGCCGTTGCCGTCGAGCCACTCGGTGTTGGCGAGCGAACCGACCGACTCGACGACCACGTCGGCGGGCAGCACGGTCCCGTCGCCGAGCATCACGCCCGTGACCCGGTCCCCGCCCGCGAACCCGGCGACGCCCGTGCCGAGGGCGAAGCGCACCCCGCGCTCCTCGTGCCGCCGCAGCAGCGCGCGTCCGAGCAGTTCGCCGAGCGGGCCGACCATGGGCAGCGGCAGCGGATCGACGACGGTCACCTCGGCGACACCGAGTCCCACGGCGGTGGCGGCCACCTCGCAGCCGATGAAGCCGGCGCCCACGACGACCACCCGGACACCGGGCCGGGTCAGCTCCTCCCGCAGGCCCCGCGCGTCGGCGAGGGTGCGGACGGTGTGCCGGCCGGTGAGCGGGCCGGGGCAGGACAGCCGCCGGGGCCGCATACCGGTGGCGATCACGAGGCCGTCGTACGGCAGCTCCGAGTCGTCGTCGAGTACGACGGTGCGCTCGGCGAGGCGGGAGGCGACGACCTTCGTGCCGAGCCGCCATTCCACGTCGTCCACGCTCGCGCGGGGACGGAAGGCCAGCGACTCGAAGGGCGCCTTGCCGGCCAGCACCTCCTTGGAGAGCGGGGGCCGGTTGTAGGGCATGTGGGGCTCTTCGCCGACGAGGGTGATCGCCTCGGTCCAGCCGGCCGCGCGCAGCTGCTCGGCGGCGCGCAGGCCGGCCATGGAGGCCCCCGCGACGACCACGTGTCCTGTCACGGTCTCAGCCCTCGATCCGGATGGCCTGGAGCGGACAGACGTCGGCCGCTTCCTCGACCTCGTCGAGCAGGGCGTCGTCGGGATCGCTGACGTAGGCCAGACGCCCGTTCTCGTCGAGCTGGAAGACGTCGGGGGCGGCGAAGACACACTGTCCGTGGTCCTGGCACTTGTTCATGTCGACGACGACCTTCATGGCCGGTCCTCCTGAAGTAGCTCGTTTGGCTTCAAACAACATAGGAAGCCGCCTACCCCTGGTCAATACCTGTCCAGGTGGATAATTTTTTCGCCCCAGCCCCTTGTGGGTCGCCGAAGCCGTTCATATCGTTTGGCATCAAACAAATGGCTCAGTCGTCGAGGAGACAACGGTGAGCGCATCTGAAACACCGGCCGTCGGGCACCACCAGGAGCGGCTGGCCGCCGAGGGCATCGACGTGGTCCGGGTGACCTACCCCGATCTCATCGGCACCGACCGCGCCCGCGACGTCCTGCTCGACCAGCTGCCCACGGCCTGCGAACACGGGCTCGCCTTCTGCCGGGCGGTCTACCACACCTCACCGCAGGGTGACGTGGTCCCCGTCCCCGGAGGCCTGGACGCCGGCCTGCCCGACATCCATGTCCGCCCGGACCTCGACACCCTGGTCGCCCTGCCCTGGGAGCCCGGAGTCGCCTCCTGCATCGGCGAGACCATCGACCCGGCCACCGGGTCACCCGCCCCCGAGTCCCCCCGCGACCTGCTGCGCTCGGTGCTCGCCCGATGCGCCGAACAGGGCCTGCGCCCGATCGTCGGCCCCGAACTCGAGTACTTCCTCTGCGACGAGGACCCCACCTCCCCGAGCGGCTTCAAGCGCTACTCGGACGCCGCCGGAGTCGTCTACACGGCCGGCCTGCGCGCCGACCCCGACAACCATCTGCTGCGCACCCTGCGCCTGCTCCGCGACCTCCGCGTCGGCGTCACAGCCGGCAACCACGAGTTCGACGGCGGCCAGTTCGAGATCAACCTGACGCACTCGGAGGCCCTGTCGGCCGCCGACCGCTCCTTCCGCTTCAAGGCCGCCGTCAAGGAACTCGCACGCAAGGAGGGCCGGCTCGCCACCTTCATGGCCAGGCCCTTCAACGACGCGGGCGGCTCCGGCTTCCACCTCCACCTGTCCTGCGACGACGAGCGCGGACACAACGCCTTCGACGACTCCTCCGGACAGTACGGGCTGTCCGGCACCGCCCGCCACGCCATCGCCGGCGTCCTCGCCCACGCCCCGGCGCTCGCCGCCCTCGCCAACCCCACGGTCAACTCCTACAAGCGCTTCGGCCCGGACACCCTCGCGCCCTGGCTGATCGACTGGGGGCTGGACAACCGCAGCGCCATGGTCCGCGTCCCGCCCGAGCGCGGCTCCGGCGCCCGCCTGGAGCTGCGGCTCGGCGACGCGAGCGCCAACCCGTACCTGCTGATCGCGGGCACGATCGCCGCGGCACTGCTCGGCGTCGAGGCGGGCGAGGAACCTCCCGCCCCGCTGGAGGGTTACGGCTACGACACCGCGAGGGCGGCCGTGCTGCCCATGAGCCTGTCCGCCGCGCTCGACGCGCTGGAAGCGGACACCGCCCTGACCGAGATCCTCGGCAAGGACTTCACCACCTCGTACCTCAGCTACAAGCGCGACGAGGTCGAACGCTTCCAACGGCACGTCACCGACTGGGAGTTCACCGAGTACGCCTACCACCTGTGACGTCCAGGAGAACCACCACCATGACCACTTCCGCCCACCGCGCCTCCGTACGCGAAGCCGTCCAGGAACCCCTGCCGCTGGACGACGTGGACCTCGCCGACCTCGACAACTTCACCGACGGCGTCACCCCGTGGCGTATGTTCCACACCCTGCGCCACCAGGACCCGGTGCACTGGCAGCCGGAGGAGGCCCCCAACTCCGGCTTCTGGGCGGTGACCCGGCACGCCGACATCGCCCGCGTCGACCGCGACGCGGAGACCTTCACCTCGACGAGGTTCGTCAACCTGGAGGAGGTCGACGAGGACCAGATCAGGACCCGCGCCTCCATCCTGGAGCTGGACGGCGTCCGCCACCGCGCCCTGCGCAGCGTCATCCAGCGTCAGTTCGGCGCGAGCGTCATCAACAGCTACACCGACTTCCTGCGCGGCCTCACCGCCACCACCCTCGACGCGGCCCTCGCCAAGGGCACCTTCGACTTCGTCGCCGACGTCTCCGCCGACTTCCCCATCAACGTCCTCGCCCGGCTCCTCGACGTACCCCCGGAGGACAACCAGCGGCTCATCGACTGGGGCAACCGCATCATCGGCAACACCGACCCCGACTACGCGGACGTCCTGCTGAACAGCGCGGAGAGCGAGCAGTACCGGCACCTGCCCTTCCGCTCGCCCGCCTCCCTCGAAGTCTTCGAGTACGGCCGCGAGCTGGCCCGGCAGCGGCGCGGCGGCGACGGCACCGACCTGGTCTCCAAGCTGGTCAACACCACCCCGCGCGACGGCGTCCCGCTCTCCGCGCAGGACTTCGACAACTACTTCCTCCTCCTGGTCGTCGCCGGCAACGAGACCACCCGCCACACCATCACCCACTCGATGCTGGCCCTGCTCCAGCACCCGGAGCAGCTCGCCCGCCTCCAGGAGGACCCGTCGCTGATCCCGGTGGCGACCGAGGAGTTCCTGCGCTGGGCGTCGCCCGTCTACCACTTCCGCCGCACCGCGACCCGTGACGTCGAACTCGGCGGCAAGCGGATCAAGGAGGGCGACAAGGTCGTCATGTGGTACGCCTCCGGCAACCGCGACGAGGAGGTCTTCGGCAACCCGTACGACTTCGACGTCGCCCGCGCCGACAACGACCACGTCACCTTCGGCAAGGGCAGCCCCCACCTGTGCCTGGGCAACCTGCTGGCCCGCACGGAGATCCGCATCATGTTCGAGGAGCTGATCCCGCGCCTCGCCGACATCCGCCTCGTCGGTGACGTTCCGCGCGTCCGGTCCAACTTCGTCAACGGCATCAAGAAGCTGCCGGTCGAGGTGACTCTCGCCTGAGCGTCAGCGCACCGCGAGCTCCTTGGTGATGCGGTCCAGCATGAATGTGGACGACTCCTTCGCCCGCTCCTCCCAGGCGAAGACACAGGCGGTGGCCACCCCGTCGAAGTCCAGCTCGCGCAGGGTGCCGAAGAAGACGTCCCAGTCCACCTCGCCCTGGCCGATGTCCAGGTGCTGGTGGATGCGGGCGGTCGTACCGGGCGGGTTGAGGATGTACCGCAGGCCGCTGGAGCCCTTGTGGTTGAAGGAGTCCGCGATGTGCACATGCTTCAGCCTGTCGCCCGCGTACCGCAGCATCGCCGCGATGTCCGCGCCGGTCTCCGAGGCACCGGAGAGGTGGAAGGAGTGCGGGGCACAGTAGAGGTAGTTCACCCAGGGCTCGTTGATCGCGCGGACGAGGTCGACGGCCGGGGTGTTCTCCTCGCAGAAGTCGTCCGGATGGGCCTCCAGGTTCAGCGCGATGCCCTCCCGCTCGAACAGCGGCAGCAGCTCCTCCAGCGAGCGCCAGAACGCGGCCTCGCTCTCGGCGGCCCGCTCGGGGCGGCCGTTGAACTCCGAGTTCATCAGCGGGCATTCGAGGTCTGCGGTGATCTCGATCATGCGCTTCCAGTAGCGCACGGCGGCCTGCCGCTCGGTCTCGTCCGGTGAGGACCACTTGTACAGCGGCAGCACGGAGGACAGCCGCACACCGTGTGCGCGCAGGGAGTTCTTCAGCTCCGCGACGCGCTCGTCGTCGGCCCGGGGATGCAGGAAGAAGGGCATGAAGTCGTCGCGGGGCGACAACTCGATGTACTCGTAGCCGATTTCGGCGACCGTGCGCACCATCTCGTCGATCGGCAGCGCGCGGAGCATATAGGGGTCGAGGGCGATCTTCACGCGACACCTCCGTAGAGTGCGGGCCGGGGCTTGAGGTCGGTGGCGACGACACGGCCCGACTCCAGGGCCTCGACGGTCGCGCCGGTGATGACGGTGGCCGCGTAGCCGTCCCAGGCGGACGGGCCGGTGGGCTCCTCTCCGGCGGCGACGGCGGCGATCCACTCGCGGAACTCGGCGTCGAAGGCGTCGGCGAACCGGCCCACCCAGTCCGTGAGCACCTCGGTGGTGTGCTGACCGGCACCGCGCACGGCGACCGAGGCCGGGTCGGGCAGCCGGACCAGCCCCTCCTCGCCGACCGCCTCGCACTGGATGTCGTAGCCGTACTGGCAGTTGACGAAGACCTCCAGATCGATACGGACGCCCTTGGCGGTCTCGAAGAGCATGATCTGCGGGTCCTTGAGGTGGGCGAACCGCTTGCGCGTGGCGCGCGGCGTCACCACCTGGGCGGAGACGATCTCGTCGTCGAGCAGCCAGCGCAGCACGTCCACCTCGTGCACCGCCGTGTCCAGGGCGGCCATCGAGGAGGTGTACGACTCCGGGACGGTCGGGTTGCGGTGGGCGCAGTGCACGATCAGTGGCTCTCCGATGCGGCCGGAGTCGATGACCTGCTTCATCTGCCGGTAGCCGGCGTCGTAGCGGCGCATGAAGCCGACCTGGACCAGACGGCGGCCGAGCGCCGTCTCGGCCTCGACGATCCGCAGACAGTCCTCGGCGGTGGTGGCCAGCGGCTTCTCGCAGAACACCGGCTTCCCGGCGGCGATCGCGTTCAGCACATGCTCGGCATGGGTCGGGCCCCAGGACGTCACGAGGACGGCGTCCACCTCCGGAGAAGCGATCAGGGCCGCGCCGTCGGCCGGCACCTGGGCCCCGATCGGCGCCGCCGCCTCCTCGGCGCGGGCGGTGTCGATGTCGGTGACGGCGGTGACACGGGCGCCGGTGACGGTGTCGGTGAGGCGCCGGATGTGTTCCTTGCCGATCCAGCCGGCGCCGATGACGCCTACACGTACGGTCATGGTCTTTCCTTAGAGATGAATCGAGTCAGGAGAAGCGCGTTTGGAGTTCGGCTTCGAGGGTCTCCAGCGAGCGGCCCCGGGTTTCCGGGACGTAGAGCTTCACGAAGGTGAGCGAGAGGACGCCGGCCACCACGAAGAGGAAGAAGGTGTTGGAGACACCGACCCCGGAGACCAGGGACGGGAAGACCAGGCCGATCAGGAAGTTGGTCAGCCACAGCACCACCGCCGCGACGCCCATGCCGAAGCCGCGCATCCGCATCGGGAAGATCTCCGACAGCATCAGCCAGGTCACCGGCGAGATCGCCCCCTGCTGGAAGGCGAGGAAGGTGACGGTCATCGCGAGCACGGCGTACGCCCGGCCGTCACCGGCGGGGAGGGTGAGCGAGAAGATCCCGATGAGCAACAGGGCGGCCGTGGTGCCGATCTGACCGGTCATCAGCATCGGACGGCGGTCGGCGCGGCCGAGCAGCCAGATGCCGACGAAGGTGGCGAGCACCGAGATGACACCGTTGGCGATGTTCGCCGTGAGCGCGCTGTCGGAGGCGAAGCCGGCGTCGGTGAGGATCTGGGTGCCGTAGTACATGATCGTGTTGACGCCGGTGATCTGCTGCACGATCGCGATGCCGAAGCCGACGAACATCAGCCTGCGCAGCCACGGCGTGGCCCTCAGGTCCCGCCAGCCGCCCAGCTTCTCCTGTTCCTCCTTGACCGCGAGCGCGGACACCTCGCTCAGCTCGGCCTCGGCCCGCTGCCGCGACCGCACCTGCTTGAGCACCTCCAGGGCCTCGCCGAAACGGGTCCTGGAGGCCAGCCAGCGCGGGCTCTCCGGCATCACCAGCATCCCGAACCAGAGCACGACGGCCGGGAGGGTCGCGAGGACGAGCATCCAGCGCCAGACACCGCCCGACTCGCCGCCGACCCGTGCGATGACCGCGTTGGAGGTGAAGGCCAGCAACTGCCCGGTGACGATCATCAGTTCGTTACGGGTGACGAGCGCGCCGCGCCGCTCGGCGGGCGAGATCTCCGCGAGATAGACGGGCACCGTCACCGACGCGCCGCCGACCGCGAGACCCAGCACGAACCGGGCCACGACCATGACCGCCGTGTTCGGCGCCAGTGTGCAGCCCAGCGCGCCGACGAAGAACACGACGGCGAGAACGAGGATCGTACGGCGCCGCCCGCGCGCGTCCGACATCCGGCCGCCGACGATCGCGCCCAGGGCCGCGCCCAGCAGCAGCGAGCTGGTGACCATGCCCTCGGTGAAGGGCGTCAGACCGAGGTCCTCGGTCATATACGGCAGGGCGCCGTTGATGACGCCGGTGTCGTAACCGAAGAGCAGTCCGCCGAAGGTGGCGATGAGGGTGATGAGCCGCAGCCGCCGGGAGACGGCCGGTGGCGCGTCGTCGGTGACCGGGGTGGCGGATGTCGTGCCGTCCTTGACAGCCATGGGCGCTCCTACCGTTCGAGGGTCGGACGCCGGGTACCCGTCAGCCCGCAGCCGGACAGCTGTTCACGGGTGCGTACGGCGACGGGCAGCGGCACCTCGGGCGCGCACGGGTAGAGGTCCTGCTCGACGATCACGAACAACTCGGCGTCCAGTTCGGCGAGTTCGGCCACGACCTCGGCCGGGTTCGGCACACCGGCCGGCGGCGACACGCACACGCCCCGCCGCACGGCCTCGCCGAACGACAGGTTCTCGGCGGCGACCTGGGCGAGGACGGCCGGGTCCATCTGCTTGATGTGGACGTAGCCGACACGCTCGCCGAACCGGCGGATCAGGTCGAGGTTGTCGCCGCCGCCGTAGGCCACGTGCCCGGTGTCGAGGCAGAGGTTGGTGCAGCGGGAGTCGGACTCGTTCAGCAGCCGCTCGATCTCTGCCTGCGTCTGGATGTGGCTGTCGGCGTGCGGGTGGACGACGAGCCGTATGTCGTACTCGTCGAGGAGGAGCCCGCCGAGCCGGTCGGCGGCGCGGCCGAAGCCGGCCCACTGCTCGGCGGTCAGCTCCGGCGACTCGGTGAGGGCGCCGGTCTTCTCGTCCCGGTACATCGGCGGGATGAGGACGAGGTGGTGGGCGCCGGCGGCCGCCGTCAGCGTGGCGACCTGGCGGACGTGGGCGAGCATCTCGTCCCAGGCCTCCGGGCGGTGCAGCGCGCCGAAGGCGGTGCCGCCGGAGACCTGGAGCCCACGGGCGTCGAGTTCCTCCTTGAGCCGCCGCGGGTCGGTGGGGAGATAGCCGTAGGGGCCGAGCTCCAGCCACTTGTACCCGGCTTCGGCCAGCTCGTCGAGGAAGCGGGTGTACGGCACCTGGTGCTCGTCCTCGGGGAACCACACGCCCCAGGAGTCGGGGGCGGAGCCCAGGCACAGATTGCCCACGGTGGTACGGAGTGGGGATGGCGCCGTTGCCATGACGTGTGTCCTTCGCGGAGAGGGGCAGGGACGACCGGGGAAGGTGTCGCGCTCTACTAGCGCGCTCTAGTGCGAGTACGATGACCCCTGTCCAAATGTCATGTCAATAGCCTGCCGCCGGGAGATTTCGAGCCCCTGGCCCCCGGCCTGCCCCGAGTGATCCTCCGGGCAGGCCCTATGGTGGGCGGCGGGTGGAGGGTGGGTTCACAGGTGAGTGCATCGGGCAAGCAGCGGCCCACGATGGCGGACGTCGCCGCGAGGGCGGGCGTCTCCCGGGCGCTCGTCTCGATCGTGTTCCGCAACCAGCCGGGGGCGAGCGAGGAGACCCGTGAGCGGGTGCTGCGCGTCGCCGACGAGATCGGCTACCGGCCCGACAGCGCGGCCCGGCTGCTGGCGCGGGGCCGCAGCCGCACGCTCGGCGTGATGTTCACCGTCCACCAGACCTTCCACACTGACCTCATCGAGGGCATCTACCCGGAGGCCGAACGCCTCGGCTACGAGGTCCTGCTCTCCGGCGCCACCCGGGGCCGCAGCGAGGAGAAGGCCGTCGAGGCGCTGCTCAGCCACCGCTGCGAGGCCCTGATCCTGCTCGGCTCCTTCGCCGAGCCCGACTTCCTCGAAGGCCTGGGACGCCGTACCGTCGCCGTCTCCGTCAGCCGCCGTGTCCCCCGCGCCCACGTCGACTTCGTGCACTCCGCCGAGGGCAAGGGCGTACGGCAGGCGATGGACCATCTCGTCGAGCTGGGGCACCGCCGGATCCTGCACCTCGACGGCGGCCGGGGGCCCGGCTCGGCCGAGCGGCGCCGCGCGTACCGTGCCGCGATGCGCCGTCATGGCCTGGAGTCCGTGGCCCGCGTCGTTTCGGGTGACCACACGGAGGAGTCGGGCATCGAGACCGGACGCCTGCTCCTCGCGGAACGCGACCGGGGGCAGCCCCTGCCGACGGCCGTCCTCGCCGGCAACGACCGCAGCGCGATGGGCCTGTTGATGTCCCTGACCCGGGCCGGTGTCGAGGTGCCCCGCGATCTGTCCGTCGTCGGCTACGACGACAGCCACCTCTCCCACCTGATGCCGATCGGCCTGACCACCGTCCGCCAGGACGCGCGGCTCATGGCGGAGCACGCGGTGCGGTTCGCGGTGGAACGACTGGAGAAGCCGGAACTGGAGCCGCGAGAAGCCGTGTTGGAGCCGAAGCTGGTGGTACGGGGGAGCAGCGGGGCGCCTCCGGAAGGGGCGGGCTGAGGCGGGTGCGGAGGGCCGCCGGGGCTCGGCGCGTGGGAGCGGCCGGCACCGCGTGTGCGATGCCGACCGGTACGCGCGGCGCCCATGGTGCCGAGGTGAGCCGTGGCGTCAGCGGGTGCCCTTCGCAGCGAACTCGGCGACGTCGTCCACGTTCTCCTTGGTGATGAAGGCGGGGCCGGTGAGGACGGGGGCGGTGCCGCCGCCGCTGAGGTTGCCGTTCGTCCTGTAGAGCCACAGGGCGTCGACGGCGAGGTAGCCCTGGAGATAGGGCTGCTGGTCGACGGCGAACTCGACATCCTCGTCCTTCACGGCCCGTACCAGGTCCTTGTTGAGATCGAAGGTGGCGACCTTGGCCTTGCCGGCGGCGTCGGACACGGACTGCACGGCGGTCAGCGCGATGGGGGCGCCGAGGGTGACCACCCGGTCGATGGAGGAATCCTGCTTGAGCTTCGCGGTGATCGTCGACTTGACCGAGGGCATGTCGGTGCCGTTGACGTAGAGGATGTCGGTGGTGCCGCTGAAGCCCTTCTCGAGGCCCGCGCACCGGGCTTCCAGGGCGACCTGTCCCTGCTCCTGGATGACGCAGAGGGCGTGCTTGGCGCCCGCCTGGTTCAGGCGTTCGCCGAAGGCCTGGCCGGCGATGTTCTCGTCCTGGCCGAAGTACTCCAGCATGCCGAGTTCCTTCCAGTCGTCGACGCCGGAGTTGAAGCCGACGACCGGGATGCCCGCGGCCGTGGCCTTGGCGACGACCTCCTTCATGGCGTCCGGCTTCGCGGCGGTGAGCGCGATGCCGTCGACCTTCTGGTCGATGGCGTTCTGCACGAGGTTGGCCTGGTTGCCGGCGCTCGGGTCGCTGGAGTAGACGAGCTCGATGTTGTCCTTGGCGGCGGCTGCCTGGGCGCCCTTGCGGATGAGGTCCCAGAAGGTGTCGCCGGGGGAGGCGTGGGTGACCATGGCCACGGTCATGCGGGGGGTGTCGGCCGTGCCCGCGGCGGCGGTGTCCCCGCCCTCCGCGGACTTCTTGCCACCGGAACCGCTGGAGCAGCCGGCGGCGAGCAGGGCGCCGGCCAGGACGGTGGCGGTCAGAGCGGCGACTCGATGGTGTCTGTGCATGTCCCTCGCACCTCGCTGTGCTGGTCAGGGTGGGTGTGCGGGCCGACGGCCCGAAGAGCTAGCGCGCTTCACTAGTGCGCTCTAGTGGCATGACTATGGGGCCGCTCCTCGGTGATGTCAACGGGTATGTCAGGACGTCTCAACAAATCACGCACGCGGCTCCGCCGAACCGGCTCGGCCATGCCGGCCCACCCCGATCCACCCGACCGGAGCGGGCACAGGATGTCGGGTCCGGCAAGGTGGCTTCTTCCTAACGTGGTGATCGAAAGGAAGGAGGCCGGGGTGCTGGAGCGGCTGAACCAGGCCATGGAGCACATCGAGCGCCACCTCGATCAGCAGATCGACGTGGCCGACCTGGCGCGGATCGCGGTGACGTCGGAGTACCACCTGCGGCGGCTCTTCTCCGCACTGGCGGGCATGCCGCTGTCGGAGTACGTCCGGCGTCGGCGGCTGACGGTCGCCGGCGCCGAGGTGCTGGCGGACGACCGGACGCTGCTGGAGATCGCGGTGCGCTACGGCTACGGCTCGGGAGAGGCGTTCGCACGGGCGTTCCGTGCGATGCACGGCGTCGGGCCGGGGGAGGCCCGGCGGGCCGGCGCCCGGCTGCGGTCCCAGCCCCGGATGTCCTTCCGCCTCGTCGTCGAAGGGAGCGGCAGCATGCGGTATCGGGTCGTGGAGAAGGCGGAGTTCCGGGTGGTCGGGAGGAAGGCCCGTGTCCCGCTCGTGCACGAAGGGATGAATCCGGCGATCGCCGACTTCATCCGGAGCATCGGCAAGGAGACCCTGCGGCAGATCGAGGGCCTGTCCGATCAGGAGCCGTCGGGGATCGTCGCCGTCAGCGACAACCTCGACTCCAGCCGGGCCGAAGGGACCGAACTCGACTACTACCACGGCGCGGTGACCCGCGCCGCCGTCCCCGAGGGCATGGACGAACTCACCGTGCCCGCCGGGACCTGGGCCGTCTTCGAGAACTCCGGGCCGTTCCCGCAGGCACTCCAGTACCTGTGGCGGGACGTGTTCACCCAGTGGTTCCCGTCCAATCCGTACCGGAGTCGCCCGGGCCCCGAGATCCTGCGGACCCGACTGTCGCCGGACGCGGCGCGGGCGGACGCGGAACTGTGGATTCCAGTGGAGCGCAACCCGCTCTGAGCGTGGAGCGCAACCCGCTCTGAGCGTGGAGCGCAACCCGCTCTGAGCGTGGAGCGCAACCCGCTCTGAGCGTGGGGCGCAGCCCGCGCTGAGTGTGGGAGCGCAATCCGCCCCAGGCGTGGACCGCAACCCGCTCTGGGCGTGGGAGCGCAATCCGCCCCGGGCGTGGAGCGCACCTCGCTCAGAGCGAGGGCGCGCGGCGACTTCGCGTCGTCGCGCGCCTGCCTCAGGCCCTCGTCCGCCCGGTAGCGTGGAGAGACGTCGACCTGAGGTGGGGGCATGAGGGCGATCGTGGTGGGGGCGGGTATCGGGGGACTGGCCGCGGCGCTGAGCCTGCGGCGCGCCGGGTGTGAGGTGACCCTCGTCGAACAGACGGCACGGTTCACCGAGATCGGCGCGGGCATCCAGCTCGCGCCCAACGCCACACGCGTACTGCGTCGACTCGGCCTCCTCGACGCGGTCGCCGCCCGGTCCACGCGGCCGACGGGGCTGAGCTTCCGTACCTGGTCCGACGGCGGCGAGATCTGCCGTTACGCGCTGGGACGCGAGGCCGAGGAGGCGTTCGGGGCGCCGTACCTCCAGACCCACCGGGCCGATCTGCACCACGCCCTGGCCGCCGCGGTGCCGCCCGGGTCGGTGCGGCTGAACACCGTGGTCGTGGGCATCGGGCAGGACGACAGGTCCGCGCAGGTGACGACGGCCGACGGCGAGCGCCTGGAGGCGGACCTCGTCGTGGCCGCCGACGGGGTGCGGTCCGCCGCCCGGCAGTGGCTGTTCGGCGCGGACGAGGCCCTGTTCTCGGGAACCGCCGCCTACCGGGCGCTGCTTCCGGCCGACAAGGTCGCCGACCTGGACCTGCCGGAGTACGCCCTCTGGCTCGGACCCGGGCGGCACTTCGTGCACTACTGGGTGCGCGGAGGGGAACTCCTCAACGTCGTGGGCGTCGTCGGGGCGGAGAGCGCGCGGGAGTCGTGGACCGCCCGGGCCGAGCCGGGGGAGCAACTGCGCGCGTTCGAAGGGTGGGACCCGCGCGTGATCAGCGTCATCGAACGGACGGGCACGGTGCTCCGCTACGGCATCCACACCCGTGCCCCGCTCGCCCGCTGGAACCTGGGCCGCGTCACCCTGCTCGGTGACAGCGCCCACGCGATGGTGCCCTTCCAGGCCCAGGGCGCGGCACAGGCACTGGTCGACGCTGCCGTGCTCGGCGACGCCCTCACGGACGCGACACCGGCCGACGTACCGGAGGCGCTGGACCGGTACGTACGCCGACGGCTGGCCACCGCCACGAAGGTGCAGGCCAGTTCAGTGCGGGCGGGTGAGGACTACCACCTGCCGGACGGACCGGAGGCGGCGGCGCGCGACGCCCGCCTGGCCGCCCAGGCGGCCGACAACGAGTTCGGCCCCCACGCCGCCGCGTGGGGAGCCGACGCCCTCGACGAGCGGATGCCGTGACAAACACCGACAGCGGACAGCGCACGCGCCGGTGACACGGGCGCGCGCGTTCGCCACCGCGGTGCCTCGGTGGTGCCGTCGAGGTGAGCCGAGCGCCGCTGGTGGCTCGTCAGACCGCGGGCTTCCAGCCCGGGATCGTCGGCAGCACCTTCTCGGCGACGCGGAACAACGCCTCGTCGTCGGGTGTCAGGGCGTCCTCGCGCCAGATGACGAGCTCGTAGGCGGTGCCGCTGTCCTTCGCGTCGCCGGCGACCAGCAGATGGCGGGCGACGCCGCCGGGGCCGGAGTCGGCGTCGCCGCCGTCGAGCCGGAAGGAGATGGCGATGGTCCGGCCCGAGTAGAGGACCGCCGGGTGCCCCAGGACCGTCCTGGTCCGGGCGCTGTCGCCCAGATAGCCGACCGACTCGGCGACGGGGAGGTCGTCGTGGGACGCCGAGAGCTCCACGGTGTAGGTCTCCAGCTCGACGGTCGCCTCAGGGGTGACGGTCTTGGTGCCGTCGGCCCAGGTGGACTCGCTTTCGCTGCCCGACGCGTTCACCGCCTGCTCGGTCGGGGTGCCGAGGAGCCTCGGCAGGTCGGCACGGTTCAGCGCGGTGCACAGCTGCGCGCCGGAGACCTTGCCCCGGGCCGCCGGCGAGGCATCGTCCGAGGGCGAGCAGACGGCCGGCCCCCGGTCCGCGGACGTCTCGTCGAGCGAGTCCGGGAGGAACCACATGCCCCCCACGAGCGCTCCGACGGCAGCCACCGCCGCGAACACCTGGGCCCCCGGCCCGTGCCTTGTCTGGAATCAACGGAATCGTCGACCATGTCCCCCACCTTGATGTGCACACGCCCCCCGTGCGCTGGGGGAGCCTAACTCCCGGGCGTTCCAAGGGGAAACGAGATTCTCCGGGCCGGATGCCGGCCCGGACGCCGTCGACAAGGGCAACGTCGCCGAGGTGGCCGCGCTCGCGGCCAAGGGCATCCGCCGGCCGACGCGATCGCCCCACGAAAGGAAGGACCGGCCATGTCCCAGCAGGACTCACTCGGTGTCGCCGTCATCGGCACCGGACGGATGGGCGCCGACCACGTGCGCCGGATCACCGAGGTGACCAGCGGCGCCCATGTGGCCGCCGTCGTCGACCTCGACACCGACCGGGCCGAGGCGATCGCCGCCGGAGTCGGTGGATGCGTGGCCTTCGCCGACCCGGCCGAGGCACTGGCCGCACCGGGCGTCGACGCCGTGCTCGTGGCCTCCCCGGGCCCCGCCCACGAGGCCGCCCTGCTCACCGCCTTCGAGCACGACCTGCCCGTACTGTGCGAGAAGCCCCTCACCCCGGGCACCGCCTCCGCGCTGCGCCTGCTGGAGGCCGAGCAGGCGCTGGGTCACCGCAGGGTGCAGGTGGGGTTCATGCGCCGCTACGACCGCGAGTACGTCCAGCTCAAGGCCCTGCTGGACAGTGGGGAGCTGGGCCGGCCGCTGATGCTGCACCACCGGCACCGCAACGCCGGGGCCCCGCCCGGCTTCACCGACGCCATGGCCGTCAACGACTCCGTGGCCCACGAGATGGACATCACCCGCTGGCTGCTCGGCCAGGAGATCACCGCCGTCACCGTGCTGCGGCCCCGGCCGTCCGCGCACGCCCCCGAGGGCCTGAGCGACCCGCAGTTCGTCGTCTTCGAGACGGACGGCGGTGCCGTCGTCGACGTCGAGATCTTCCTCACCGCCCGCTACGGCTACCAGGTCCAGGCCGAGGCGGTGTGCGAGAACGGCACGGCCCGCGTCGGCGAAGGGCACGACATGCTCGTCAACACCGCCGGGCGCTGGGGCGGCACGGTCACCCCGAGCTACCTCGAGCGTTTCGAGGACGCCTACGACCGTCAGGTCCAGGCTTGGGTCGACGCCGCCCGCCGTGGCGAGGTCACCGGCCCCGGCACCTGGGACGGGTACGCCGTCACGGCGGTCTCCGAAGCGGGCGCCCGCGCCCAGAGCGACGGTGTCCGGGTCGAGATCGAACTCGTCGAACGCCCCGACTTCTACCGCTGACGCACGACCGCACCCGACCTCCACCGCCGCTTCACGCCACGGCGGGCCGGTGCCGCGAAGATCGCCTCGTGCCCAGCGAGGGTGCGTCCCGCGGCCCGCTCGTCGACGAGCCCGCGCCAGACACGGGCCCGCAGGGTACGGCCCGAGACGCCGTCGAGCAGGGTGACCAGTGATTCGTTGCCCGTGGCGGCGACGACCGCGCGGTGGAACGCCGCGTCGTGCGCGTTGAGCAGCTCGACGTCGTCACGGGCGGGCCGTCCGCATGGCATCCAGGCACGGCTTCCCGGGCGAGATGTGCCCTGTCCGTCAGAGACATGTGATGTCTCCCTCTGGGTGAACCGTTCCTTTCCCGGTCAAATCGGCCAACTTCTCTTTGTCTCTCGGTGTTTTCATCCCTGCACAACCGTTGACAGTAGTGGTCCGCATGCCTGACGTTCGTGCCTATGTCGCAATCGATCAGCAGGCGCAGGTTACTGGTCGGCGCCACAGCCGTTGTGGCGGCCACGGTGGCCACCGACGTGTTCGCGGCCGGCGGAGCCCTGGCCGCGCCGAAGGTCTACACACCGACCTGGGAGTCCGTGAACCGGCACCCCGCCGCCCCCGAGTGGTTCCGGGACGCCAAGTTCGGCATCTACTTCCACTGGGGCGTCTTCAGCGTCCCCGCGTACGACAGCGAGTGGTACCCGCGCAACATGTACGTGCCGGACCACAAGGCGAACAGGCACCACACGGCCACGTACGGCGATCCGGCCGTCTGGCCGTACCACAACTTCATCGACGGGGCGGAGGATCTGGCGGGCCGCCACCAGGAGTTCGCCCCGAAGCTCAAGTCGGACGGCGGTGCGTTCGACCCCGACGAGTGGGCCCAGTTGTTCGTCGACGCCGGTGCCAGGTTCGCGGGGCCGGTGGCCGAGCACCACGACGGCTACTCGATGTGGGACAGCCGGGTCAACGAGTGGAACTCCGTGGCCAAGGGACCCCGGCTGGACCTGCTGGAGCTCTTCACCGACGCCATCCGCGCCAGGAAGCTGAAGCTCCTGGTCGCCATGCACCACGCGTACAACTACACCGGCTACTTCGAGTACGCGCCCCCGCAGTCGGACCCGAGCCTCAAGAAGCTGTACGGGCAGCTGAGTCCCGAGGAGGAGAACCAGCTCTGGTACGACAAGCTCAAGGAGGTCGTCGACCGGTCCCGGCCGGACATCCTCTGGCAGGACTGGCGGCTCGACCACGTCGACGAGACCCAGCGGCTGAACTTCCTGTCGTACTACTTCAACCAGGCGAACAAATGGGGCAAGGAGGTCGTCGCCACCTACAAGGACGGCCTCAACAGCCACGGTTCGGTCTTCGACTACGAGCGCGGCGGCCCCGCCGACCTCACCGCCCCCTACTGGCTGACCGACGACAGCATCTCCAACACCAGTTGGTGCTACACCGAGGGCATCGGCTACTACTCGCTCGCGCAGATGCTGCACTCGTTCATCGACCGGGTCAGCAAGAACGGCAACATGCTGCTCAACATCGCGCCCCAGGCCGACGGCACCATCCCGCGGGGCCAGCGCGACCTCCTGCTCGGCATCGGCGACTACCTGAAGCGCTTCGGCGAGTCGATCTACGGCACCCGCGCCTGGACCGCGTACGGCGAGGGCCCGACGAAGATGGGCGGCGGTTCCTTCACCCGGCCCACCGCCGGTACCGCGCAGGACGTCCGGTACACCCGGAACAAGGCGGGAACCATCCTGTACGCGACGGTCCTGGGCTGGCCCGGCGGCTCGCTGACGCTCAGGACGCTCACCTCCGACCGGATCGACCTGGACTCGCTGTCCTCGGTGGAACTCCTCGACGCGACGGCCGGTACGTACATCGACCTCGCGACTCCGACCCAGGACGCGACCGGCCTCAAGGTGACCCTGCCGTCTTCGGCACCTTTCGAGGCCCCCGCGTACGTCCTCAAACTCCGCTTCTCCGGCCGGATACCCACCCTCCGGCCCCTCACCGGAGTCCTGGTCTTCGAACACGCCCGCTTCTCCGGCGACAGCGCGGTCCTCGCCCTCGGCACCTACCCGGCCGAACAGCTGACCCTCTCCGGCATGCCGCCAGGCACCCTCTCCTCGCTGAAGCTCGCCCCGGGCTACCAGATGGTCGGCTACTCCGGTGACGACTTCACGGGCAGGTCCTGGACGTTCACCTCCGACACCGCGCGGATCCGGAAGCGGGTCACCTCGCTGGAGGTCGTGTTCGACCCCTCCGCCCGGTTCCGGATCACCAACGTCACCAACGGCCTCGCACTGGACAGCGGGGGAGACGTCTCCGGCGGCTCCGACCTGAAGCAACGGACGTGGGACGGCTCTCCCCGCCTCCAGTGGCACGCCGTCCACCTCGGCAACGGGCACTACAAGCTGGAGAACCGGGCCAACGGCATGGTCGCCGACGGGTGGGGTGCCACCGGCGGGGGCGCCACCGTCAGACAGGCCGAGTGGAACGGCGGCACCGACCAGCAGTGGCTGATCACCCACCGGGGCGACGGCCGCTACTCCCTCGCCAACCGCACCACGGGACTCGTCCTCGACGGCGGCGGCAACGTCTCCTCCGGTTCGGTCGCCAAGCAGTGGACCTGGGGCACCAGCACCAACCTGCTGTGGACCTTCACCCAGGTCTGACGCCCCCTCACCCCTCCCCGGACAGATCCAGCAGCACCTTGGAGGCGGCGGTGCGGTCCTGAGCCGTGTCGAACGCGGCGACGGACCGCTCCAGCGGGAACGTGTGGGTGACGACCGGGTCGACGGGCAGGCCCTGGGCCAGCAGGGACAGGGCCTCGTCGAACTCGGAGTCGAAGCGGAACGATCCACGCAGTTCCAGCTCTCGGGTGACCGCGACATTGCCCAGCAGCCCGATCTCCCCGGGCGGCAGCAGCCCGAGCATGACGACGGTGCCACCGCGTCGGACGCGCTCCACACAGCTCCGCAGCCCGGCCGGCGCCCCGGACGCCTCGACGGCGACGTCGAAGGCACCGGCCCAGGCGGGATCGTCGGGCCGCTCCGCCCGAACGGTGGCGGTGGCGCCCACCTCGGCGGCGATCCGCAGCGGTTCGTCGTGGAGATCGCTGACGACGATCTCGGCGGCCCCTGCGTGCCCCAGCGCGGCCACGACGAGACAGCCGATCGGGCCGGCCCCGGTGACCAGAACCCGCTTGCCGCTCACCTCGCCCGCCCGGCGCACGGCGTGCAGCGCCACCGACAGCGGCTCGGCGAGCACGGCCCGCCGCAGCCCCAACCCGGGCGGGTGCGCCCGGATCTGCGCGGCGGGCACGGCGACGCGCTGCGCGAAACCGCCCTGCACGTGCGGGGTGTGGGCGGCGCTGCCCAGATAGCGGGTGTGGGCGCAGATGTGCCGCCTGCCGCGGGCGCACTCCGGACAGACCCCGCAGGGCGTGGCGGGATGGATCGCGACGGGCGCGCCCACTGCCGGAGCGCCCGGCCCCTCGACCCCGGGCCCGAGCGCGGCGACATGGCCCACCACCTCATGGCCGAGCACCATGGGCTCGCTCACGGCGAAGTCGCCCACGCGGCCCCGGTGGTAGTAGTGCAGGTCGCTGCCGCAGATCCCGCCGAGCGCGACGGCGACCGCGATCTCACCGGGCGCCGGACCGGCGTACGGCCGCTCCTCGACCCGGAGATCGCCGGCTCCGTGGACGACACACGCACGCATGAGGGCTCCTTGAGGGGTCGGTCAGGTCGCAGGACGGAGGCGTCGGCCGGGTCACAGGACGGACAGCATGCCACCGTCGACGTACAGCAGTTGGCCGTTGACGAAGTCGGAGGCGGGGGAGGAGAGGAACAGCAGGGCACCGACCAGGTCCTCGACCTTGCCCCAGCGGCCGGCCGGGGTCCGCCCCCGTACCCAGGCGCTGAACTCCTCGTCCGCGACCAGCGCCGAGGTCAGCTCGGTGTCGAAGTAGCCGGGGCCGATGCCGTTGACCTGGATGCCGTGCGGGCCGAGGTCGGCGCACATGCCCTTGGTCAGCATCTTCAGGCCGCCCTTCGTCGCCGAGTAGGGCGCGATGCCGGGGCGGACCGCCTCGCTCTGCAGCGAACAGATGTTGACGATCTTGCCGTGGCCCCGGGGGACCATCCGGCGGGCGACCTCGCGGCCCACGAGGAAGGCGCTGGTGAGGTTGGTCTCGAGCAGGCCGTGCCAGTCCTCGTCGGTGAAGTCCAGGAGCGGGGCGCGGCGTTGGGCGCCGGTGTTGTTGACCAGGATGTCGATCGGTCCTGTCCGCTCCTCGAGCCGGGCGACGGCGGCGGCGACCGCGGCCGAGTCGGTGACGTCGAAGGCCTCCGCGAGAACGGCCTCGCCGAAAGTTTCGGCCAAATCCTTGCGGGTGGTCTCCAGGGCGACGGTGTCCCGGCCGTTGAGCACGACCGTGCAGCCGGCCTCGAGCAGGCCGACGGCCAGGGCCCGGCCGATACCTCGGCTCGAACCGGTGACCAGGGCGACCTTTCCGGTGACGTCGAAGAGGGGGTGGCTCATGGTGGTCGTCCTCTCAGGCACGGCTCGGCATGCCGGGGCGGGCCGTGTCGTCGGGTGGCGGTGTGCCGGGGTGGGTCGCACGAGCGGATGCCGCTGTGCCGGGGTGGGCAGCACGAGCGGATGCCGGTGTGCCGGGGCGTGCCGCGCTGCCCGGCAGTGCAGTCCTCGCCGGGGTGCCCGCGAGCACGTCGAGGATGTTGTCGACGGCGAGGTCCACCATGGCGGCACGCGTGGCCTCGGTGGCCGAGCCGATGTGGGGGAGGGCCACCACGTTGGGCTCGCCGACCAGGGGCGACAACTCGGCCCCCATCGGCTCGCGCGCGAAGACGTCCAGGCCGGCGGAGTGGATCGTGCCGTCGCGCAGCGCCTCGAGCAGGGCCTCCTCGTCGACGACCCCGCCCCGCGAGGTGTTGACCAGGGTGGCCGTCGGCTTCATGGCCGCCAGCTCGGCGGCGCCGATGAGGTGACGGGTCCGCGGGGTCAGGGGCACGTTAAGCGAGACCACGTCGGACTCGGCGAGGAGGGTCGGCAGGTCCACCGGCGTGGAGAGCGTGTCCTCGCGCGCGGACCTGCTGTGGTGCAGCACCCGCATGCCGAAGCCGTGGGCCCGCCGGGCCACCGCGCGCCCGATCTGCCCGTACCCGACGATGCCGAGTGTGGCCCCGTACACGTCCAGGCCGAGGTAGTCGCTCATCCGGGGCACGTCCCACCGTCCGGCGGTGAGCGAGTCACGGGCGGCACCGAGCAGCCTGCGGGCCATCAGAACGAGCGCGAAGGTCAGATCGGCGGTGGTTTCGGCGAGGACGCCGGGGGTGTGCGTGACCACGACACCGCGCTCGGCAGCCGCGTCCCGGTCCACGCCGTCGAACCCCATGGCGGCCAGCGCGACGACCTTCAGTGAAGGTCCCGCGGCGTCCAAGAGGGCTGAGTCCACCCGGTCGTTGCCCAGACAGAGGATGCCGGTCACCCCCGGGGCGAGCGCGCGCAGCTCGCCCGCCCCGGGCCTGCCGGGCCCGTCCCAGCGCACCAGCTCCGCCCGGCCGGCCAGCCGCTCCAGGCCGCCGCCCGGGAGGGCGGGCCGGGTGGTGAGCACCCGCTGCGTCATACCTGACCCCTGACCCTGTTTTCCCACTCAATGGAAAGGCTGTCTGCTCAACGGAAACATCGTCGAGGCGACGTCCAGGCGGTGTCAACCATCGAGCACTCGATGTCCGCCACTGAATGGGAGATCTTTCCACTCAGTGGTAATTTGCCGCTGTGAGTGGCGGCGAAGTACCGGCGGATGTGGTCGGGCGGGCGATCCGGCTGCTCGTCCTGGTCGGCGAGCACCCGCACGGCATCACCCTGTCCGAACTGGCCCGCGCCAGCGGCGTCGCCGTCAGTACGGCCCACCGGCTGGTCAACTCCCTCTGCCGCGAGGGCCTCGTCGAGTTCGAGACCGACGGCAAGCGCTACAAACCGGGCCTCAGACTCTTCCAGCTCGGCCAGCAGGCCGGTCAGGTGTACGGATTCGCCGGCACCGCCCTCCCCGTGATGCAGCGTGTGACACGGCAGACCGAGGAGGCCACCTTGATGTCCGTCCTCGACGGCACCCGGCATCTGTACGTGCACTACGTGGACGGCCCCCTACCGGTCGGCGTCCGCAGCGACCCGGGCCGCCACGGGCCGCTGCACTGCACCTCGATGGGCAAGGTCCTCATGGCCTTCGCCCCCGACGACGTACGCGCCGACCTCCTGGAGCGCGTCGAACTCACCCCGCACGGCCCGAACAGCGTCACCGACCGCGACGTCCTGCGCGCCCACGTCGCCCGCGCCGCCGAACTCGGCTACGCCACCGCCGACGAGGAACACCACGCGGGCCTGCGCGCCGTGGCCGTCCCGATCCTGCGGCCCGACGGCACCGTCTTCGCCGCCCTCTCCACCGCCGCGCCCGCCTTCCGCCGCAGCATGGACGACCTCGTCGCCATGGTCCCGCTGCTCCGGTCGGCGGCCGCCGAACTGGGCGTCCGCCTGCCCGCCCGGTGACCCGACCCGACCCTGTCGGGCTGCGCCCTCATCGGCTGGGCCGCAGCGGGGTCAGCGCCGCGACGGCCGTCTCCTCCGGCGGGGCGACATACGCGGCCGCCTTGATCATGGCCTTGCCGTCCCCGGGAGCGGCAGACGAAAAACGTCCGGGCCGGCCCACGGAGGGCCGACCCGGACGTCAAGGTCCGACTAGGTCGGGAGAGCTCAGACCAGGTCGAAGCGGTCCAGGTCGGAGACCTTGGCCCACGCCGCGACGAAGTCGTTCACGAACTTCTCCTTGGCGTCGTCGCTCGCGTAGACCTCGGCGAGGGCACGGAGCTCGGAGTTGGAGCCGAAGACGAGGTCGGCACGCGTGCCGGTCCACTTGACCTCGCCGGTGTCCGCGTCACGGCCCTCGAAGAGGGTCTGGTCGGCGGAGGTGGACTTCCAGGTCGTACCCAGGTCGAGCAGATTGACGAAGAAGTCGTTGGTGAGCACGCCCGGGGTGTCGGTGAAGACGCCGTGCGTGGACTGGGCGTGGTTGGCGCCCAGGACGCGCAGACCACCGACGAGGACCGTCAGCTCGGGGGCGCTCAGCGAGAGCAGGTTCGCCCGGTCGATCAGCAGGTACTCGGCGGGCAGGCGGTTGCCCTTGCCCTGGTAGTTGCGGAACCCGTCGGCCGCCGGCTCCAGCGCGGCGAACGACTCGGCGTCCGTGTGCTCCTCGGTCGCGTCCACACGGCCCGGGGTGAAGGGCACCTCGACCGCGTAGCCGGCGTCCTTGGCGGCCTTCTCGACCGCGGCGGCACCGCCGAGGACGATCAGGTCGGCCAGAGAGACCTTCTTGGCGCCGGAGTTGAACTCCGCCTGGACGCCCTCCAGGACGCTCAGGACGTGCCGCAGGTCGTCCGGGTTGTTGACCTCCCAGCCGCGCTGGGGCTCCAGACGGATCCGGGCACCGTTGGCGCCGCCCCGCTTGTCGCTGGAGCGGAAGGTGGAGGCCGACGCCCACGCGGTGGACACCAGCTGCGAGACGGACAGACCCGAGGCGAGCAGCTTGCTCTTGAGCGCCGCGATGTCGGCCGCGTCGATGACCTCGCCCTCGGCCTCCGGCAGCGGGTCCTGCCAGATCAGGGTCTCCGCCGGGACCTCCGGGCCGAGGTACAGCGACTTCGGGCCCATGTCACGGTGGGTCAGCTTGAACCAGGCGCGGGCGAAGGCGTCCGCGAACTGGTCGGGGTTCTCGTGGAAGCGCTTGGAGATCTCGCCGTAGATCGGGTCGAAGCGCAGCGAGAGGTCGGTGGTGAGCATCGTGGGCAGCTTCTTGGCGTCGCTGTGGGCGTCGGGGATGATCGCCTGCGCGTCCTTGGCCACCCACTGGTTGGCGCCGGCGGGGCTCTGGGTGAGCTCCCACTCGTAGCCGAAGAGGATGTCGAAGAAGTCGTTGCTCCACTGGGTCGGCTTGGTGGTCCAGGTGACCTCCAGGCCGGAGGTGATGGCGTCGCCGCCCTTGCCCGTGCCGTAGGTGGACTTCCAACCGAGGCCCTGCTGCTCCATGGTGGCGGCCTCGGGGTCGTCGCCCACGTGGTCCGCGGGGCCGGCGCCGTGGGTCTTGCCGAAGGTGTGGCCACCGGCGATGAGGGCGACGGTCTCCTCGTCGTTCATCGCCATGCGGCGGAAGGTCTCACGGATGTCGCGGGCCGCGGCGAGCGGGTCCGGGTTGCCGTTCGGGCCCTCCGGGTTGACGTAGATCAGACCCATCTGGACGGCGCCGAGCGGGTTCTCCAGCTCACGGTCGCCGGTGTAGCGCTGGTCGTCCAGCCAGGTCGTCTCGGGACCCCAGTAGACGTCCTCGTCGGCCTCCCAGACGTCGGCGCGGCCACCGGCGAAGCCGAACGTCTCGAAGCCCATCTGCTCCAGGGCGACGTTGCCGGTGAGGATCATGAGGTCGGCCCAGGAGATGGACTGGCCGTACTTCTTCTTCACCGGCCACAGCAGACGGCGGGCCTTGTCCAGGTTGCCGTTGTCCGGCCAGCTGTTCAGCGGCGCGAAGCGCTGCTGGCCGCGACCGCCACCACCGCGGCCGTCGTGGATGCGGTAGGTGCCGGCGCTGTGCCAGGCCATACGGACCATCAGCGGGCCGTAGTTGCCGAAGTCGGCGGGCCACCAGTCCTGCGAGGTGGTCAGCACCTCCGCGATGTCCTGTTTCACGGCCGCGAGGTCGAGGTTGTTGAACGCCTCGGCGTAGTCGAACGACTCACCGAGGGGGTTCGCGACGACCGGGTCCTTGGCGAGGATCTTCAGGTTGAGCCGCTCCGGCCACCACTGCCGGTTCCCGCCGCCCTGGGTCGGGTGCGCCGCGCGCCCGTGGGCGACCGGGCAGCCTCCGGTCTTCTCGGGCTTCGCGTCCGTGACGATCGCGTCGTGGTTCTCAGTCATGAAAGTCCTTCCGGAACTGGTGGATCACGGTGCTGAACTGCTGGCGTTGGAGCAGGGGGGACACAGGCCCCAGTAGATGACCTCGGCCTCGTCGATCGCGAAGCCCTGGTCGTCGGAGGCGGTCAGGCACGGGGCATGTCCGACCGCGCAGTCGACGTCGACCACGACACCGCACGAGCGGCACACGAGGTGATGGTGGTTGTCCCCGACACGGCCCTCGTACAGGGCCGGGCTGCCGGGTGGTTCGAGGCGGCGTACGAGGCCGACGTCGGTCAGAGCGTTCAGAGCCTCGTACACGGCTTGGAGAGAGATGTGGCCCACACGATCGCGCACTCCTGAGGCGATCGCTTCGACGCCGAGATGGTCGCCGTGCCGGACGGTCTCCAGCAGCGCGACGCGCGCGGCCGTCACCCGCAGGCCGGCACCGCGAAGCTCCTCGGCGGTGTTCGGAGGCTGGGATGCGGTCATGGCGACCAACCTACCCTCCTAAACACGAACAGTTCAAGAAAACGAACGACCCAAGTTTGCGTGTGCTGTTTCGCACACCGTCCGTGACCGTCCGGCGGGATGAGCGGCGCCCCGACGAGGTGGTCAGCCCAGGGTGAGGAGCACGATCGCGAGCGCCGCGCCGACGAGGCCGGCCGTCTGCCGGGCGGTCACCCGCTCGTGCAGCACGGTCAGGCCGAGGGCGGTCGGAACCGCCGGGTACAGGGAGGCCAGGACGACCACGACGGACAGCATCTGCCGCTGGGCCGCCCAGAGGTAGAGGATCAGCGCGAGCGCGGCCCCCGCTCCGATCAGAGCAGCCCTCGCCCACGCCCGGGGCAGCTGACGGAACCGCCCGGCATGCCGCCGCAGCCCGGGCAACAGGAGCGCGACCGCGGCCGCCCGCCCCGCGACCACCGGCCACACCCCGCTCTCGGCACCGGCCTGGGCCAGCCCGAGATACTGCACCGCCACGCCGAGGCTGGCGAGCAGTCCGTCCCGGGCCGCCCCCGCCGGGCCTCCGGTGGCCCCCGCCCGGTGCGCGCCGCGGCCGGCCCCCGCCTGGCTCCCGGGCGCCTTGCCCACCGAGGGGCCGGCCGGACCCCCGCCGCCGCCCGACACCAGCCACAACGCCGGCACCGTGACGCAGATGCCCAGCCACGCCACGGCGGCGGGCCGGTCGCCGAGCAGGAGGACCCCGCAGACCACGGACAGGGCGACGCCTGTGACGGCGCTGACCGGCACCACCACGCTCATGCTGCCCCGGCTCAGCCCCCGGTTGAGGTACGTCATGGCCACACCGCTGCCACAACCGGACAGCGCACCCCACAGCACATCCGACGGCCTGACCTCCGGTGCCGGCACCAGCAGGGCCACCACGAGCGCCAGCAGCAGGCCTCCCACCTGGCCGAGCAGGGTGACCACGGCGAAGTGCACCCGCCGGGACAGCAAGCCGCCGGCGAAGTCGACGATGCCGTACAGGGCGGCGGACGCGAGCGCGAGGAGGGCGGCCATTCGACCATGGGTGCCCCGGGCACGCGCGTTCATGGTGGATCGGGGGCGGTGGGGGTACCCGGGAACGAGTTCGAGCCGGCTCCCGGTGCAGCGCTCCGGGCAGCCTCCCGGCGAAGGAGGTGGCCTTGGATGGGCCCCACCCAGCACACGCGCACGACCAAGCCCACGAGTTCCGCCGAGCCCGCGGGCACGACCGGACGCGCGAGCGCCACGAAGGGCACAAGCGCCACGAAGGGCACAAGCGCCACGAAGGGCACGAGCGCCACGAAGGGCACGAGCGCCACGAAGGGCACAAGCGCTACGAAGGGCGCGAGCACGTCGAAACGCGCGAGCGCCGCGAAGCGCACGAGCCCGGCCAAGGCCGCCGGCCGGGACCCGCGGGCCTACGATGCCGAGCCCTATCTGCCGAGCCGCGGCGGTCTCGCCGCCCACCGTCGGGCGGCGGCGGACTGCCGGGGCTGCCCGCTCCACGAGGACGCCACCCAGACGGTCTTCGGCAAGGGGGACGAGTCCGCGCGGCTCCTCCTGGTCGGTGAACAACCGGGGGACCAGGAGGACAGGCAGGGCGAGCCCTTCGTCGGCCCCGCCGGACGTCTGCTGCGGCGGGCGCTGGACGAGGCCGGGATCGACATGGACACGACCTATGTGACCAACGCCGTCAAGCACTTCAAGTTCACCCGGCCCCCCGGCGGCGGCAAACGCCGTATCCACAAGGCGCCCGACCTGCACGAGGTGGCCGCCTGCCGCCCCTGGCTGCGCGCCGAGCTGCGCCTGGTCCGGCCCGAGATCGTGGTGGCCCTCGGCGCGACCGCCGCCAAGGCGCTGCTCGGCAACTCCTTCCGGGTCACCAAGGACCGAGGCACTCTGGTGCCCATGCCGGAAGACGAGTCGCCGTACGTCGTCGCCACCCTGCACCCCTCCGCCGTGCTCCGCGCCGACGACCGCGAGGGCGCGTACGCGGGGCTCGTGTCGGACCTGAAGGTGGCCGCCGAAGCTTTGGCCAAGAGTGAGCCGTAGTCTCCACGGCCCGCGCCCCGCCAACGGTTCCTACGGTTTGCGCGCCACCCCGCCGAAGCAGTCGACCTCCCACGGCTCGTCGGAGCCGCCCCGCTCGGCCCGCCACCGGGCCACGGACACGAGCCCGGGTTCCAGCGGCTCGAGCCCGTCGAAGAAGCGGGCGAGCTGCTCGGGGGACCGGTTGACGCGCGGGTTGTCGCTCGTCTCGTTCCAGTGCTCGACCATCGATCGCATCGCCTCCGGCCGGTACACCTCCGTGCTGTCGCCGAGCACCAGATGGCTGCCCGAGGGCAGGGCGCCGAGGAGCCGCGTGACGACGTCGTACGCGCTCTCGTCGGGCACATGGGCGGTGATGCCGAGCAGGACGAGGGCGACGGGGCGGGTGAAGTCCAGGGTGGCGGCGGCGCGTTCGAGGATGGCGTCCGGTTCGCGCAGGTCGGCGTCGACGAACGCGGTGGCGCCCTCGGGGGTGCTGGTGAGCAGGGCGTGGGCGTGGGCGAGGACGGTGGGGTCGTGATCGACGTAGACGACCCGCGTGTCCCCGGCGATGCGCTGGGCGACCTCGTGGGTGTTGTCCACCGTGGGCAGCCCGGTCCCGATGTCGAGGAACTGGCGTAAGCCGGCCTCCTCGGTCAGGTGGGTGACCGTGCGGCGCAGGAAAGCCCGCTGGGCCCGGGCTATGTCGACGATCTGGGGGTTCACCCTGCGGATCTCGTCACCGACCTGCCGGTCGATCTCGTAGAAGTCCTTGCCGCCGAGCCAGTAGTTCCAGATCCGGGCCGAGTGGGGAATGTCGCTGTTGATCACCGGACGGTCAAGTGGCATGGAAGCTCCCCGTGTTGATGGGTGCGGTCGCCGCTCAACCTAACAAGATCGTCACGTACATGATCAGTGGATGCCGTCGGGGCGAGCGTCCACCGCCGATATCCGGCCGACCTGCGGCCCCGTCGTGAGGTGATGATTCCGCGACGAACGGGGCCGTACCGGCGCGGTCGGGCCCCTACCGGCGCCGAACCGGCGCCGGTACACGTGGCACGAGGGCGTCTGCCGCACCGCGACGCCACGTCCGAGAGGCCGGCCTCCGAGGCTCAGCCGCCGCTCCCGGTCACCAGCACCACCTCCAGCGTGCGCGGCCCGTGCACCCCCTCCACCCGGTCCAGCTCGATGTCGCTGGTGGCGGACGGGCCGGAGATCCAGGTCAACGGGCGGGTCGGGTCGAGTCGTTCGAGGGCCTGCGGCACCGACGACACGACCTGATCCGGCACGCGTACGACGCAGATGTGGTGGTCGGGCACGAGGGTGATCCGGCGGCGGCCCTGGTCGGGGGAGCCGTCGAGGACGATGGTGCCGGTCTCGGCGATGGCGAGGGCGCAGGCGGTGACGACGCTGTCGACCTCGTCCAGCTCGTGCGCAGTGCTCTCTCCACGATCCGGGACCCGCGTCACATCGGCCGCCGCCAGCCACTCCGCACGTAGCCCGGGCGGCACGAGCACCGTCTTCGACCCGTGCTCGCGCAACAGTCCGGCCACGAGTCCGGCGAGCCCGTCGGCGTCCGTGCGGTGCACGAGCGCCCGGTACTCCGCCAGGTTCTCCGCCAGCAGCTCCACCGTCTCCGCGACGCTCCGGTCCCCGTGCTCACGGAGGTAGTCCCGCCGAACCGCCCGCTCGTACGGAGTGTCGTCCCGCCGTACGTCGGCGAGGGCGCGCCGCACCCGGCCCAGGATCAGATCCCTGCTGCTCACTTCGTCCCCTCCCTGCCGCCGTTCGTGCGCTGCCACCAGTCCCGGAACGGCTCGGCCGGCAGCGCGGGAAGATCGCGGCTGCCGCTCCACGCCTTGCCGGGACCCGGCAGCGTACGGGGATGGAAGCGGCGGGTGCGGGACGCGAGCCGCTGTCCGGTGCGCAGCGCACCGGGGTGGCCGAACGCCCAGCGGGCCGCCCGCATCGCCGCCCGCTCGGCGGCGTGCCCCTTCGCGGGCTTGAGCACGACCTTGTTGCCCTGCTGGGTCACCGTGCCGCCCTGCGCGACCCGCTCCCGCAGATGCACCAGTACCTCCGGGATGTCGATGGCGACCGGGCACACCTCGTAGCAGGCCCCGCACAGCGACGAGGCGTACGGCAGCGAGGAGTCGATCTCGCTCCCCGTACCCCGGAGTTGAGGGCTGAGGATGGCACCGATCGGACCCGGATACACCGAGCCGTACGCGTGGCCGCCCGCCCGCTCGTACACCGGGCAGACGTTGAGACACGCCGAGCAGCGGATGCAGCGCAGCGCCTGGCGGCCGACCTCGTCGGCGAGCGTGTCGGTGCGGCCGTTGTCGATGAGGACGAGATGGAAGGTGCTCGGCCCGTCCTCGTCGCTGGTGCCGGTCCAGGTGGAGGTGTACGGGTTCATGCGCTCGGCGGTCGAGGAGCGGGGGAGGGTCTGGAGGAAGACCTCCAGGTCCTGCCAGGTGGGCACGATCTTCTCGATGCCGACGACCGAGATCAGGGTCTCGGGGAGAGTGAGGCACATCCGGCCGTTGCCCTCGGACTCCACGACGACCAGGGTGCCGGTGTCGGCCACCATGAAGTTGGCGCCGGAGATGCCGACCTTGGCGCGCAGGAACTTCTCCCGCAGATGCAGCCGCGCGGCCTCCGCCAGCTCGGCGGGCGTGTCGGTCAGGCCCTCGGGAGCCGGGCGGCCCCACTCGCTCATCTCGCGCGCGAAGATGTCCCGGATCTCGCCCCGGTTGCGGTGGATCGCCGGGACGAGGATGTGGGAGGGCCGGTCCTTGCCCAACTGCACGATGAGTTCGGCGAGATCGGTCTCGTAGGCGTGGATGCCCTCGGCCTCCAGCGCCTCGTTCAGCCCGATCTCCTGCGTGGCCATCGACTTGACCTTGACGACCTCGCTCTCCCCGGTCGCCTTGACGAGATACGTGACGATCCGGTTGGCCTCGTCCGCGTCGGCGGCCCAGTGCACCGTGCCGCCGGCGGCCGTGACCGACTCCTCCAACTGCACCAGATACCGGTCGAGATGACGGAGCGTGTGGTCCTTGATCTGTTTGCCGGCCTCGCGCAGCTCGGCCCAGTCGGACATCTCCGCGACCGCGGTCGCGCGTTTGGCGCGGATGGTGTGGGTGGCGTGGCGCAGATTGCCGCGCAGCGTCGTGTTGTGCACGGCTTCGTGCGCGGCCTTCGGGAACGCCGGCATCCCGAGATACGTCCCGCTCATACCAGCGGCTCCTCTTCCGTGCTCGCCAGGATCTCCGCGATGTGGACGGGCCGCAGATCCGTCCGCAGCCGGGTCATCGTGCCGCCGATGTGCATCAGGCACGAGTTGTCGGCCGCGCACAGCACCTCGGCGCCCGTCGACTCGGCGTTGCGGACCTTGTCCGCGCCCATGGCGGCCGAGACATCGGAGTTCTTCACGGCGAACGTGCCGCCGAAGCCACAGCACTCGTCGGCACCGGGCAGCTCCACCAGCTCCAGACCCTTCACGGCCCGGAGCAGCCGCCGGGGCCGCTCGCCGAGGCCCAGACTCCGCAGCCCGTGGCAGGTCGGGTGGTAGGTCACCTTGTGCGGGTAGTACGCGCCGACGTCCGTCACGCCCAGCACATCCACCAGGAACTCGGTCAGCTCGTAGGTCTTCGGCACGACCGGCGCCAGCGTCCGCGCGAGGGTGTCCCCGCGCCCCTCCGCCCGCGCCCGCTCACCCATCCGCGGATACAGCTCCCGCACCATCGCCCCGCAGGAGCCGGACGGCGTCACGATCGCCTCGTACTCCCGGAATACATCGGAGAACTGTCGGGCCAGCGGTTCGGCCTCCCGCCGGTATCCGGTGTTGTAGTGCGCCTGGCCGCAGCAGGTCTGCCCCATCGGGAAGTCGACGTCGACGCCCAGCCTGGTCAGCAGTTTCACCACGGCGCGGCCGGTGTCCGGATAGAGCGTGTCGTTGACACAGGTCAGGAACAGGGCGACACGCATCGCGGCTCCTTGGGGGTCGATCATCGGATGAGTGCAGAGTACGACGCGGGTCCGCGAAGGGCGAGAGGCCCCGCGCGCCCATCATCGACGGAAGGGGCCCCGCCGGCCGATCGGCGCCGGGAGGTTCCCGTGCGCCGATCCTCCGTGGGGACGGGCCCCGCTCACCGTTCGGTGAGCCGGGCCTCCGCCGCGCGCCAGGCCGCCGGGTCGCCCTGCGGCTCGTACCGCACCAGCGGCTGGGTGCGGGCGAGGAGTTGCCGCATGGAGGCCCGGTCGCCCACCAGGCCGTGGGTGCGGGCCTGGACGAGGACGTTGCCCAGGGCCGCCGCCTCCGCCGGTCCCGCCACCACCGGCAGCCCGCAGGCGTCGGCGGTGAGCTGGCAGAGCAGGGCGTTGCGGGTGCCGCCGCCGACGATGTGGACGACGTCCACGGGGTGGTCGGCCAAGGCCTGGGCCTCGGTGACGGCCCGCCGGTGGGCGAGGGCGAGCGAGTCGAGGATGCAGCGGGTGATCTCGGCGGGTGTCCGGGGGACGGGCTGCCCCGACTCCCGGCACGCCTCGGCGATCCGCTCCGGCATCCGGCCGGGCGCGAGGAACACCGAGTCCCCGGCGTCCACGACCGACCGCATCGCGGGTACCGTCGCGGCGGCGCGCAGCAGCTCACCGAGATCCGGGTTCCCCCACTCCCGTACGCACTCCTGGAGCAGCCACAGTCCCATGATGTTCCGGAGGTAACGGACCGTTCCGTCGAGCCCCAGCTCATTGGTGAAGTTGGCGGCCCGGCTCGCCTCGGTCAGCACCGGCGCGTCCAGCTCCAGACCGGCCAGTGACCAGGTACCGGTGCAGATGTACGCGAACCGCTCCCCGGTCGCCGGGACGGCCGCCACCGCCGAGGCGGTGTCGTGCGAGCCGACGGTCGTCACGGGCACGGGCCCGGTCAGCCCGGTCTCCACCAGCACCCGATACTGGAGCAGCCCCGCCGGATCCCCGGGCCGCCGCAGTGGCGGGAACAGCTCCAGGTCGACCCCGAGCCGCTCGGCCACGTCGTACGACCAGTCACGCGTCCGGGGATCGATCAGCTGCGTCGTCGAGGCGTTGGTCAGCTCGGTGCCCAGCTCGCCCGTCAGCCAGTACGTCAGCAGATCGGGGATGAGCAACAACCGTTTGGCGTAAGTCAGTTGGGCGGACGAGCGGGCGGCGACCAACTGGTACAGCGTGTTGAAGGGCGCGTACTGCAACCCGGTCGCCGCATACAGCTCGGCGGCGGGCACGGTCGCCCACACCTTCTCCGCGACACCCTCGGTACGGGAGTCCCGGTAGTGCACCGGATTGCCCAGCAGGGCCCCGTCACCGTCGAGCAGCCCGTAGTCGACGGCCCAGCTGTCGATCCCGACGGAGTCGACCTGCCCGGCCGCCTTCAGCCCGTCCAGGACGCCCGCGTACAGCGCGAGCACATCCCAGCGCAGCCCCTCGGGCGTCCGCACGGGCCGGTTCGGGAACCGGTGTGCCTCGACCAGCTCCAGCGAGTCCCGCCCCGCGCGGCCGACCATGACACGTCCACTGGACGCACCGAGGTCGACCGCCGCGTACGACTTCACGGACCCGCCCATGGTCGTGCTCATCGGAGGAAGGCGGCGGCCACGCCGGCGTCGACCGGGACGTGCAGACCGGTGGTGTGGGTCAGCTCCCCGCCGGTCAGCGCGAACACCGCGTTCGCCACGTGGTCCGGCAGCACCTCGCGCTTGAGGATGGTCCGCTGCGCGTAGAACTCGCCCAGCTTCTCCTCCTCGATCCCGTAGGTCGCCGCGCGCTGGGCGCCCCAGCCGGCCGCGAAGATGCCGGAGCCGCGTACGACACCGTCCGGGTTGACCCCGTTGACGCGGATGCCGTGCTCACCCAGCTCGGCGGCCAGCAGCCGCACCTGGTGGGCCTGGTCGGCCTTGGTGGCGGAGTAGGCGATGTTGTTGGGCCCGGCGAAGACGGCGTTCTTCGAGGCGATGTAGACGATGTCACCGCCCAGCCCCTGCGCGATCATCACCCGGGCCGCCTCACGCGAGACGAGGAAGGAGCCACGGGCCATGATGTCGTGCTGCAGATCCCAGTCCTTCGCCGACGTCTCCAGCAGTGGCTTGGAGATCGAGATGCCCGCGTTGTTGACGACGAGATCCACACCGCCGAAGGCGAGCGCGGCGGCCTTGAAGGCCTCGGCGATCTGCTCCTCGTCCGTCACGTCGACGGTCACGGCGACGGCCTTGTCCGCCCCGCCCAGTTCCTCGGCGACGGCGGCGGCGTTCTCGGCGTTCAGATCGGCGACGACGACACAGGCCCCCTCGGCGACCAGCCGGTGCGCGATGGCCTTGCCGATCCCGCTGCCCGCACCCGTCACCAGCGCCACCCGGGTGGCCAGCGGCTTCGGCTTGGGCATCCGCTGGAGCTTGGCCTCCTCCAGCGCCCAGTACTCGATGCGGAACTTCTCCGACTCCTCGATCGGCGCGTACGTGGACACCGCCTCGGCGCCCCGCATCACATTGATCGCGTTGACGTAGAACTCGCCGGCCACCCGCGCGGTCTGCTTGTCCTTGCCGAAGCTGAACATGCCCACGCCCGGGACCAGCACGATCGCCGGGTCCGCGCCGCGCATCGCGGGGGAGTCGGGCTCGGCGTGCCGCTGGTAGTAGGCGGCGTACTCCTCGCGGTACTCGGCGTGCAGCTCCTTCAGCCGCGCGATCGCCGTGTCGAGGTCGGCGGTCGGCGGAAGGTCGAGCACGAGCGGCCGGACCTTCGTGCGAAGGAAGTGGTCGGGGCACGAGGTCCCGAGGGCGGCGAGCCGCGGGTGCTCCGCACCGGCCAGGAAGTCGAGGACGACCTCGGAGTCGGTGAAGTGCCCGACCTGAGCCTTGTCCCGCGAGGCGATGGCCCGGATGTGCGGCGCCAGGGCGGCGGCGCGCTCCCGGCGCTCCGAGGCGGCCAGTGCCGCGTAGCCGTCGAGGGTGGGCCCGAACGGCTCCGCCTTCCCCCGCTCGACGAGGAACCGCTCGGCGGTCCGGATGATGTGCAGCGAGTTCTTCTCGCACTCCTCGGCGGTGTCACCCCAGGCGGTGATCCCGTGCCCACCGAGCACACACCCGATGGCCTGCGGGTTCTCCCGCTTCACGGCGGCGATGTCCAGCCCGAGCTGGAAACCGGGCCGCCGCCACGGCACCCACACCACGCTGTCCCCGAAACACTCGGCGGTCAGCTTCTCCCCATCGGCCGCACAGGCGAGCGCGATCCCGGAGTCCGGGTGCAGGTGATCCACGTGGGCCGCGTCCACGAGCCCGTGCATGGCGGTGTCGATGGACGGCGCGGCCCCACCCTTTCCATGCAGGCAGTAGTCGAACGCGGCCACCATCTCGTCCTCGCGCTCGACACCCGGGTACACGTCGACGAGCGCCCGCATCCGGTCCAGCCGCAGCACGGCGAGCCCGGCCTCGGTGAGCGTCCCGAGGTCCCCGCCGGACCCCTTCACCCACATCAGTTCCACGTCACCACCGGTGACGGGATCGGTGTCGGTCCCCTTCGCGGACGCGTTGCCACCGGCGTAGTTGGTGTTCCGGGGGTCGGCACCGAGCCGACGGGACCGGGCAAGCAGAGCTGCGGCTTCGGGATGGGTTGCCATGTGCGATCAATCCTTACGATGAGATGAGTACGAGGTACGGGGTTCAGCTCGGGGGCGGGGGTGCGTCGCCGAGTGCGGGTGAGTGGGGCTTCTCGCGCAGTTCCCCGCGCCCCTGAAAAGCAGGGGCTGCGCCCCATGCTTTCCAGGCCCGCAGGGCCTGGGCCTTTAGGGGCGCGG
>NZ_JBSFVC010000031.1:0-105484 GCF_053592095.1 Streptomyces sp. NPDC002787 | reverse complement strand
CGTCGTTTGTCCACACAACTCACGATGATCAACGGTGGCCGTGCTCGTCTCCGCACTGGCCCTCACCAACAAGATCACGATCTACAGCTGGAGTATTAACGCGTGGCGAGACGACCACGTAACGGCCTGCCGGGATGTCGTTGTCATCCAGGGCCAGCATCATGTCCAGAATTGCGCTGTAGAGGCTCTGAGGGATGTTGTCGGCCGTCGGCGTGATCGCCGGAAGAGCCGTCGCCCCTGTGGCAATGATGTTGCCCATGAAGGTGTCGGCCTCACGGGCCAGGGCCCGAATCATCTGCTGGTTGATCGGAGAATCCAGGCCAGCGGCGAGCTGCACCCGTTCCGCATCCTCCACGAGAACCTGAAGGTACTTCGCCTCAGTAATGATCAGCTTCTGATCAACCGTTTCCGGCCGCTGAGCCGTCATCCCGTCAGCAATCGTGTAATCGCCGACGGTCGGCCGAAGCAGGCTGTTGATGTGGACGACGTCACCCTTGGCCCGGATCTCACCCTCGTACTTGTTATTCGAAACAATCGGGGAGGCCCAGACCAGGAGCGGATCGAAGGCGACAATGAGTTCAGCATCCCAGATCTCGGGGATGAAAGTGCTGGTGGCAGGGTTCTGATAAGCAAGGGCCATGCGGGTACTCCTAATTATCGCTTACGAACATCGAGAGAAATGCGGCGGCGCTCCGGCATAGGGCCACCGCTACGGTTAGGGCCTGCGCCCGCAAGATGAGGGAAAGCCGGTTCGGTGGACTTGAAAGGTGCAAGGGCCTTATCCATCGCCGCGGCCGAAGGCTTGCCATCTTCACCAAGCAGCTTGGAACCATCCAGGTAATCGGTGAATCCATCCGGGAGATTGATCCCGGCCTGGGCCGCGTAGCCCTTGAGTTCAGCCCGTGCCAGCTTTCCGGAATACTCCCGCTCAACCTCGGCTCGAACAGGGTCGGAAGGGTCGGCTGGCATGGCCTCAGAAATCGGTTCTGCGTCGCTCATGGCGACCTCCTAGAGAGCTAATTAATGAAAAGAATTAGAGAGAAGGGCCGCCTAAGAGCGGCCCTCAGCCTCACAAGAGGACAACGTAAGAGAAGACACTGCCCCCCTTACCCCCCACTGTGAACGATGCAAGTAGGAAGCAAGGGGAGAAGTGTTTCTCTACGTTGCCCCTCTCACAGGGAGGTGTCCGCAGAGCCTCATAAAGACTTAGGAACTGCCCGGCCTGTTGGCCGTGCCAGAGGCACACCGCCGAGTGTGCATGGCCCCAGAGGTATGACCCTCCACTGTTCTGAATTAATGCGACACAGCAAAGGCCCCCGGTAGCGGCCCCACGCATGTCACGTCCCCGTGGTGTTAATCCGGACCCACAGCTCCCGGTAGCCAGAGAGGTCCTGCTCCTCCAGGCCCACGAAGTCATAGACCAGGTTTCGGTTCCTGCCAATCAGCACTCCCCGCCGCTGAAGCGCCCTCCTGCGTGCTTCAGCGGCCTTCCTGTGGTCGTCGCAGTATTTCCGGGGCCTGCCTCTCCCTCGGGATGTCTCAGGGGCATACAAAGGATCTTTGCAACCGGGCCATCGACACGATTCTGGTGAGAAGTTCCGGCGCTCCATCGAAAAGCCGGAACCGTGTCCCGCATCTGCCTCCTCTGCTTCAGAAAACAGGGCGAGCAGTTCGCCATAGCGGTCGGGCTCCTCCGCTCCGGGGCGCTCCCGCATGAGGGGTTCCAGATCTCCGCGTGTCGACTCGGGATCGAAGGTGGGTAGTGCCGCCACGAGGGGAGCCCAGCACAGGGGGACCATCCCGGTATGAGCTGCTGCTATCCGCTCGAACTCCGTTTCCGCTTGCTCCGGCCAGAGGTTCGGCCATTCCTCGGATGCTTCTTCTCCAGCAGCCTCTAGCAGTGCATCCACACGCTTCTCCAACTCGGCCTGTCCGCGTTCGTCCAGAGGTGGAATCGTCTTGGTCACGTAGCCCTCTCAGCAAACAAAAAGCCCCCGAATTGCCTCGGGGGCGCTCACTTCTTGCAGCTCTTCAGTTCTGGCAGTCCAGCCACTTTTCCAAGTCGGCCGGTCGGCAGCGGAGAGACTGACCCACCTTGCGGAACGGGATCTGTTCGGCCTCCAGTTCCCGTACACCCACGATCGGGGCTTGTTCAGGTAGTTGGCCACTTCGTCCACCGTCATGAGCTTGACACTCGTCATTTTTGTCCCTCAAGAAACAAGAAAGCCCCCGAAGACCCTCGGGGGCTCAATGCTTAGCAGGTGCTGGGGAATTCAGCCGATCTCATTCGCTTCCGGCTTCAGCCGGCTCCCCAAGCACAGTTCTGGCCTTGTTCGTCAACTCGCCTCCGGCCTTGCCAGCGACCGTGGTCAGGAAACCGTCCCTTCTGGCCCGCTTCAGGTGATCCTTCACCGTCTCGGGTCGACGGCCGATGAGCCGGGACAGCCACGGAACAGGCGCAGGCGCCCCCATGTCAGCCATGGCGGTGTACGTGGCCGCGAGCAGTGCCAAGTACCGCTCGGAGACCCCTTCCCCCTCCAGGGCGAGTCCGGCGGCTTCTCCCATCTCGTTGAGCTTCGCTGCCACCTCGTCCAGCGTCCGCTGGGCTTCAGGGGCCTGCTTCGCCAAGTTCAGGGCCGCCCCCACGTCGAGCCTGCGCAGGACTGTGGTCGAGATGCCGCGCGCGGTCTCACGAGCAGGCGCATCTTCGGCCGGCTCGATGGTGATCCGCTGGGGTCCGCCGTTGATCGGCCCTACGGGCCACCACATGCGCACCACCCATGCGCCTTGCTGCTGCGTGATCTCGAACCCGCTGTCATCTGCTTCCATACCCTCAACGTAGCACACCCAGAGGGTTCCACCCTGGGTTGACAACCCAGGGTGGACACTGCGCAGACTTGAGGTGCCGGGAATGACCGGCGCGACGGCGGGGCGGTCCCGTGCGTCGACAGCAGGAGGGGGCTGCCTCAGTGGCAAGGGCATGGGTCGCACGGTCCAAGGACGACCCGAAGAAGTGGACGACGTTCTGGTACGACCCCGACGGCAAGCAGCGTCAGAAGACCTTCGCGACCAAGACGCGGGCGGACGACCAGCGCAAGCGCAAGGAACAGGAACTCGACGCCGGGACGTATCTCGACGACCGGTTGGGAAAGC
Organism: Streptomyces sp. NPDC002787; assembly: GCF_053592095.1. Lineage (NCBI taxonomy): Bacteria > Bacillati > Actinomycetota > Actinomycetes > Kitasatosporales > Streptomycetaceae > Streptomyces > Streptomyces sp. NPDC002787. The sequence goes on along the minus strand of NZ_JBSFVC010000031.1, from coordinate 102,331 downwards.
AGCCCGTAACGGCCGTCTGGGAGCAGTGGACCAATCAAAGGAAGCTGACGAACAGCACCAAGAAGCAGTACCGGTCCATCCTCAACACGACCATCGAGCCGTTCTTCAAGGCCCGTTCCATCGTGTCCCTGAAGGTGGCCGACGTTGAGCAGTGGCTCTTGTGGATGGAGCAGGACCGCAAGCTCTCGGCCCGGACGCGGCGTCAGCGCTTCTCGTTCTTCTCCGGAATGATGGATTGGGCTGTTGTCAACGAGATCATCGGACGGAACCCCTGCAAGAAGGTCAAGGGCGCCGGGAGCCGCGCCAAGGAGATCCGGGAGCACAAGAGCAAGGGTCGTCGGCTCACGACGCGGGAAGTGCTGGCGATGCTGGAAGCCTGCCCTCCTCGCTACCGCGCGATGCTGTGGCTGATGGCGGGGTGTGGTCTGCGGCTGGGCGAAGCCATGGCCGTCTCCCGCGATCAGATCGACTTCAAGGCCGAGACCCTTCGAGTGGACTTCCAGATCACCGAAGACGGGGAGACCGAGTCAGGCAAGAACAGCGCTCTTCAGCGGCGGCACATCAAGGCTCGGGATGAGGAAGAGCCGGGGCGCATCATCCCCCTGCCGCCCAACGTCGCCTTCGAGCTGCGGCGACACATCAAGAACCATGGTGTGTGGGGGCCGGAACGACTCCTCTTCCCCAACGTGACGCGGACCGGGTACCTGTACGCGTCGTACTTCTACCCGAAGATCTGGATGGTGGCGCTGGACAAGGGCGGAGTGACCTACTGCAAGCCCCACTCGCTCCGGCACTACTACGGCTCCCGCCTGCTGTACGCCGGAGTCCCTGAGAACGACGTGGCGGACTGGATGGGCCACAGCAGCACGGACGTGCTCAGGGAGCACTACCACTACATCTTCGAAGGCGCCCAGCAGCGCGGCCGAGTCGCCATCGCAACCATGCTGACGCCCGGCGCCGATGACCCCGACGACCCCACAGACGCGTCAGAGGTCGCCTGATCCCCACACGACAACAGCCCCCGGCGGATCGCCGGGGGCTGTGTTCGTTTGTGCTGGTCAGCGACTGTTTTCGAGTCGCCAGCTCCCCAGGATTCCCCCAGCATGACGCCCATGAACGGCCCTGATCAGGCCGCAGCGGGCAGAAAGCGGAGAGAGCTCCTCCGGAGCCTCTGAACCGCCTCTGACCTGCGAAAACCCTGCTAGGGAAGGTTCCTTGCCATCACGATCCGCTGCACTTGGTTCGTGCCTTCATAAATCTGGGTGATCTTGGCGTCGCGCATCATGCGCTCGACCGGGTAGTCGCGGGTGTAGCCGTACCCGCCGAGGAGCTGGACGGCGTCCGTGGTGACCTCCATGGCGACGTCGGAGGCGAAGCACTTGGCGGCGGCGCCCTGGAAGGTGAGGTCCCTGTCGCCGCGCTCGGACTTCGCCGCCGCCTGGTAGGTCAGGGCGCGGGCGGCCTCGATCTTCATGGCCATGTCGGCGAGCATGAACTGGATGCCCTGGAAGTCGGCGATCGGCTTGCCGAACTGCTTGCGCTCCTGGACGTAGCCCTTGGCGTAGTCGAGGGCGCCCTGCGCGACACCGAGGGCCTGGGCGGCGATGGTGATGCGGGTGTGGTCCAGGGTCTTCATGGCCGTCGCGAAGCCGGTGCCCTCCTCGCCGATCATGCGGTCGGCGGGGATGCGGACGTTGTCGAGGTAGACCTCGCGGGTCGGGGAGCCCTTGATGCCGAGCTTCTTCTCCGGGGCGCCGAAGGAGACGCCCTCGTCGGCCTTCTCGACGACGAAGGCGGAGATGCCCTTGGAGCGCTTCTCCGGGTCCGTGACCGCCATGACCGTGTAGTAGTCGGAGACGCCCGCGTTGGTGATCCAGCGCTTGACGCCGTTGAGGATGAAGTGGTCGCCGTCGCGGACCGCGCGGGTCTTCATGCCGGCCGCGTCGGAGCCGGCGTCCGGCTCGGAGAGGCAGTACGAGAACATCGCGTCGCCCTTGGCGAGCGGGCCCAGGTACTTCTTCTTCAGGTCCTCGGAGCCGGAGAGGATCACGGGCAGCGAGCCGAGCTTGTTGACGGCCGGGATGAGGGAGGAGGACACGCAGGCGCGGGCCACTTCCTCGATCACTATGACCGTGGCGAGCGCGTCGGCGCCGGCGCCGCCGTACTCCTCGGGGACGTGCACGGCGTGCAGGTCGTTCGCGACCAGCGCGTCGAGCGCCTCCTGCGGGAAGCGCGCCTCCTCGTCCACGGCGGCCGCGTAGGGCGCGATCTTCGCCTCGGCGAGGGAACGGATCGCGTCGCGAAGCATGTCGTGCTCCTCGGACGGGCGGTACAGGTCGAAATCAGCCGATCCGGCCAAGGTCTCTCACGCTCCTGACGCTAACTACCGTTAAGTAACCCGAATTTTAGTGGCCTGTCCACGCCAGTGATACGTGAGCTTGACGACAGGCCACGGCCCGTGGGGAATCTGCCCGGTCAAGAGCTCGGACACGCCCCGACTATGCTCGTGCCGCGCACTCGACCCGTACATGGTTGACACCCCACGGCCGGACATCCAGGAGCACCCCATGGCCCTCAAGATCACCGTGATCGGCACCGGCTATCTCGGCGCCACGCACGCCGCGGCCATGGCCGAGCTGGGGTTCGAGGTGCTCGGGCTCGATGTCGTCGAAGAGAAGATCGACATGCTCCGGCGGGGCGAGGTCCCAATGTACGAGCCGGGCCTGGAGGAGCTGCTGCGCAGGCATGTCGCCGGGATCGAGGGGTCCAGCGGACGGCTGCGGTTCACGACCGACTACGCCGAGGTCGCGGCCTTCGGCGACGTGCACTTCGTCTGTGTGAACACCCCGCAGCGGCACGGCGAGTACGCCTGCGACATGTCCTACGTCGACGCCGCGTTCGCCTCGCTCGCCCCGCATCTGACGGGCCCGGCGCTCGTCGTCGGCAAGTCGACCGTGCCCGTGGGGTCCGCCGACCGGCTGGCCGCCTATCTCGCCGAGCACGCGCCCGCCGGGGGGGACGCCGAGCTGGCGTGGAACCCGGAGTTCCTGCGCGAGGGCTTCGCCGTGAACGACACGCTGCACCCCGACCGGATCGTGGTCGGTGTGCGGAGCGAGAAGGCGGAGAAGCTGCTGCGCGAGGTGTACGCGACGCCGGTCGAGGAGGGCTCCCCGTTCGTCGTCACGGACTTCCCGACCGCCGAGCTGGTGAAGACCTCCGCGAACTCCTTCCTCGCCACCAAGATCTCCTTCATCAACGCCATGGCCGAGATGTGCGAGGCCTCCGGGGGCGATGTCGCCAAGCTGGCGGAGGCCATCGGGCACGACGACCGGATCGGAAAGAAGTTCCTGCGGGCGGGCATCGGCTTCGGCGGCGGCTGTCTGCCAAAGGACATCCGGGCGTTCATGGCGCGCGCCGGTGAGCTGGGTGCCGACCAGGCGCTGACGTTCCTGCGCGAGATCGACTCCATCAACATGCGCCAGCGCGGGCAGATGGTGGAGCTGGCCCGGCAGGCGCTGGGCGGCGGGTCCTTCCTCGGCAAGCGGGTCGCCGTCCTTGGCGCCACCTTCAAGCCCGACTCCGACGACGTACGCGACTCCCCCGCCCTCAACGTGGCCGGGCAGATCCACCTCCAGGGCGGCCAGGTCACCGTCTACGACCCCAAGGGCATGGCCAACGCCCGGCGCCTCTTCCCGACGCTCGGGTACGCCGACTCCGCGATCGAGGCCGTACGGGGCGCCGACATCGTGCTGCATCTGACCGAGTGGCGCGAGTTCCGTGAGCTGGACCCGGCGGCGCTGGGCGAGGTCGCGTCGACGCGGCTCGTGCTGGACGGGCGCAACGCGCTGGACCCGGAGCTGTGGCGGCGGGCGGGGTGGACGTACCGGGCGATGGGGCGGCCGACGGCGTAGGGCCGCCCGAGCGATGAGCGGGCGACGGCGTAGGGCCGCCCGAGCGATGAGCGGGCGACGGCGTAGGGCCGCCCGAGCGATGAGCGGGCGACGGCGTAGGGCCGCCTTTGCGGTGCGGCGTGCGGCCCCGGACAGAGCAAGAAGGTGACGCCGTTCCGGCCGAGGCTCAGTCGGCCGGAACGGCGTCTTCCCCCATTCTCCATCGTTCGGGCGGCGAGCGGGGGCGAAGCGCTTACTTCGCGCGGTACCGGCGCATCTTCGCGCGGGCGCCGCAGACCTGCATCGAGCACCAGCGGCCCCGGCCGGCCGGGCTGCGGTCGTAGTACGCCCAGAGGCAGTCGTCGGCCTCGCAGGCCTTGAGGCGTTGCCAGGTGCCGGCCGAGAGGGCCTCGGCGACAGCCGCGGCCACGCGGGAGAGCAGGGGGGCCGGGTCGGCGGCGGGGCGCAGGGTCGCGGAGCCGTCCTCGGCGGAGACCGCGACGACCAGCGGCGCGGCGGCCAGGAGGTCGCCGAGCGGGGTCACCGCGCGGTGCGGCGGGTGGCCGGCGTGGGCGAGCAGGGTCGCCCGGAGGGACTCCCGCAGTTCGCGTACGGCCGTGAGGTCCTCTCCGGGCGCCAGGTCCAGGCGGGTCCGGCTCTCCGGGGTGTCCAGGACGTCGGCGCCCGTCTCCACATCCAGCGTGTTCACCAGGCTCTCGACGAGTGCCAGGCCGCCAGGGGCGGACGCTCTCTCGCTCATACCGGCGACGTTACCTCTTATGGGGGTGCATGAGGTAACCGTTACTGGTTACTCTGCCTTACAGGTAACCGATGCCCCATGAGGCAAGGAGAAGGCCATGGCCATCGCCAAGCTGGACGTCGTCGTCCTGGACTGTCCCGACCCGGCCGCGCTCGCCGGGTTCTACGCCGAGGTGATCGGCGGGAAGGTCAGCGGAGAGGGCGACTGGGTGGACCTGGAGGTGCCGGGCGGAGGTGCGCGGCTGGCGTTCCAGGAGGCGCCGGGGTTCGTGGCGCCCGAGTGGCCCTCGGCGGAGCGGTCGCAGCAGTTCCATCTCGACCTGAACGTCGAGGATCTGGACGCGGCGGAGAAGGAGGTGCTGGCACTGGGAGCGACGGTGCTCGACGCGGAGGATCGTGAGCGGGGGTTCCGGGTGTACGCGGATCCTGCGGGGCATCCGTTCTGTCTGTGTGCGGTGTGAGTACGCCGTAGGGGGAGGGGGATGCGGGGTAATCCGGCGGCCGCGGGCTGTCCGTGGCTGGTCGCGCGGTTCCCCGCGCACCTGACGGGCTGCGCCCCCTGGCCGGGGCGCGCCTCTCGTCAACCGTCCAGCTCCGCGATTCTCGCCGTAGAGGCCTCTCGGCGGTCCCTTGCCGCTCTTGCCGTGAAGTCGGCTGTGCGGAGGACTCGTTGGACGTTGCCCCAGGTGAGGAGGGCGAGGTCGGGTTCGGGCCAGCCTCGGTGCATGAGCTCGGCGACGAGGCGGGGGTAGCAGGAGGCGTCGGTGAGGTCCTGGGGGTGGGCGGCGCCGGAGTCGTAGGTGCCGGAGAGGCCGACGCACTCCGGGCCGGCGATCGCGCGGACGTGGTCGAGGTGGTCGGCGACGTCGCTGATCGACGGGCCGGTCTGCTCGGCGGTGAGCGGCACCATGCACAGGCCGTGGGCCTCCCCCAGCGCGGCGAGGAGCTCGTCGGGGAGGTTGGCGGGGTGGGAGCGCAGGGCGCCGGCCGCCGAGCGGGTGCACAGGACCGGGGCGCGGGAGACCGCGATCGTCCGGCGGATCGTCGCCTCCGAGGCGCCGGAGAGGTCGGCGAGGACGCCGACGCGGTTCATCTCGCGGACCACCTCCTCGCCGAACCTGCTCAGGCCGGACTCGCCCGCCCAGGAGGCGCCGGCGAGGGTGAGGGCCTTCAGGCCGAGGGCGTGCAGGGCGCGCAGGATGCCGAGGGAGTCGCCGATCGCGGGGGCTCCGGCGGGGCCGAGCAGGACGGCGACGCGGCCGCAGTTGCGGGCGTCGGTGGTCTCTCCCGCGCTGTGCACGAGCCGCAGGCCCTCGGGGTGGGCGTCGACGACCGTGCGGACGAGGTCCAGCTGCTCCAGGGTGGCGCTGACGGCGCGCTCGCCCGTCAGGCCCTCCGGGAGGTGCAGCGACCAGAACAGCGCGCCGATGTGGCCCTTGCGCATCCGCGGCACATCGGTGTCCACCCCGCCCTCGCCCAGCTCCAGGTCGAACCGCGGCAGCTGGCGCAGCACCCACGGCAGGCCGCTGTAACCGTCGGCGACGGGGTGCGCGACGAGAAACGCGTCCGCCTCGGCCAGCTCCGACGCGGGTTCACCGACGTAGGCCGCGACGGCACCGGTCGGGGAGCCGTCGCCGACCTCAGCCTTCGCCGACGCGGCCCCGGAGGACGCGGCGGCCTCGCCACCGGAGTCCGCGCCGATCCCGGTCCCGGCGGTCCGAGCCCGGGCCGTCCTGGCCTCGGACGGCCGGCCGTCGGGGCTGAGGGTGCCGGGGAAGGTGGTGCCGGGGGCGGCTGAGGCGGGGGCGGCTGAAGTGGGGGCGGCTGAGGTGGGGAAGACGCCCGCGGCCCGGCTACCCTCGGCGGTGCCGACTGCATCGGGTCTGCGGTCGGCTCGGCGACCGCGGACTGGGCCACCGTCGGCTCGCTCGCGACCGCCGCCACGCTCGGTGTCGGCCTGCTCGGTGCCGGCCTGCTCGTGGTCGGCCCAATCGCCACCGGCCCGGTCGGCGCCAGCCCGGTCGGCGTGCGCTCGCTCGCCACCAGCCCGGTCGTCGCCAGCCCGCTCACCATCAGCCCGGCCATCACCGGCCCGCTCGTCGCCGGAGGCTATCCGCTCTCCCTCCGGCGGCCGTTCGCCCGGTTTCGGCTTGGGGTTCGTGCCGGTGGTGGGCGGGGTGTCGAGCTCGCCCGCCTCCCCCGCTTGGAGTTCGTCCTGCAGATCTGCCATGGCGGACCTCCGTAGCCGTTGGGTGATCGCAGTACTAGTCACCGTGGCACGGGGGCCGCCCGCCTTCCTGGTGGGTGGGGCGTTCGGGTTGTACGCGCCGCCGCGAGGCCGCCGTACGCCACCCGGGTGACCCCGGGTGGCACCGGGGGTCACCCGTCCAGCTGCTCCAGCGTCGCGTTCGACGGGCCCGTACGGGACTGGAGGTCCCGGGCCACGTCCTCCGCCGCACCCAGCACGCGGACCGCGTTCTGCCAGGTCAGCTTGGCGAGGTCGGTCCTGGACCAGCCGCGGTCGAGGAGTTCCGCGATCAGGTTCGGGTAGCCGGAGACGTCGTCCAGGCCGTCCGGGGTGAAGGCCGTGCCGTCGTAGTCGCCGCCGATGCCGAGGTGGTCGATCCCGGTGACCTCGCGCATGTGGTCGAGATGGTCCGCGACCGTCGACACCGTGGCGACGGGGCGCGGGTTGCGCTCCTCGAAGGCGCGGTGGACCGCCATCCCCTCGGGGGTGGTGTCGAGGTGGTGGAGGCCATGCGCACGCATGTTCTCGTCGGCGGCGGCCGTCCAGTCGACGGCTGCCTGCAGCACGAACTTCGGTACGAACGTCACCATCGCCACTCCCCCGTTGACCGGGAGGCGTTCGAGGACGTCGTCCGGGATGTTGCGGGGGTGGTCACAGACGGCCCGCGACGAGGAGTGGGAGAAGATCACCGGGGCGACGGACGTGTCCAGCGCGTCCCGCATCGTCGTCGCGGCCACGTGCGAGAGGTCGACGAGCATGCCCTCGCGGTTCATCTCCCGGACGACCGCGCGGCCGAAGGCCGACAGACCGCCGACCGCCGGGGCGTCGGTCGCCGAGTCCGCCCAGGCGATGTTGTCGTTGTGGGTGAGCGTCATGTAGCGGACGCCGAGCGCGTACAGCGCCCTCAGGGTGGCCAGGGAGTTGTCGATGGAGTGGCCGCCCTCGGCGCCCATCAGGGAGGCGACGCGGCCCTCGGCGCGGGCCGCCTCCATGTCGGCGGCGGTCAGCGCGGCCCGCAGCTCGGCCGGGTAACGGTCGATCAACTGCCGTACGCAGTCGATCTGTTCGAGCGTCGCGGGCACGGCCCCCGGCAGGAACGCGGCGTCCGAGGGCACATACACCGACCAGAACTGCGCCCCGACGCCGCCCGCGCGCAGCCGCGCCAGGTCGGTGTGCAGATAGGCGCTCTGGTCGGCGGCGATGTCCCGCGCGTCGAGGTCGTAGCGGACCTGCGCACGCAGCGCCCAGGGCAGGTCGTTGTGCCCGTCCGCGACCGGGAACTCCCGCAGCAGCTCCCGGGCCGCCTCCAGCGATGCCATACCCGTGTCCCCCATGTCCCCCGTGATCCCGGTCATCGCGTACGTCTACTTCCCGAAGCCGAAGCCGTTGCCGGCTCCCTCGACCTTGGTGCGCAGGCGCTTGCCCTTCTCGGTGGCCTGGTCGTTCAGCTCCTGTTGGAACTCCCGCATACGGCCGAGAAGTTCCTCGTCCTGCGTGGCCAGGATGCGCGCGGCCAGCAGCCCGGCGTTGCGGGCCCCCGCGACGGAGACGGTCGCGACGGGCACCCCGGCCGGCATCTGCACGATCGACAGGAGGGAGTCCATCCCGTCGAGGTACTTCAGCGGCACGGGGACGCCGATGACCGGCAGCGGGGTCACCGACGCGAGCATGCCGGGCAGATGGGCGGCGCCGCCCGCACCCGCGATGATCACCTTGAGGCCCCGGCCCGCGGCCTCCTCGCCGTACGCGACCATCTCGCGCGGCATCCGGTGCGCCGAGACGACGTCGACCTCGTACGCGATCTCGAACTCGTCGAGGGCCTGCGCGGCGGCCTCCATGACGGGCCAGTCGGAGTCCGACCCCATGACAATGCCTACGACGGGGCTCATTCTGTGATCGTGCCTCTCAGGTAACCGGCAGCGTGACGGGCGCGCTCCAGCACGTCGTCGAGGTCGTCGCCGTAGGTGTTGACATGGCCGACCTTACGGCCGGGTTTCACGTCCTTGCCGTACATGTGGATCTTGAGCTGGGGGTCGCGGGCCATGCAGTGCAGATACGCGGAGTACATGTCCGGGTAGTCGCCGCCGAGGACGTTGACCATGACGGTCCACTTGGCGCGGGGGCGCGGGTCGCCCAGCGGCAGGTCGAGGACGGCCCGTACGTGGTTGGCGAACTGGCTGGTGATCGCGCCGTCCATCGACCAGTGGCCGGAGTTGTGCGGGCGCATGGCCAGCTCGTTGACGAGGATGCGGCCGTCGCGGGTCTGGAAGAGCTCGACGGCCAGGTGGCCGATCACGTCCAGTTCCTTGGCGATGGTGAGGGCCAGCTCCTCGGCCTTGAGCGCGAGGGCCGGGTCGAGGTCGGGTGCGGGCGCGATGACGGTGTCACAGACCCCGTTCACCTGTTGCGACTCCACGACCGGGTACGCGACGGCCTGGCCGTGCGGCGACCGTACGACGTTGGCGGCCAGCTCCCGGACGAAGTCGACCTTCTCCTCGGCGAGGACCGGGACCCCGGCGCGGAAGGGCTCGGCGGCGTCCTCGACCGACCGGACGACCCACACCCCCTTGCCGTCGTAGCCGCCGCGCACCGTCTTGAGGATGACCGGAAACCCCTCGCCCTCGGCGGCGAAAGCGGCCACGTCGTCGGGGTCCGCGACGATGCGGTGCCGGGGGCACGGCACACCGATCGCGTCGAGCCTCGCGCGCATCACGCCCTTGTCCTGGGCGTGCTGGAGCGCGTCCGGCCCCGGGCGGACGGGGATGCCGTCCGCCTCCAGAGCGCGTAGATGCTCGGTGGGTACGTGTTCGTGATCGAAGGTGATCACGTCGCAGCCCTGCGCGAACGCACGCAGCGTGTCCAGGTCGCGGTAGTCGCCTATGACGACATCACCGACGACCTGCGCCGCGGAATCCTGAGGGGTGTCACTGAGGAGCTTGAACCTGATGCCGAGCGGGATGCCCGCCTCGTGTGTCATACGAGCGAGCTGGCCACCGCCGACCATGCCGACTACCGGGAACGTCACACCCCCAGACTATCGGCCGCGGAATCGGCCACTCCCGGCCGTCCGGTTGCCCCGCCCTTTTCCCCCTGGACCGCCCCCGTACCACCGCCGGACAGCACCTGTGAGCTTCTCCACAGGCATTGCCGAGAGGCGCTGGTTAGCATGGCTGAGCCAGTGGAGTTCGACCGAAGATCACTCATTTCGGACGGAACAGCAACCGGCTGACCACCGGTACACACCGACCGGACCGAACGACGGGGGCCGCACACGATGGGAAGTACCACCTCGGGGCCTGATACGAAGCCCCGCGGCGCCCTGCGCCGCCGGATCGACCTGCTCGTACGGGAGGTCGCGAAATTCGGCGCGGTGGGCGGTGCGGGGCTCCTGGTGAACCTCGCCGTGTTCAACCTCGTGCGGCACACCACCGACCTGCAGGTCGTCCGGGCCAGCGTCATCGCCACGGTCGTCGCCATCGCCTTCAACTACGTCGGCTTCCGCTACTTCACCTACCGTGACCGCGACAAGAGCGGCCGTACGAAGGAGATGTCGCTCTTCCTGCTGTTCAGCGCGGTCGGACTGGTGATCGAGAACGGGGTCCTCTACACCGCCACGTACGGCTTCGGCTGGGACAGCCCGCTGCAGTCCAACATCTTCAAGTTCCTCGGCATCGGCATCGCCACCCTCTTCCGCTTCTGGTCGTACCGCACCTGGGTGTTCCGGGCGCTGCCGGGCCGCGACGCGGTGACCGGCGCCGAATCGTTCCTCGAAGCGGGGGCCGCCCACCCGCCTGCGGTCACCGGCAAACGCCGCTGAGGATCAGGACGAGCCGCGCGCCCGAGAACGCCCTTCAGCGGCGGACGCGCACCCCTACCGAACCGGCCGGTCGTCACTCGACGGCGTCCTCACGGGCGTACGCGACAGGAACAACCCGAACACCGGCGGCTGCGCCTGGAGCATCTCCAGCCGCCCCCCGTCGGCCTCCGCGAGGTCCCGCGCCACGGCCAGCCCGATGCCCGTCGAGTTGCGCCCGCTGATCGCCCGCTCGAAGATCCGCGCCCCGAGGTCGGCGGGAACACCGGGCCCCTCGTCGGTGACCTCGATCACCGCCTGGTTGCCGGTGACCCGCGTACGCAACGCCACCGTGCCGCCGCCGTGCATGAGCGAGTTCTCGATCAGCGCGGCCAGCACCTGCGCGACCGCGCCCGGCGTCCCCACGGCCTGGAGATGCCGCTTGCCCGAGCTGACGACCGCGCGCCCGGCGCTGCGGTAGGCCGGCCGCCACTCCTCCAGCTGCTGCTTGATGACCTCGTCGAGCTCGAAGGAGACGGCGGAGCCGTTACGGGGGTCGCGGGAGTTGGTGAGGAGCCGTTCCACGACGTCCGTGAGGCGTTCGACCTGCGTGAGCGCGATGTGCGCCTCCTCCTTCACCGTGGCGAGGTCGTCGGTGAGGGTGATCTCCTCCAGCCGCATCGACAGCGCGGTCAGCGGCGTACGCAGCTGGTGGGAGGCGTCCGCCGCGAGGCGCCGCTCGGCGGTCAGCATGCGGCCGATGCGCTCGGCGGAGGAGTCCAGCACGTCCGCGACCCGGTCCAGCTCCGGGACGCCGTATCTCTTGTGGCGGGGGCGCGGGTCTCCGGAGCCGAGCCGTTCGGCGGTCTCGGCGAGGTCGGTGAGGGGGGAGGCGAGGCGGTTGGCCTGGCGTACGGCGAGGAGGACGGCGGCGATGACGGCGAGCAGGGCGACCGCCGCGATGATCAGCAGCGTACGGCCGACCTCGCGGCTGACCGCCGAGCGGGACTCCTCGACCGTGACGACCTCGTCCTTCTCGCCCTTGGCCTCGTGGCTGATGACGTCACCGACGGGCTTCTCGCCGATCTCGATCGTGGGCTGGCCCGGGATCTCGATACGGGCGTAGCGCTCGTCGCCGACCTGGTCCCTGAGGACCTCGGCGGTGATGCGTTCGTCGCCGATGATGCGGCTGTCCACGATGCTCGTGAGCTGGACGGCCTCGGACTCCACGCGTTCCTGGGCGCTGTTGCCGATCGTGCGGGTCTCGACGATGACGAGGGAGACGCCGAAGACCGCGATGACCACGAGGACCACGGCGAGGGTGGACTGGATGAGACGGCGACGCACGGTTGCCCTCCGGGCGGGGCGGGGTTGTTCTGGGACCTTCGATTGTGCGCCACCAGGCGCCTGCCGCTGGGCGGGGGGCGATGTCGCTCACCAGCACCACCCGGAACGGGGGCGAAGCCCCGAAAGGGGCGCGGGGAACTGCGCGACCAGCCACGAATCACTCGCGGCCGCCACACCACACACGCCCAGAGCTGTCAGGCGCCCCGCCTCACCACCCCGCTCAGTTCTTCTCGAACCGGAACCCGACCCCTCGTACCGTCGCGATGTACCGCGGATTCGCCGCGTCGTCGCCCAGCTTCTTCCGCAGCCAGGAGATGTGCATGTCCAGCGTCTTCGTCGAGGACCACCACGTCGTGTCCCAGACCTCGCGCATCAGCTGGTCGCGCGTGACGACCCGTCCCGCGTCGCGCACGAGCACCCGCAGCAGGTCGAACTCCTTGGCGGTGAGCTGAAGCTCCTCGTCCCCCATCCACGCCCGGTGCGACTCGACGTCGATCCGCACCCCATGGGTGGCGGCCGGCTGCGCCGGCTCCGTGGCGCCGCGCCGGAGCAGCGCCCGGACACGGGCGAGCAGCTCGGCCAGCCGGAAGGGCTTGGTGACGTAGTCGTCGGCACCCGCGTCGAGGCCCACGACGGTGTCCACCTCGTCGGCGCGCGCGGTCAGGATGAGGATCGGGATGGCGTGGCCCTCGGCGCGCAGCCGGCGGGCGACCTCCAGGCCGTCCATGCCGGGCAGCCCCAGATCCAGGACGACCAGGTCGATTCCGCCCTGCATTCCGGCGTCCAGCGCGGTGGGTCCGTCCTCACGGACCTCCACCTCGTACCCTTCCCGGCGCAGTGCGCGAGCCAACGGCTCCGAGATGGACGCGTCGTCCTCGGCGAGCAGTACACGGGTCATGGGGTGATGGTAGTCCGCCGAGAACCGCAGGTGGAGGGTGATCGGCAAGCGCGATTCACACCTTTGTCCCACCGCTGTCTTACCTCCACCGGGCATGATCGACTCCGGTGGGCGTTTCGTCCCGCCCCCGGCGAAGGTCCGCGCGGGGCGTGAAGGCGAGGCCCGGATACGGTGCGGATCGCGCGCTGATCCCGTGAACACGGCCCCCACCGCGCCGCCATCCCCGCGGTCACGCCCTGCGTCCACATCCGCGATGCGGTGCTGTACCTTCGAATGTGCGATCTCAAGCCCCTTCTTACCTGTGATTCACCTCTCAAGCTCTTTCTTTTTCCGCAGTCTTCTGACGTATGGTGACGGAACGCCTTTAGCTGCACGTGGGGACCTTTGGCGGCATATCCGCGCTGAAGGTCTCTTTTGTGTGTGGACTGGCCTGTGGCCGGGGCACGTCTCCCGGCCTCCCCCTCCACCGGGCGCGCACCCCCACGTGCTGCGTCCCGACCTGCAAGGAACGACCATGGCGTCCAGCCTGACGAAGGACCCGGCCCGGGGAACCCCCGCCGGTGGCACCTTCTTCGGCCACCCCCGCGGACTGGCCACTCTCTTCATGACCGAGATGTGGGAGCGGTTCTCCTACTACGGCATGAAGGCCCTCCTCACCGTCTATCTGCTCTCCGGCGGTCCCGACGCCGGCAAGGGGAGCATGGGCGGCGGCCTGGCCATGGACCTGGCCACCACCACCACGATCGTCGCCGTCTACTCGGCGATGGTGTACCTGCTCGCGATGCCCGGCGGCTGGCTCGGCGACCGGGTCTGGGGCCCCCGCAAGACGGTGGCGATCGCCGCGGTCACGATCATGTGCGGCCATCTGGTGCTCGCCCTGCCCGGCGGCCAGGCCCCGTTCTTCGCCGGCCTGGCGCTGGTCGCGGCCGGCTCCGGTCTGCTGAAGGCCAACATCTCCACAATGGTGGGCCACCTGTACGACGGCCCCGGAGACCCGCGGCGCGACGGCGGCTTCACGATCTTCTACATGGGCATCAACGCGGGTGCCTTCTTCGCGCCGCTGGCGATCGGCACCGTGGGCCAGGAGGTCAACTGGCACCTCGGCTTCGGCCTGGCCGCCGTCGGCATGGCCATCGGTCTCGCGGCCTTCCTCGCCGGCAGCCGGACCCTGAGCCCGAGGAGCGACGTCGTCCCCAAGCCGCTGGCCGCCGAGGAGCGTGCCGCGTGGCTGCGCAAGGGCCTGCTCTGGCTGGCCGTCGCGGCCGTCTTCTACGGCGCCGTGGGCCTCAGCGGCCACTTCACCCTGAACTGGGCGATGATCCCGCTGACCGTCATCGGTCTGGTCGTCCCGGCCGGTGTGCTGCTGCGCATCAAGCGGGACAACGAACTGACCACGGCCGAGCAGTCGAAGATGACCGGCTACATCTGGTTCTTCGTCGCCGCCGCCGTGTTCTGGATGATCTACGACCAGGGCGCGTCCACGGTCCAGGCGTTCGGCTCGAACGACGAGAAGGTGGCCGGCTCGCTGTTCGGCTTCGCCTTCCCGACCTCCTGGTACCAGTCGCTGAACCCGCTGTTCATCATGGCGCTGGCCCCGGTCTTCGCCTGGCTGTGGCTGTGGCTGAACCGTCAGGGCCGGGAGCCCGGCACGGCCGTGAAGTTCGCGATGGCCCTGGTGCTCATCGGTGTCTCGTTCTTCTTCTTCCTGATCCCGCTGGGCATGGCGGCGGACGGCACCCTGGCCAGCCCGATGTGGCTGGTGGGCATCTACTTCATCCAGACCGTCGGTGAACTGTGCCTCTCCCCGGTCGGCCTGTCGGTCACGACGAAGATGGCCCCGGCCAAGTACGCCAGCCAGATGATGGGCGTGTGGTTCCTCGCCGTCACCGCGGGCGACTCGATCACCGGTCTGCTCTCCAACCCGGCCGTCGGCGGCTTCGACCTCAGCGGCACCGGGATGGTCGCCGTCGAGGCCACCCTCGCCATCCTCGCCGGCTTCGCGATCCACATGTACCGCAAGAAGGTCAGGGCCCTCACGGGCGACGTCAACTGAGACCGGCGCCTTACGGTTCGCGGGAAGGGCCGCCGCACCCCCGGGTGCGGCGGCCCTTCCCCGTGCCACGCGCGGGCAGTCCTCCCGCCGCCCTCACGGGGAGTCCTCCCCGCCTGCGGAGAGCCGCGCGGCGGGCGTCCCGCCCGGATCGGTGTCCGGTGTGAACCACGGCAGGGCCGACGTCGTACGCGATCGGGACGGCGTACGGGGTTGCGCGTGCGCGGCGGTCGAGGTGCCCGGCCTCGGTACCCACACGGGAAGTCCGGGCATCCTCCGCCCGCGCCGCTCGGCCGTGCCCCCTCCCGGCCGTACCCGGTCCACCACCGCCATCCCGGTCCGGAACAGCGCGGCCGGTACGACGGCGCAGAGCATCAGCCAGAAGAGGGTGACGCCCCAGGGGCGGCCCACGCCCCACGGCTGTTCGGCGAGGACCTTGCCGCCGTACTTGAGGGAGACGGTGTAGTCGCCGTGGGCCCCGGCCGCGAGCTCCACGGGCAGGGTGACGCGGGCCTCGCGGCCGGGCTGGATCGTGCCGCGCCAGCGCTGTTCCTCCCACCGTGGCGCGTACACGCCGTGGGAGGTGCCGACCTGGAAGACGGGGTTCTCGACCGGGGAGGTGCCGACGTTGCCGACGGTGAGGACCAGCTCGCGGGCGGGCGGCGCCCCGAACCAGGTCAACAGCCCGCCGGAGCCCTCAAGACGGCTGTCCGCCAGGAGGGAGAGCCGTCCGCCGTCCGCCTCCCGGGGCAACGGCTCGACCGAGTGCCCGGCGACCTGGAGGACCGCGTCAGCCTCCGCCTTCGGACCCGTGATGGTGCTGACGTGCACGACGCACGGACACGGCACCGGCGGCTCGGCCACCGGCAGTTCCCGGCGGAACTCGCCCTCGTCGTCGGCGGTCACGGCCCGTCCGTCGGCGTTGGCACAGGAGTCCGTGCCGCCGGGCACCCCACGCGACGGGTCGGACTGCCCGCAGACCAGGACCATCAGGATCGCCTTCGGCCGCCAGCCACCGCCGGTCACGGTGACCGAACCGCCGGTCCCCGCCTGTGACTTGGAGAGCTTCACGGTCGGCTTGTCCGCGGCCCGGGCGGACCCGTCCGCGAACGGCGACACGAGCACCACGGTCAGCGCGAGCACGACCGTGAACGCGAACACCACCGCCGACGCGGGGAACCGCCGTCCTTCGATCACGTCACCGCTCCCGTCAGCGACGTACGGCCTGATTCCTGCGCGTCACCCACAGCACCCCGGCGGCCCCGGCGAGCAGCACCGTGCCGCCGAGCGTGCCGAGCGCGACCGCCGAGTCCAGGGGCCCGGTCTGCGGAAGCTCGCCCCCGGAACCGTCCGAGCCGCCCGACCCACCCGTACCGCCTGTATCGCCCGTGTCGGAGCCGCCTCCCGTACCGCCCGAGGCACTTCCGCCCGCGGCCGTCACGTCCAGCGTCAACGAGGGCCCGGGATCGTTCCCCGGCGTGCAGGTCGTCACCGTCCCGAGGGCCTTGATGGTGAGCACACCGGCGGTGAAGTCGACCTTGCCGGTCTCCTTCGGGGTGTACGTACCGCTCAGGTCGTTGATCTTGATGGGCGTGTTGGCCGGGATCGCCTCCTCGTTCGCCGGCCCCGTCACCGTGAGCGTCCCGCTCTCGGCCCCGCCCAGCTCGATCGTGGCACTCGGCGTCATCGCGCCCTTGCCCAGCTCGACCGGGCTGGACGACACGCCCTTCTGCCACGACATCGTGATCCGGTAGCCGTCGCCGCTTTCGACGCCCTTGATGTCGATGGGAGACACCGCGGACTTGTCCCCGATGGGCGTCTTGCAGTTGTACTCCACGTCCACGACCTCGGCATGGGCCACCGGGGCGGCCATCAGCACCGCCGAGCCGGCCAGCGCCACGAGGGACGCGAGCGCGGCGGTTCGTTTCTGGTACGTCCGGTACGACACCTCGGCACCCCACATTCTGACGGAACATCAGATCGGCCGCTCAAGGTACGCCGGGGCTCTTGGAGAGGGAAGACACACGTAAGTGTCGGATGTGTGTCGATGAATGGGGCTCGGCTCCGAGCCCGAATACCGCCGGCTGCTGAACGCCGCACCGCGACCACGGTGGTTCTCGGCTCACCCGGCGGAGCGTCTACGCGGGTGCCCCCAACTCGGCCCACACGGTCTTCCCGGCCGCCCCCGGTGTCCGTACGACCCCCCAGTCCAGACAGAGCCGCTGCACGATGAACATCCCGTGCCCGCCCGGACGCCCCGCCCGGTGAGGCGTACGCGGCTCCGGATTGCCCGCCCCCCGGTCGGTCACCTCGATCCGCAGGACCTTGTTGTCGCACCGGATCCACAACTCGGCCGGGCCTCCCGCGTGGAGACACGCGTTGGTGACCAACTCGGACACCACCAACAGCACATCCTCCGCCGCCGCCCGCTGATCCGCGGTCGCGGCCGGCAACCACCCCCACGCGTACAGCGCCTGCCGGGTGAAGTCACGGGCGAGCGGCACCACACCGCTCTCCCCCTCGAAGCTCAGCCGACGGGACTGGCGACTCGCGGTGGATGCCGCGGGCGGATCCTCGCCGGGTGCCCCGGAAGCGCCGCCGGCACCCGGTTCCGGGCCGCGGTCGCCCGGCGAGAAAGGCCGGGTGGTGCTCATCAGCGCTTCACCTCACCGATTCACCAGTTCACGATTCAGGACTCATCAAGGGTGCGGGACGATGACCCGCGGCGCGTGCCGTTTTCTGCTGTCATCCGTATGCCATCCGTATGCCATCCGTACTTCCGCGCTACCGCGCTTGCGTCGTACCGCCAAGCCTGTGCCAAGCCTCTGCCGAGCTCCCGCCGGGACCGCTCCGGGACCTCTGCCGTCGGCGCCGCCTCTGTACGCGCCGCCGTCACCGAGCGTCTCCGGGCCGCTGCCGACACGTTCAGGATGTCTCCTGCCCGAGCGAACCGTGAGAACACCCACGTTTTCGGCACAGAACCTGTGACGCGAATAACCCGCCGGTAGGGGTGGGGCATCTGGGGGACGGGCCCGAGGGCGGGCGACCGGTCCGAGGACTCCGAACGGTCCGGCGGGGACCGTTCGAAACGGTCCGGCGGAGACCGTTCGAACGGCCTCCCGTGAGGAGGGCCATGGCCGGGTCGGCCACGGCACGGTCACCCTCGGCCGCCTCACTGGTCGCCCAGGGCCGCCTCGAGGGTGTCGTGGACGGTGAACACCGCGTCCGCCCCGGTGATCTCGAACACCCGCGCCACCGCCGGGAGCATCCCCGCCAGATGGACCCCGCCGCCCGCGGCCTCCGCCCTGAGCCGGACGCCCAACAGGACGTTCAGCCCGGTGGAGTCGCAGAACTCCAGCCGTGAGCAGTCCACCACCAATCGCGCGAAGCCCTTCTCCAGGCAGCTCTCCAGTGGCTCACGCAACAGATCGGCGGTGTGGTGATCGAGCTCACCCGCCGGGGTCACGACGGCACTGGGGCCCTCTTCCCGCACCTCGACCCGTAGTCGGCCCGACTGTGCGCTGCCGACCGTCCCACGGTCCATGCCGTCTCTCTCCCGACCGTCGTGACTGCTGACTCGCCCTCGAACACTACGCCTTCTCCACACTCTCCGACACCTGAACAATCGCCCACAAATGGACATTTCGCCACAGGAGGCACTTGCGACGACGTCGTGAAACCGGGTAGGGCTAGTAGTGACACCAATCGACACGGCCGGCTTTGGAGGCGCCGCACACCGCAGTGCACGTATTGGCATCGGCGGCCATATGCCGAGAACGATGGAGGCATCATGTCACCCCGGCTCGACGAATCGCATACCCAGAAGGCGACGTCGGCATCCGCCCCGGAAGACACGCGGGACGACCTCGCCCACGATCCGGGCGACGCGCTCGCCGACCTTCCGGAGATCCCCCCGTTCGACGAGGTGGGGCCGGTGGACGCACGGGCCCTGTCCAAGACCCTCTTCGAGCGGCTGGAGTCCCTTGAGGAAGGCACGTACGAGTACTCGTACGTGCGCAACACCCTGGTCGAACTCAACCTGGCTCTGGTGAAGTTCGCCGCCTCCCGGTTCCGCTCGCGCAGCGAACCCATGGAGGACATCATCCAGGTCGGCACGATCGGCCTGATCAAGGCGATCGACCGCTTCGAACTGAGCCGGGGCGTCGAGTTCCCCACCTTCGCGATGCCGACGATCGTCGGCGAGATCAAGCGTTTCTTCCGTGACACGAGCTGGTCCGTGCGCGTGCCACGCAGACTTCAGGAACTCCGGCTCGACCTGGCCAAGGCCGGTGACGAGCTCGCCCAGAAGCTCGATCGCGCTCCGACAGTGGGAGAGTTGGCGGAGCGCCTCGGCCTGACGAACGACGAGGTCGTCGAGGGCATGGCGGCGTCGAACGCGTACACCGCCTCGTCGCTGGACGCCCAGCCCGAGGAGGACGACTCCGAGGGCGCCCTGGCGGACCGGATCGGCTACGAGGACCACGGGCTCGAAGGCATCGAGTACGTCGAGTCCCTGAAGCCGCTGATCGCCGAACTGGCGCCGCGTGACCGGAAGATCCTGTCCCTGCGGTTCGTGGCCGGCATGACGCAGTCCGAGATCGGGGACGAGCTGGGCATCTCCCAGATGCACGTCTCCCGACTGCTGTCCCGCACGCTGGTGCGGCTGCGCAAGGGACTGACGCTGGAGGAGTGAGCGGCGCCGGAGCCGAGGACATCGGTGACGCCTGAGCCGACGACATCGGTGAGGGCGGCTCGCCGACGACATCGGTGACGATGGCGTCGGCAGTGACACAAGTCGGCCGGGTACGGGAGGAGTGTCGTAACTCCTCCCGTACCCGGCCGAACTGCTCCCGGCCCGCCCCCTGTCTCGCCCCCTTACCGCAAGAAACCCCTTCCCCACGGTTCACCTTCCGCCACTATGGTCACGCGCCAGACTGTTCGGTGTGCCAGAGGCCGACGGGCGTACACGGGGGTGCGAGGAGGCACGAGGATGGCTCGGGCTCGGGACGAGCGCCCCGGCGACGACGACAGCCATGAGGACCACCGGAACACCGGCGCGTCACGCGCACGCCCCGGCGACGCGCCGGAGCACCGGCACGCGGACACGTCCGACGCGCGCCTCACCACGCTGTTACGCGCCGATACACCCATCGCGTACTCGGCACTGCGCGAACTGCGTGAACGCCATCATCCGTCGGTCCTCGCCTACGCACGGCTGTGTGCCGCGAGCGAGTCCTCGGCCCGGCAGCTGGCGTCCCAGGTGTTCACCACCGCCGCCCGGGAGACGGCACGCGGCAGCGAGCCGACCGTCCCCTGGCGCCACCAACTGCTCCTGCTGACCGCCCGGGTGTCCGCCCGCTGGGCCACGGACCACCACGCCTCCGGCCTCGATGCGGCCCTGCTCCTCGTGCTGCGCACGGCGGGCCCCGAGGGCCCCGTCCCGCCCCTGCTCGCGGCGTTCGAATCCCTGCCGGCCCGCGCCCAGGGCCTCATCTGGTACGGCGTCGTGGAGCGCGAGCCCGACGACCGTACGGCCGTCCTCCTCGGGCTCACCCCCGACGACGTGACGTACAAGCTGGAGTCCGCGCTCCACCTACTGCGCCAGGCCTGCCTCAAGGTCCGCCTCGCCGCTTCCGAGGACCCGCGCTGCCAGGACTTCCGGCGCCTGATCGAGGAGTCCGTACGCCCGGACACCCCTCGCCACAGCACGGATCTGCAGAGCCACATGGCGCACTGCACCCACTGCACCGGCGCGTACGAGGAGCTCTGCGCCCTGCGTGACAGCCCGCGCGCGACGCTCGCGGAGGGGCTGCTGCCGTGGGGTGGCAGGGCGTACGCGCGCGAGGAGCCGGCGGCGCGGGGCGGAGCCGGCACGGAGGGTCGGGCGGGTGCCCGGGGCGGGCGCGGTCCTGGGGCCGGGGTGGCAGGGGCGGAGGACTTCGGGGCCGGCCTCGGGGAGGACTTCGGGCAGGACTTCGGGCAGGACTTCGGGGACAACTTCGCGGGGCCCGGCGCCGGGGCAGGGGCAGGGGCAGGGGCAGGGGGAGGGGGAGGGGGAGGGGGAGGGGGAGGCTCGGCGGTTGGGGCTTGGACGGAGTTCGGCTCCGGCTCCGGCTCCGGCTCCGGCTCCGGCTCCGGCTCCGGCCGCAAGGGTCGTGCGGTGGACGGGGGCAAGGCCGAGACGCCGTTCGGTGCGGTGGCCGGGGCGGAGGCGTGGGGAGAAACCGGCGCCGAAGTCGGCGTCGGCGTCCGGGCCGGGGCGGAAGCCGTGGGCCTGGCGGGGGCCAGGGCCGGAGTGCCGGCGGCGGCCGGGAGCGCGGCCGGCGGCGGTGCTGGTGCCGGTGGCGGTGACGGTAGTGAAGACAGGACGCTGAAAGCCGGGTGGCCGCGGTCCCGTCGGTTCATGCTGACCTCGGTGGCTCTGGGCGTGACCCTGGCACCGCTGCTGGCGTTCCTGGTGTTCTCGGGCACGGGCGACTCGTCGTCGTCCGACGACGCGGCGGGCTCCGGCGCCACGCCCGCGCCCCCGCCCTCGGTGTCCGTGACGCCGACGCCCCCGCCGAGCCCGACGCCGTCCCCGACCCCTTCGCGCACCAAGAGCCCCTCGAAGCCCCCGGAGAAGCCGACCAAGAGCCCGAGTCCGAGCCCGTCGAAACCGGGCCGCCCGACACCCGAGCTGCCGTACGGGCCGCCGCTGAACGGTGGCTACACCCAGGTGGTGAACGTCGCCTCGGGCCTGTGCCTGGACATCCGGGGCGAGTTGGAGAAGGGCACAGACGTCGTCACGGCCACCTGCTCCTCGCGCGCCACCCAGCGGTGGCGCGTCGACTCCCACCGGAACGCCCTCCAGTCGTTCGCCGATCCCGACCTGTGCCTCGACAGCCGGGGGGCGACCGACGACGGTGTGGGCATCTGGGACTGCGACTCGCTCGACGGGGACAACGGCGAGAACCTGACGTTCGAGGTCGACTCCCGGGGGATGATCCGCCCGGCGATCGCGCCGGGGCACGCCGTGACCCCGGACGCGCTCGGCTCCGTCGCCTTCGCCAAGGCCACGGGGCGCGACGGGCAACGGTGGAGGGCGGGGGCGGGGCCCGTCCACGCCTGAGACGACCCGGTCCTGAGTCCCGGTCCACGCCTGAGACGACCCGGTCCTGAGTCCCGGTCCACGCCTGAGACGCCCCGGTCCTGAGTCCCGGTCAGACCACGCGTACGCCCCTGCGCCACACCCCCGTGACCAGGGGAACGCCCGGCCGGTAGGCGAGGTGGACATGGCTGGGCGCGTCCAGCAGCGCGAGATCGGCGTACGCGCCCGGCGTGAGGCGGCCGATGTCGTCGCGGCGCAGCGCCCGCGCGCCCCCCGCCGTGGCCGACCAGAGCGCTTCGTCCGGCGTCATCCCCATGTCCCGCACGGCGAGCGCGACACAGAACGGGACGGACGAGGTGAAGGACGACCCCGGGTTGCAGTCCGTCGAGAGGGCCACGGTGACGCCCGCGTCCAGGAGACGGCGGGCGTCCGGCCACTCCGCGCGGGTGGAGAACTCCGCGCCGGGGAGGAGCGTGGCGACCGTGTCGCTGTGGGCGAGGGCGTCCACGTCGGCGTCGGTGAGGTGGGTGCAGTGGTCGGCGCTCGCCGCGTCCACCTCGACCGCGAGCTGCACGCCCGGGCCGTACGAGAGCTGGTTGGCGTGGATGCGCGGGTGCAGGCCCTTGGCCTTGCCGGCCGTGAGGATGGCGCGGGCCTGGTCGCCGTCGAAGGCGCCCTTCTCGCAGAAGACGTCGATCCAACGGGCGTACGGGGCGCAGGCGTCGAGCATCTCGCCGGTGACGAGGGCGACGTACTCCGAGGGACCAGCGGGGTCCTCGGCGTGGTCGGGCGGGACGATGTGGGCGCCGAGGTAGGTGACCTCGTCGGTGTGGGCGGCGGCGATGCGCAGGGCCCTCGCCTCGTCCTCGACCGTCAGGCCGTAGCCGGACTTCGTCTCGAAGGTCGTCGTGCCCTGGCGGAGGGCCTCGCGGAGGTAACGGGTGAGGTTGGCCTCCAGTTCCTCGTCGGTGGCGGCGCGGGTGGCGGCGACGGTCGTGCGGATGCCGCCCGCGCTGTAGGCCCGGCCGGACATCCGGGCGTTGAACTCGGCGGTCCGGTCGCCCGCGAAGACGAGGTGGGAGTGGGAGTCGACGAAGCCGGGGATCACCGCCCTCCCACCTGCGTCGACCCGATTGTCAGTGGCGGGTGCTTTGCTTTGGTCACCGGTCCACGCGATGCGTTCACCGTTGATGACGACGGCCGCGTCCTGGATCAGTCCGAGGGGGGATCCGTCGCCGAGGGAGGGGTCGTTGGTGACCAGGGCAGCGATGTTGGTGATGAGCGTGCTGGCGGTGCTCGCTGAGCTGGCGGGGCTGACGGTCGTCGGGCTGCTCATGGCGTCCTCGGTGGCCTTCTCGGCGGTCGGGTGGGGTGCGGGCTCGGATTCGGGTGCGGGTGCGGGTGCGGGGCGATCGTTCGTGGGATCGCGGGTCATGCGCGCAGGGCTGCGACGGCGTCCGCGAGGGCTCTCGGCACATCCGGTACGAGAGCGTGCGCCCCGTCCCGTACGACGTGCCGACCACCCACGACCGTGTGCGACACGTCTGCTGCCGACGCGGCGAATACAGCCGTCTCCGCGCCCAGTCGTGGAAGCGGTCCCGCTGTCCTGACCGAGTCGAGCGCGATCGTCGTGAAGTCGGCGAGCGCGCCCGTCTCCAGGGCACCGGCGTCGTCCCAGCCGATCGCCGCGTGGCCGTCGGCCGAGGCCGCCCGCAGAAGGGCCGCCGCCGTCCAGTGACCTCGTGTTCGGGTGCGGAGCCGCTCGTTCAGCTCCATCGCGCGCGCCTCTTCGAGCAGATCGATGACGGCGTGGCTGTCGGAGCCGAGGGAGAGCGGGGAGCCGGCCCGCTGGAGGGCGATGGCGGGGCCGATGCCGTCCGCGAGGTCGCGTTCCGTCGTGGGGCACATGCAGGTGCCGGTGCCGCTGCCACCGATGAGGGCGATGTCCTCGTCGGTGAGGTGGGTGTTGTGGACGCCGGTGGTGCGCGGGCCCAGCACGCCGTGCTCGGCGAGGAGTTGGGCGGGGGTGCGGCCGTGTGCCTCGCGGCAGGCGTCGTTCTCCGCCGTCTGCTCCGACAGGTGCACATGCAGCGGGGCCCGCCGCTCCTCGGCCCACCGGGCCACCGTCGCCAACTGCCCGGCCGGCACGGCCCGTACGGAGTGGACCGCCGCACCGATCCGCGCGTGATCCCGGTCCTTGAGAACTGAACAGCGTTCCGCCCAGGCCTCCGCCGTCCCGTCGGAGAAGCGGAGCTGGTGGTGGTCGGGCGCCTGTCCGAAGCCGGCGGAGAGGTAGACCGTGTCGAGGAGGGTGACCCGGATGCCCGCCTCGGCGGCGGCCTCGATGAGCGCCTCGCCCATGGCGTTCGGGTCGGCGTACGGGGTGCCGCCGGGCGCGTGGTGCACATAGTGGAACTCGCCGACGGCGGTGATGCCGGCCAGGGCCATCTCCGCGTACACCGCGCGGGCGAGGGCGTGGTACGTGTCCGGGGTCAGCCGGTCCGCCACCCGGTACATGACCTCGCGCCAGGTCCAGAAGGTCCCCGAGCCGACCTGCACGGTGGCGCGCAGGGCCCGGTGGAAGGCGTGGCTGTGGGCGTTGGCGAGGCCGGGCAGGGTGAGGCCGCGCAGGACGACCGCGCCCGGGGGCGGGGTGGGCGTCTCGGTGCGCACGGCAGTGATGCGGCCGTCGGAGCCGTCGGTGGTCACCGTGAGGGTCACGCCGGGCTCGACGTTCGTGCCGAGCCAGGCGTGTTCGAGCCAGTAGGTCGTCTCCGTCACCTGTGGGCCAGCCCTTCCAGTACGTCGGCGAGCGCGATCACCCCGGCCAGGCAGTCGTCCTCGGCGGCGTGCTCGGCCGGGGAGTGCGAGACGCCCGTGGGGTTGCGCACGAACAGCATGGCGGTCGGGACGCTCCCGGAGAGGATCCCGGCGTCGTGTCCGGCCCCGGTGCCGAGTACCGGCACCTTCAGATCGGCCGTGTCCCGGCCCAGGATGCGGGCGATCTCGTCCCGCAGCGCGTGCTCGAACTCCACGACGGGGGTGAAGGACTCCCGGACGACATCGAGTGCGATCCCGTGCTCCCGGGCGTAGTCACGGGCCGCCTCCTCGATGGCCCCGACGACGGTGTCCAGGGTCTTCTGGTCCTCAGCGCGGGAATCGAGCCAGCCGCGCACGAGGGAGGGGATGGCGTTCACCCCGTTCGGCTCGACCGAGATCTTGCCGAAAGTGGCGACGGCGCCGGCGAGGCGTGCCTCGCGCCGGGCGGCGAGCACGGTCTCCGCGTACGACAGCATGGGGTCCCGGCGGTCGACGAGCCGGGTCGTGCCGGCGTGGTTGGCCTCGCCCCGGAAGTCGAACCGCCACCGCCCGTGCGGCCAGATGGCACTGGCGATGCCGACGGCGTCTCCCGACAGGTCCAGCGCCCGCCCCTGCTCGACATGCAGTTCGACGAACGCCCCGATCCGCGCGAGCCGCTCCGGATCCGGCCCGATGGCCTCCGGGTCGTACCCGGCCGCCTCCATGGCCTGCGGCAACGTGATCCCGTCCGCGTCGGTCAGCCGCCCCGCCTGCTCGACGGTCAGCTCTCCGGCAGCCAGCCGGGACCCGACGCAGGCCAGCCCGAACCGCGCGCCCTCCTCATCACCGAAGTTGACGATGGCGAAGGGTTTGTCGAAGCGAGTGCCCCGGGCGCGGAGTTCGTCGAGCGCGGCGAAGGAGGACACGACACCGAGGGGGCCGTCGAAGGCCCCGCCGTCGGGCACGGAGTCGAGGTGCGACCCGGTGACGACGGCGTCCCCGGCAGCGGGATCCCCGAGCCAGGCCCACTGGTTCCCGTTCCGGTCGACCTCGTACTCCAGCCCCCGCTCCCTGGCCTGCTCCTCGAACCAGGCCCGGCAGTCCGCGTCGGCGGCGGTCCAGGCGAACCGCCGGTACCCACCGGACTCGGGGTGCCGCCCGATGGGCCGGAGCTCCCGCCACATCTCGTGGAAGGAGGCACCCCGGGTGATGGGCGGACGCCCAGGTTTGTGTGCGGTCCCTTCCACAGGCTGTGGGCAGTCAGGCCGACTGGTCCCCTCCACAGACTGCACCCCATCAGCATGACCGCTGCCCTCCCCAGGCCGTAGCCCACCAGCCCGACCGGCCCCCTCTACAGACTGTGGGCCGTCGGCCCGGCCGGTCCCTTGTGCGGGCTGTGGGCAGGCGTCCCGCAGGGCGGAACGGGTGGGCACAGTCGGAGCCTCGGACGGCGACGAAGCCCCAGCCCCCACCGGGGAGTCGCCGCTACGCCCGCCCTCGCTCCGGGTCACGCGCCGCCACCCTCACGCATCGGCACCCGCACACCCCGGTCGTCGGCGACGGACTCCGCGATGTCGTAGCCCGCGTCGACGTGGCGGATCACACCCATCCCGGGGTCGTTGGTCAGCACCCGGCGGATCTTCTCCCCGCCGAGCTTCGTGCCGTCGGCCACGGTCACCTGACCGGCGTGGATGGACCGGCCCATGCCCACACCGCCCCCGTGGTGGAGGGACACCCAGGACGCTCCCGAGGCCACGTTCACCATCGCGTTCAGCAGCGGCCAGTCGGCGATCGCGTCGGAGCCGTCGAGCATGGCCTCGGTCTCGCGATAGGGGGAGGCGACGGAGCCGCAGTCGAGGTGGTCACGCCCGATCGCGAGCGGCGCCGCCAGCTCCCCGGAGGCCACCATGTCGTTGAAGCGCTCCCCGGCCCGGTCCCGCTCGCCGTAGCCGAGCCAGCAGATACGCGCGGGCAGGCCCTGGAAGTGGACCCTCTCCCCCGCCATCTTGATCCAGCGGTGGAGGGACTCGTTCTCGGGGAAGAGGTCGAGGATCGCCCGGTCGGTCCTGGCGATGTCGGCGGGGTCGCCGGACAGGGCCGCCCACCGGAAGGGGCCCTTGCCCTCGCAGAACAGGGGCCGGATGTAAGCGGGGACGAAACCGGGGAAGGCGAACGCCCGCTCGTACCCGGCGAGTTGGGCCTCGCCCCGGATGGAGTTGCCGTAGTCGAAAACCTCCGCGCCGGCGTCCAGGAAGCCGACCATGGCCGCGACATGCCTGGCCATCGACTCGCGGGCGCGGGTGGTGAAGCCCGCCGGGTCCTTCGCCGCGTACGACGCCATGTCGTCGAAGTCCACGCCGACCGGCAGGTACGCCAGCGGATCATGGGCGGAGGTCTGGTCGGTGACGATGTCGATGGGGGCGCTCATCGCGAGGAGCTGGGGGACGAGGTCGGCGGCGTTGCCGAGGACGCCGATGGAGAGGGGACGGCGGGCGTCACGGGCCTCCACCGCCAGCTGGAGGGCGTGGTCGAGCGAGTCGGCCCGCACGTCGAGGTACCGGTGCTCGATGCGGCGTTCGATGGCGCGGGGGTCGCAGTCGATACAGAGGGCGACGCCGTCGTTCATGGTGACGGCGAGGGGCTGGGCGCCGCCCATGCCGCCGAGGCCGGCGGTGAGGGTGATGGTCCCGGCGAGGGTGCCGCCGAACTTCTTGGCGGCGACGGCGGCGAAGGTCTCGTAGGTGCCCTGGAGGATGCCCTGGGTGCCGATGTAGATCCAGGAGCCGGCGGTCATCTGGCCGTACATGGTGAGGCCGAGCTGTTCCAGGCGGCGGAACTCCTCCCAGTTGGCCCAGTCGCCGACCAGGTTGGAGTTGGCGATGAGGACGCGAGGCGCCCACTCGTGGGTCTGCATGACGCCGACCGGGCGGCCGGACTGGACGAGCATGGTCTCGTCCTGCTTGAGGGTCTGCAGGGTGCGGACCATGGCGTCGAAGGAGCGCCAGTCACGGGCGGCCTTGCCCGTGCCGCCGTAGACGACGAGCTTGTCGGGGTGCTCGGCGACCTCGGGGTCGAGGTTGTTCTGGAGCATGCGCAGCGCGGCTTCCTGCTGCCAGCCCAGGGTGCTGAGTTCCGTACCTCGTGGTGCTCGGACGGGGCGGGGTCCTGACACGGTCTGCCTCCTCGCTTTACAGCAACTATTC
The DNA here is from genome assembly GCF_053592095.1 of Streptomyces sp. NPDC002787. Lineage (NCBI taxonomy): Bacteria > Bacillati > Actinomycetota > Actinomycetes > Kitasatosporales > Streptomycetaceae > Streptomyces > Streptomyces sp. NPDC002787. The sequence goes on along the minus strand of NZ_JBSFVC010000031.1, from coordinate 74,257 downwards.
ACATCCTGGCTCGGTGAATAGAGCTAGTCAATACGGCCGTACGGCCAGCGACGGCGCGCCGCGGGTGTTTGGCTGGACACAGTGGCCGCAAGGGTTCGGCCATCGACGGACAACGGGGGAAGAGATGGGAGACGTGACGAACGGGACTGGCGCGGAGGGGGCGGCCGGGGGCCGCGCCCACCCGCAGGACGAGGGGGACAGCGAGCGCACGCTGCGGCTGTTCGACACGGACGGCGAGCGGGCCGCCCGGCGGGACGAGGCTGTGCGGGCGGCGGTGGAGCAGGGGCTGCTCGGTCCCAGCGCCCCGGTGGTCGGGCTCCTCGACGTCACCGGGATCCGGGCCTCGGCGGGGGCGCTGCGGAGGGCGTTCGACGCGGTGACGGCGCCTGGCACGCCCGTGCTGCACGCGTTCGCGGTCAAGGCGACACCGCTCGTGCCGGTGCTGCGGCTGCTGCGCGAGGCGGGGATCGGCGCGGAGGTGGCGAGCGCCGGGGAGCTGGCCCTGGCGCGGGCGGCCGGGGTGTCGCCGAAGCGGACCGTGCTCGACTCGCCCGCCAAGACCCCGGCCGAGCTGCGCGAGGCGCTGGCGCTGGGCATCGCGGTGAACGCGGACAATCCGCAGGAGCTGGACCGTATCGACGCGCTCGTCCGGTCGGCCACCACCCGCTCGCCGATCGGTATCCGGGTGAACCCGCAGGTCGGCGGCGGTTCGATCGGCGCGCTGTCCACGGCGACGGCCACGTCGAAGTTCGGGGTGGCGCTCCGGGACGAGGGTGCGCGGGAGTGGGTCGTCCAGGCGTATCTGGACCGGCCCTGGCTGAGCCGGCTGCACGCGCACGCCGGGTCGCAGGGGCTGCCGTTGTCGCTGATGACACGGGGGATCACCGAGACGTACGAGCTGGCGGAGGAGATCAACCGGCGGATCGGGCGGCGGCAGATCGACACGATCGACATCGGCGGCGGGCTGCCGGTGAACTTCGCGTCGGAGGCGGCGACACCGACGTACGAGCAGTACGCGCGGTTGCTGGCGGAGGCGGTGCCGGGGTTGTTCGGCGGGCGGTACGGGCTGGTCACCGAGTTCGGGCGGTCGCTGCTCGCGAAGAACGGGACGATTCTCGCCCGCGTGGAGTACACCAAGCAGGCGGGCGGCCGGGCCATCGCGGTCACCCATGCCGGGGTGCAGGTGGCGACCCGGACGGTGTACGCGCCCGGGTCCTGGCCACTGCGGATCGCCGCGTACGACGCGAAGGGGCGTGTGAAGGAGGGGCCCGCGGTGGTGCAGGACGTGGCGGGGCCCGCCTGTTTCGCTGGGGACCTGCTGGCGGAGGGGCGTTCGCTGCCGTTGTTCGAGCCGGGGGATGCCGCGGCCGCGTTGGACACCGGCGCGTATTACTTCGCGCACCACTACGCGTACAACTCCCTGCCCCGGCCCGGGATCTACGGGTACGCGCCCGGGGAGAGGGGGATGCGGTTCGCGGTGGTGCGCGGGGCGCAGACCGCGGAGGAGATCGTGGCTGAGGCGGGGGGCGCCGAGAGGGCGGGGCTGCTGGGGCTGTGAGTCGCCTCGTAGCTCGGGGGGAACCGCCGTACGGCGGCCGCGGGTTGGTTGTGGCTGCTCGCGTGGTTCCCCGCGCCCCCGGAAGAGCTGGGGCGCCCGGTGGCGGCATGTGCCCCCATCCACACGCCCCTCAAGCCCCCCGGAAGGATCGCCGCCCGGCGCTTCGTCCGTGCCCGGGCATGCGGGGTGCCCGCATATGCCCACCTCAGCGTGCCCTTGTGTCTTCCGGGGCCCAACAGCGGTGAAAAGCAGGCAATTCGACCCACCTTAGTCACCTGTCCGCATGTTCCGCTGGAAAATGCCAGATCCCTCACCCCTCGCGCACACGTTGCGTAGCGTCTGCGTCACTCAGCCGAACCGCAGGCAGGAGGGGAGCCACGGTGCCCGGAATCGACGAGTGTCTGGTGGAGGCCATGAGGCTGCCCGGTGCGCTGGGCGCCGCGGTGGTCGACTGGACCAGCGGGCTGGCGCTGGGCACGGTCGGGGAGGCCCCCGGCGGTGACCACGAGACGACCGCGGCGGAGGCGGCGGAACTGGCACGGCTCGCGGCGGAACACCGGGCGTTCGCACCGGAGGAGGGGTCGGACTGGTCCGGGGCGGATCTGCCGGTCGAGGACCTGATCGTCAGCAACCGGGACACGTACCACGTGCTGCGGTTCGTGCGGACGACGTTCGACAGCAGTGTGTTCCTGCATCTGTGGCTGGCCCGTACGGACGGCAATCTGGCGCTGGCCCGGATCCGGCTCGGCGAGATGGCGGGACGGCTGGTGCTGGCATGAGTGTGATCACCACACCGGCGCCCTCGCTGCCCGTGCGTGACGAGCAGGCGCGGCACGCCGTCCTCCCGCTGCTGAGCCGGCTCGCCGCCGAGCGGGCCACCGGGGTGCTGCTGCGCGAGAGCGGTTCGCTGTATCTGTCCGAGGGTGCGGTCGTGCACGCCGAGAGCCCCCGGTCCCCGGGCCTCGACGTGCTGCTCACCACCGGCGGCATCCTGGACACCGACGGCTGGCGGGAGGCGGTCGACACGGCCGGGGCCGGGCTGCGGGTCGGGCGGTTCCTCGTGGACAGCGGCCGGGTCGCGCGGGGCGCGCTGGAGCTGTGTCACGCGGGGGCGCTCTTCGACGCGGCGTACTTCGTGCTCGGTCCGAGCAGCGCGCCGGCCAGTTTCCGTCCCGGGGCCGCGCACTGGCTCGGGACGATCCGCCCGGTGCCGGTGGCCACCGTGGAGCGCGAGGCGCTGCGCCGCCGGGCCCTCCTGCACCGCATCTGGCCCGACCCGGCCATGGACGACGCCCCGCTGATCAGGGCGGCCAGCCTCGACGTACCACCGGTCCCGGCCCGCCAGGGAGCCGTGCTCGGCCAGGTCAACGGTTTTCGCACGGCCGCCGAGATCTCCCTGGCCCTGGGACGCCCCGCCTTCCACACCCTGGTCGACGTACGCCGCCTGGCGGCAGCGGGCCTCATATCGACAGCGCGGCCCGGCCCGGCCGGAGGACCACCGACGCCGACCGGCCCGGCCCTCGCCCCGGCCGCCCACCCGGGGCACGCCCCACCGGACGACCCGGGCAGTGCCACGCCGGCCGCACCCGCGGCCGACGGCGAGGCGCCGTCCCCCACCCCGCCCTGGCCGCTCACCACCACAGACCCCGACGTGACCCTACTGCAAAGGCTCAGGGATGCGCTGGAGGCCCTTTGAGCGGCAGCGGGAGCGTCCCGCAGAGAGGAGACCGCCCATGGCCGCGGAGGCCGAAGTCCTCGACGAACTGCACCGGTTGAGGGCCCGTGTACCCCAGCTGACCGGCGCGCTCGCGGCCAGTGTGGACGGGCTGGTCCTCGCCCACGACACCCCCGGCGTCGAACCGGAGGGCCTGGCGGCGCTCACCGCCGCCGCGCTCGGCGTCGCCGTACGGATGACGGACGCCGCCGGCCGGGGCGAGCTTCGCGAACTGCTGCTGCGCGGTGACCACGGCTATGTGGCCACGTACGCGGCGGGCTCCTCGGCCGTGCTCACGTTGCTGGCCCAGGACCGGGTCAACGTGGGTCGACTGCACTTGGAGGGGCGCCGGGCCGGCGGCCGGATCGGCGAACTGATGGACGCCCTGCCCCGGCCGGACGACGCGGCCACGGTCAAGGCGGCCACCAGGAACCCTGCCCGGTCGGTGGCGAAGACCGCGAGCGCGGCCACGACCGCCGCCACCACCGCGCCCCCGCCCCAGACATCGGCCCAGACACCGCCTCAGACACCGGCCAAGGCCACGGTCAGGTCGACCATGCCCCGCCGGACCCCCCGCGCCGTCCCCACGCCCGCCCCACGCACCACCCCCCGAACCGCTCCCCACACACCTACCACCACTGAGAGTTGAAAGGACACCACCCACCATGGCCAACACCGAGACCGCGTTGAAAGAGGCCCTCGCGTCCATCGAGGGCGCGACCGGCGCCGCCCTGGTCGACTACACCAGCGGCATGGCACTGGGCACGATCGGCGGCAGCAAGGGGTTCGACCTCACCGTCGCGGCCGCCGGCAACACCGATGTCGTCCGCGCCAAGCTGCGCACCATGGAACACCTCGGCCTCAAGGGCGAGATCGAGGACATCCTGATCACCCTCTCCGACGCGTACCACCTGATCCGCCTGCTCACCGGGCGCGGCGGCAACGGCCTCTTCCTCTACCTGGTCCTCGACTCCAAGCGGGCCAACCTGGCGATGGCCAGGCACCAGTTGAAGAGGATCGAGGCGGAGTTGGAGGTCTGACGACCCTGGCACCTCGCTCCGGCGGCGCACCCCACACCCGGGGAGCGCCGCCCGGCGCATCCCTCGGAGAGGCCCCTCGGTTACCGTGTCCGCCCTGGACCGAGATGGGGAGGGCGACCGTGCGAAGAGCGGTACGGGGGACGGTGCTGGCGCAGCTGGCGTTGGTGGCCGGGGTGCTGACGGGGTGCTCGGAGCCGGCGGGGGACGGTGAGGCGAAGGCCTCGGCGAGCGCCACCGAGACGGCCACCGGGTCGGACACGGATTCGGACACGGATTCGGACGCGGAGGGGCAGGCCACGGACACCGCCAAGAGCGGTGGCAGCGTCGGCGCGGCCGGTTCCGCCTGCGAACTGCCGGTCACCTTCGACACGGCCGAGAAGTGGCGGCCGGAGGCCGTCGAGACCGGGGCGCCCGGCGGTGGGAGCGGTTCCGAGGAGGACGAGCTCGCGGCGGAGCTGGCCGAGGGGCTGCTCCACCAGGGCCCGTTCACCGCCGCGTGCGAGATCGACGCCAAGCCCGCCGGGAACATCGGCTTCCTCCGTGTCTGGACCGGTGAGGCGGGCGCGAAGGAGGGCGACGCGGAGGCGCTGCTCAAGGAGTTCGTGGCGGCCGAGGGCGGCACCAGCAAGGCCGAGTACAGCGAGTTCTCCTCGGACTCCGACGTGTCCGGCACCGAGGTCGAGTACCTCTACACCAGCGAGGCCCTGGACGAGACCAAGAAGGAGCGGGCCTTCGTCGCGGTCACCCCGGACGGGCCCGTCGTCGTCCACCTCGGCGGCCTCGACACCCAGGAGCACGAGCAGATGCTCCCGGCGTACGAGCTCGCCAAGCGGACCCTGCGCACCACCTGAGCCTCGAGCGCCCCAGGCGCACCCCGCGAGCCGGCCCGTGCCCGCGAACCTCTGGTGAAGCTCTGAGAATCGGTTGCGAACGCATCCATGGGCCGTGAAAGGGCAGGACTCCCCCGGACGGATCACCGATCGGGGGAGGTTCTCATGTCCACCACGGAAAGCACCGCCGCAGGGCCCGCGCCCGCCGAGGAGAGCGGCCTCAAGCGGGTCCTCGGCCCCAAGCTGCTGATCCTCTTCGTGATCGGCGACATCCTCGGCACCGGCATCTACGCGACCACGGGCAAGGTCGCCGGGAAGGTCGGCGGAGCGCTCTGGCTGCCCTTCGTCATCGGCTTCGTGGTGGCGATCCTGACGGCGGCGTCGTACGTCGAACTGGTCGGCAAGTACCCGAAGGCGGCCGGGGCGGCGCTCTACACGCAGAGGGCGTTCAAGCTGCCCTTCCTCACGTTCATCGTCGCCTTCATGGTGATGTGCTCGGGCCTGTCGTCCGCGAGCGCCGCCGCGCGTGCCTTCAGCGGTGACTACCTGGACGAGCTGACGAACGGCGCCCTGCCGCCGACCCTCGTCGCCATCACCTTCATCGTCCTGCTGGCCGCCCTGAACCTGCGGGGCGTCTCCGAGTCGGTGAAGACGAACGTGGTGCTGACCCTGGTCGAACTGACCGGCCTGCTGATCATCCTCACGATCGGTGCCTGGGCGGTCCTGTCGGGCGACGGCGAACCGTCCCGCCTCACCGAGTTCGAGGCGAGCGGCACGGGATACGCCCTGCTCACCAGCGTCCTCGGCGCCACCGCCCTCGGCTTCTTCGCCTTCGTGGGCTTCGAGGACTCGGTGAACATGGCGGAGGAGACGAAGGACCCGACCAGGACCTTCCCCCGGGCGATCTTCATCGGGGTGGCGGTCACGGGCACGATCTACGTTCTGGTCGCCCTGGTCTCGTCGCTCCTGGTCGACGCCAAGACCCTGGAGGGTTCCAGCGGTCCGCTCCTCGAAGTGGTGAAGGCCGGCGGGGTCGACTTCCCGCACAAGCTCTTCGCCCTGATCGCCCTCTTCGCGGTCACCAACTCCGCCCTGATCAACATCATGATGGCCTCCCGCCTCTGCTACGGCATGGCCAACGAACGCATCCTCCCGCGCGGCATGGCCCGCGTCCTGCCCCGCCGCCGCACACCCGTCGTCGGCATCGTCTTCGTCACCCTCCTCGCCATCGGCCTGGTCTCCACCGGCGAGATCGAGGGCCTCGGCGACACCACCGCCTTCCTCCTCCTGTGCGTCTTCGCCGTCGTCAACATCGCGGTCCTCGTCCTGCGCCGCGACCGCGTCGACCACGCCCACTTCCGCACCCCGACGGTCCTGCCGGTCCTCGGCGCCCTCACCGCGCTCATCCTCGCCAGCCCCCTGGCCGACCGCCCCGCCGACGTCTACATCCGCGCCGGCGTCCTCCTGGCCATCGGCATCGCCCTGTGGGCGGTGAACAAGCTGGTCCTCCGGGCCCGGGGCGAGTAGCGCCCACGCCGACCCCGTGGAGGGGCAGCCTCAGGTCGGGGGCCGTCGAACAGCACTACCGTCGAGCGGCCCTACTTCCGCCGCCCTCCCCCGGGCCCCGCGTCCCCCGCGTCGATGCCGGTGACCCGGTACCCGGCGACCCGCTTGCCGGTCGGGCGGCCGCCACGGGCGGAGAGCCAGTCGACGCGGACCCAGAGCAGCCGGCCGGTGGAGAGTTCGCGGCGGCCGAGCCAGGCCGCCCTGAGCCGGAGGCCGGTGCCGAGCCCGGCGAGGAGGAGGCCGCCCGCAGCGGGGACGGCGAAGGAGGAGCCGAGGGCGGCGAGGAAGCCGAGGAGCAGCCACCAGCGGTGTCCGCGGCGCCAGGTGCGGAGGGTGACGGCGCGGTCCTGGAGGATGTCGTGCTTGGCGGCGCGGGTGGCGCCGCGCGCGAGTTCCGCGTGGCGCCCGCGCCGCACGCCCGCCACCACCACCGCCGCGACGATGAACAGCGCCGCCCCGGCCAGCACTCCGATCCGCCGCCCGGTCAGCCCCGACGGCAGCACGCCGACCCCCGCCGCGACCACTCCGAGCCACCACAGCGGCGCCGCCCCGGCCCGCACCACCACGGCCACCCGAGCCAGCCCCTGCCCTCCGCGCGCCATGCTCCCCGCCTCCCGCTGTCCCCAGGTCGTACGACAGTCGCCGGGCACGGTAACCAGCGAACGTGAAACGCGCCTGAGAATCGCGAAACTTCGCGGCCGAACGGACGGGCTACTCCACGAACAGGCCCCGCTGCGCGGCCTTCGCGTCGAACTCCTCCAGGCGGGCCTGGGCCTCCGGCAGGTCGTCGCACATGGCCTCCAGGAGCACCCGGCCCAGCAGCATCGGGGCGCAGGCGGTGTCGAAGGCGAGCCCGGTGCCGACGGCGGCGGGCAGGAGCAGGTCGGAGACCTTGGCGACGGGCGCGAAGGCGGAATCGGCGACCGTGACGACGAAGAGCCCGGCCTCCTTGGCGTACGCCAGGGTCTCGACGACTTCGCGGGGATGCCGGGGCAGCGCGAAGCAGAGCAGGGCGGTCGCACCGGCCCGTACGGCCGCGTCGACGCGGTCGTGGAGCATGCTGCCGCCCTCGTGCAGCAGCCGTACGTCGGGGTGGACCTTGGCGGCGAAGTACGCGAAGCCGTACGCCTGGGAGGCGGCCGCCCGCAGCCCGAGGACCGGCAGTGGCCGGGACCCGGCCAGCAGCCGCCCGGCCCGCGTCACCGGGGCGGGGTCGGCGAGCACGTCCGCCAGATGCCGCAGGTTCTCGATCTCGGCCTCGACGGCCTGCTGGTACTCGTTGTACGCGAGGGTGTCCGCGACCGGCTCGGCGGGCGCGACGTCCCGCAGATGCCTGCGCAGCGCCGGGTAGCCGTCGAAGCCGAGCGCCACCGCGAAGCGCGTCACGGACGGCTGGCTGACGCCGGCCAGCTCCGCCAGCTCCACGCTCGACAGGAACGGCACGTCCGCCGCCCGCCGCACCATGCTGTGCGCGATGCGCCGCTGGGTGGGCGTCAGCCGGTGCCCCTCGAAGAGCGCCTGCAGCCGGGCGCCGGGAGTGTCCGTCACGCCCGTGCCCTTGTTCGCGCTCATGACGCGCTCCCCCTCACTGGGTCCGCCTGGACGTCCGTCCAGATCTCGGTGAACCGATCGAGCAGTACGGCCGCCGCGCTCACGTCCGCCGTGAGCGGCCGGTCGGCCGGGTCGGCGTCGAGGACGGCCTCCGCCAGTTCCAGGGCCCGCCCGACGGGCAGCCGCGGATCCGGCCGCAGGTCCCGCTGGCGCAGCGCCCGCACGGCCGCGACGAGTTCGCAGCCGACGACCAGCCGGTACGCGCCGCACGCCCGCAGGGTCTGACGTGCGGCGAGCGAGGCGAAGCTGGCCTGTTCCTCGACGCCCCGGGAGAGTACAGCGTGGCCGAGCGACGCGGGCGCGGAGAAGGCCCGCAGGTCACCGAGGGCGGCCCCGGCGGCGTACTCCAGGATCATCACGCCCGACGAGGCGGGCTCGTGGTCGGCGAGGAAGGGCCGCAGCCGGGTGTACGCGGGCTCGTTGAGCGAGGAGAGCCGGGACGTCGACAGCCGGGCCACCTGGGTCACGGCCAGTCGGAAGTGGTCCAGGGCGAGGGCGAGTTGGGCCTGGTAGAAGCCGCCGTGGTGGTAGGCCGCCATGTCCTCGGGGCAGATCAGCGGGTTCTCCGCGGCCGCGTTGATCTCCACCTCCAGCACGCCCCCCAGCGCGTCCGCCGCGTCCAGCGCGGGCCCGTGGATCTGCGGCACGCACCGGAAGCCGTACGGGTCCTGGATCCGCCCCAGCGGCGGAGTGGGCCGGTCGGCAGCGCCGATCAACTCCCGCATGCGCCGCGCCACTTCGCGCGACCCCTGGTGGGCGCGCGCGAGGTGCACGGGCGCCGCGTACGCCTCGTGCGAGCCGTCCACCGCGAGCAGCGACAGCGCGGCGACGACCTGCGTGGCGGCGATCAGCCCCCGCAACTCGTGCAGCGCCAGCGCGGCCTGGCCGAGCGTGAGCGCGTTGCTGCTGATCAGGGCGAGGGCGTCGTTGTTGTCGAGCGGCTGCGCATCGGGAACACCGCCGCCCCCGGCCCCCGCCTCCGTCCCCGCCCCCGCTCCGGGAGTCGGTCCCGGAGTCGCCCGCCACGGATGCTCCCCCGCCAGCGCCAGCCCCACCTGGGCCAGGGCCGCGATGTCTCCGGTCCCGACCGAGCCGAACTCGTTCACGACGGGGTGCGCGCCGCTATCCAGCGCGTCGCAGAGCGCGGTGACCACGGTCGGCCGGAGCCCGGCGCCGCCCGCGAGCAGTTGGTTGGCGCGTACGGCGAGCATGGCCCGTACCTGCCGGGCGGGCAGTTCCTCCCCGATGGCCCCGGCGTGGCTGCGCAGCAGCCGGAGACCGTGTTCGGCGGCGGCTTCGGTGGGCACGTCCTCGGAGCGGTTGGCGCCGACGCCCGTGGAGCGGCCGTACACACGCCCGGCGGCCGCGATCAGCCGCGCGGCCTCCCAGGCCTCCTCGACCCGCCGCATCGCCGCGCCGTCGGGCACGGGCCGCGCGAGCCCGTCGGCGAGCCGTACGACATCGGCGACCCCGAGCCCGTCCCCGTCGAGGACGACGGGACCGGCCGGCAGAGCCGCACCAGCCGGAACCGCCGGAGCGACCGGAACCGCCGCGGCGGTGACGGCGGGGGCCTTGGCCGCACCCATCCGAGACGCCATCATCCGCAGCCTCCTCAACCTCAGACAGACGCCATATATTCAGACACCGAGAACTCTGCATGAGGTTATACAGACCAGGCAAGGGAGCGAGGGAACAGGGGGGCTATCCCCAGTGCCAGGCGCCCCCCGGCTCCCTACCGTGAACGGCATGACCGGTATGGATGCCCGTGACGCACAGCTCGGGGACACCGAGCTGAAGAAGGAACTCGCCGCCACCCTGCACGCCCGCAGGGAGCTGGGGGAGGACTACGAGTCCGCGCTCGTGGAGTCGTTCCTGGAGAAGGTCGACCAGCGCATCGACGGCGCGGTCGACCGCCGGGTCCGGCGTCAGGTCGCCGAGCAGCAGATGGTGGTGGCCCGGGGCAGCCGCTCCCCCAAGTCGACCGACACCTGGGGCGAACGCTACGGCTTCGGCGTCGTCTCCCTCGTCGTCGCCATCCCCCTCTCCGGCATCGGCGGCGCCGTCGCCGAACTCCCGGGCCTCTTCGTCACCTGGGCGGGGATCGTGGGCGTCAACCTGGCGTGGGCCCTGCGCGGTACCTCGGCCCTGCGCGGGCGCGGGGAGGCCAGGAGCGGGGACCGGGACTGGCAGGAGTGACCCCGGGGAGATCCCGGAGGGGACCGCGAGAGATATGCGCGGGGACCGCCGCACCCCCGTGTGACGGGGGGCGGGACGACGGCGGTCCCCGCGAGGGACGCGGGCCGGGTCAGGACCGGGCTTACGCGTCCGTGGCGTCCATGGAGGTCCGGGAGCCGCTCCGGAGGTCCTTGGCGCCGTTTCGGTGCCGGCCCGGGCGGGGAGCCGCTCCCGCCCTGCCGACATCCACCAATGTGCCGGACCCGTGTTAAGCGGGTGCTGCGCGGACGTGACGCGCTCGTACCACTTCTGCGAAGTTCAAACCCCCGACCGGGCAGATCTCCGGGCAGATCTGCGACACGGAGGACTTTTACGGGTGTTCCGTCCCGCGATCGGGCACGTCTACTGCTTCACCCCGCCCTTGGCGAGGAACGCGAGCAGGTCCTGCCGGCTGACCACACCCGTCGGCTTGCCCTCGACGAGCACGATCGCCGCGTCCGCCGAACCGAGCACGGACATCAGGTCGCCGACCGGCTCACCGGAACCGACCTGCGGCAGCGGCGCCGACATGTGCTTCTCCAGCGGGTCGTCGAGCGAGGCACGCTGGGTGAACAGGGCGTCGAGCAGCTCCCGTTCGACGACGGACCCGACCACCTCGGCCGCCATGACGTCCGGGTGACCGGCGCCCGGCTTCACGATCGGCATCTGCGAGACGCCGTACTCCCGCAGCACCTCGATCGCCTGACCGACCGTCTCGTCCGGGTGCATGTGGACGAGGGAGGGGATGGCGCCGTGCTCCTTGTGACTGAGGACGTCACCGACGCGCGCGCTCGGGCCCTCGTCCTCCAGGAAGCCGTAGTCGGCCATCCACTCGTCGTTGAAGATCTTGCTGAGGTATCCGCGTCCACTGTCGGGCAGCAGCACGACCACGACGTCGTCAGGACCGAGCCGCTCGGCGACCTTCAGCGCGGCGACGACGGCCATGCCGCACGAGCCGCCCACGAGCAGGCCCTCCTCCTTGGCCAGCCGGCGGGTCATCTGGAAGGAGTCCTTGTCGGACACGGCGACGATCTCGTCGGCGACGGTCCGGTCGTACGCGGTCGGCCAGAAGTCCTCGCCGACGCCCTCGACGAGGTACGGCCGCCCGGACCCGCCCGAGTACACGGACCCCTCGGGGTCGGCGCCGATGACCTGGACGCGGCCGTCACTGGCGTCCTTCAGGTACCGGCCGGTGCCGGAGATGGTGCCGCCGGTCCCCACGCCCGCCACGAAGTGGGTGATCCGCCCCTCCGTCTGCTCCCACAGTTCAGGGCCGGTCGAGTGGTAGTGGGAAAGTGGGTTGTTGGGGTTGGAGTACTGGTCCGGCTTCCAGGCACCGGGCGTCTCACGGACCAGCCGGTCGGACACGTTGTAGTACGAGTCGGGGTGCTCGGGGGCGACGGCGGTGGGGCAGACGACGACCTCGGCGCCGTACGCCCTGAGTACGTTGATCTTGTCGGTGCTCACCTTGTCGGGGCACACGAAGATGCACTTGTACCCCTTCTGCTGGGCGACGATGGCGAGCCCCACGCCGGTGTTTCCGCTGGTGGGCTCGACGATCGTGCCGCCGGGCCTCAGCTCCCCGCTCTGCTCCGCCGCCTCGATCATGCGCAGGGCGATGCGGTCCTTCACGGAACCGCCGGGATTGAAGTACTCGACCTTGGCCAGGACGGTCGCCTGGATGCCCTCGGTCACGCTGTTGAGCCTCAGCAGCGGGGTGTTGCCGACGAGGCTGATCATCGAGTCGTGGAATTGCACCGTTGTCTCCGGAGCTGCAAAAAGGGGATGGCCGTGATGTTCCGCCAGCCTAAGCCCCGGCCTCACTCTTCTTCTCCCTGTTCACCTCCCGTCGGGATTGGCCGAGGGCCGGTACGGGGCAATGAGTGGTTGTACGGGTACGAGGAGGTGGCGGCGACGCATGACGAGCATGTCCAGAGCAAGGGTGGCCCGCCGCATCGCGGCGGGCGCGGCGTACGGCGGTGGCGGCATCGGGCTGCTCGGTGCGGCGGCCGTGGGTGTGCTGCTGGCCGAGGTGCGGATGGCCAAGCGCATCGTGGGCAACGGGCACAGCCCGCACCCGCCGAGCGCGGAGGGCGTGTACGGCCACACGCACGGCAGCCGGTACGGCCGCGCGTACGGCTACGGCTCCTACGGGAGTTCGTACGACGCCCCTGACGATCCGCTCCGCCTCGTCATGCTCGGCGACTCCACGGCCGCCGGCCAGGGTGTCCACCGGTCCCGGCAGACCCCGGGCGCCCTCATCGCCTCGGGGCTCGCGGCGGTGGCCGAGCGCCCGGTGCTGCTGCGGAACGTCGCGCTGCCGGGCGCCCAGTCGGACGACCTGGACCGGCAGGTGGCACTGGTCCTGGAGGACCCGGCCCAGGTGCCCGACGTCTGCGTCATCATGATCGGCGCGAACGACGTGACCCACCGGATGCCCCCGACCCGCTCGGTCCGCCATCTGTCGGCGGCGGTACGGCGGCTGCGCACGGCCGGCGCGGAGGTGGTGGTCGGCACCTGTCCCGACCTCGGCACGATCGAGCCCGTGCAGCAGCCGCTGCGCTGGCTCGCCCGCCGGGCCTCACGGCAGCTGGCCGCCGCGCAGACGATCGGCACGGTCGAGCAGGGGGGCCGCACGGTGTCGCTGGGCGACCTTCTCGGCCCCGAGTTCGAACAGAACCCGCGTGAGCTGTTCGGACCCGACAACTACCACCCCTCCGCGGAGGGGTACGCGACGGCGGCGATGGCCGTCCTGCCGACGGTCTGCGCGGCGCTGGGGCTGTGGCCGGCCGAGGAGGAGCGGCCGGACGTCAGCCGCCGCGAGGGCTTCCTGCCGGTGGCCCGCGCCGCCGCCGAGGCGGCGTCGGAAGCCGGCACCGAGGTGACGGCCGCGATGCCCACGGGGCCGCGCGGGCCCTGGGCCCTGCTGAAGCGGCGGCGTCGGCGGAGGGTGCCGGAGGCGGACCCCGCGCCCAACGCTGCCGCCGAGGCGCAGCCGGGCGCCTAGTAGCTCGGGGGTGCGTGTTCGTTGGCGGGTGCGGGTGCGTGGGGGCTGGTCGCGCAGTTCCCCGCGCCCCTTAAAAGCATGGGTGGCGCCCGGGGTTTTCAGGGGCGCGGGGAAGCCCCCCAGCCCCCTAGGCGCCGCAAAAAAAGCAAGCGCTTAGAAAAGTGCGGTCGGAGTCACACCCTGATGCCCGTGACCCGGACCATACGTACGGGTAACTTCCCCCACAGCCCAGCTTTCCTTACGCATGCCAATGGAGCCGTGATGCCCGAAGCCGTGATCGTCTCAGCCGCCCGCTCCCCCATCGGCCGCGCTTTCAAGGGCTCGCTGAAGGACCTGCGCCCCGACGACCTGACCGCCACGATCGTCGAGGCCGCCCTCGCCAAGGTCCCGGAGCTGGACCCGAAGGACATCGACGACCTGATGCTCGGCTGCGGCCTTCCCGGCGGCGAGGCGGGCCACAACCTGGGCCGGATCGTCGCCGTACAGCTGGGCATGGACCACCTTCCGGGCTGCACGATCACCCGTTACTGCTCCTCCTCGCTCCAGACCTCCCGCATGGCCCTGCACGCCATCAAGGCCGGCGAGGGCGACGTCTTCATCTCGGCCGGTGTCGAGACCGTGTCCCGCAGCGTCAAGGGCACCAGCGACGGCCTGCCCGACACGCACAACCCGCTCTTCGCCGAGGCGGAGGCCCGTACGGAGGCCGTCTCCAAGTCGGTCGGCGCCTCCTGGCACGACCCGCGCGAGGACGGCCTGCTCCCCGACCCGTACATCGCGATGGGTCAGACCGCCGAGAACCTGGCCCGCCAGTGGGGCGTCACCCGCCAGGACATGGACGAGTTCGGTGTCCGCTCGCAGAACCTCGCCGAGGAAGCCATCAAGAAGGGCTTCTGGGAGCGCGAGATCACCCCCGTGACGCTGCCGGACGGCACGGTCGTCAGCAAGGACGACGGTCCGCGCGCGGGCGTCACCCTGGAGGCCGTGCAGGGCCTGAAGCCGGTCTTCCGCGAGGACGGCCTGGTCACCGCCGGCAACTGCTGCCCCCTGAATGACGGCGCCGCCGCCCTCGTGATCATGTCCGACACCAAGGCACGCGAGCTCGGCCTCACGCCCCTCGCCCGGATCGTCTCGACCGGCGTCTCCGGCCTCTCCCCCGAGATCATGGGCTACGGCCCGGTGGAGGCGTCGAAGCAGGCCCTGTCCCGCGCGGGCCTCACCGTCGACGACATCGACCTGTTCGAGATCAACGAGGCCTTCGCCGCCCAGGTGATCCCCTCCTACCGCGACCTGAACATCCCGCTGGACAAGCTGAACGTGAACGGCGGCGCCATCGCCGTCGGCCACCCCTTCGGCATGACCGGCGCCCGCATCACCGCCACGCTGATCAACTCCCTCCAGTTCCACGACAAGCAGTTCGGTCTGGAGACGATGTGCGTCGGCGGCGGCCAGGGCATGGCGATGGTCGTCGAGCGCCTCAGCTGACCGACCGCGCCCGCGTGACCCCGTGACCGTACGGATGCGCACCGTGATGCTGTGGCCCGGAGTCCCTGTTCCTGCGGGACTCCGGGCCGTTTTGTGATCCAATCTCCCCCAGGATGTGACCTATCTCCCGCCGGAGAGCGATTTACGCAGGTCAGAGCCGTTTCACCACCAAACATGGGCGCGAAGTCCTGTCCGTTTCGTGATGTTACGCACTGACAGCTGGTTAGTCCGCCCTTCAAGCTGATGTAGGAAGTCGGGGGTCGACTTTGAACCGGGAGTACGTCAGTGAGCGCCATGCCGATCGCCTTGCTGCTCACCACGGCCGCCACCGCCGCCGTGGGCGTCGCCGTCCTGCGCACCCTCAGCGGGCTGCGCCGACAGGTCGCTGCCTTGCGCACCGAGCTCGCCGAGAGCCGGGCCTCCGGTGCGCGCGCCCTGGTACCGGCCGCCCGGCCGCCCGCCGACACGGAGGAGATACGCGCCGCCGTCGCCGAGGCGCTCGCCGAGGAGCGGGAGCGTGAGCTCGCCGAGGCGCGGGCGTTCTGGGCCGCCCAGGAGTCCCGTGACGTCACCGACACGCCCTCCCTGCTGGGTCTGCCCGACAGTGAGCTGTTCCTGCCCCGGCAGTCCGATTTCGCGGGTCTGGAGCACCTGGAGCCTGTGATCGAGCCCAGTCTCGAGGGCGACGAGTTCGCCGGGGAGTCCGCGGAGCTGGCCGCGGCCCGCCGCCGCCACCCCTCGCACCCCGATTTCGTGCCGGTGCAGTCACCTGTCACCAACGACCACGAGCGCACGGTCGCCTGCCTGGAGGACCTCGCCGCCTCCCGTACCGAGCTGGCCGACGTCCGCCCCGGTCCCCTCGGCACCCTCGACGTCTACGTCTTCGCCGACGGCACCACCCTCTGCATGACCCCCGGCCACCGCGAAACCGCCGAACGCCTGGCCGCGGCCCTCCAGGCCGGGGACACCCCCGTCCTCCTGGGCGGCTCCGGCATATCGGGCGCGTACACCCTCACCTTCGAGTGCGGCGACGACATGGTCTACATCCTCGCCGACAGGGTGATCGCGTCCCTCTGACTCACACTCCGGCCCGCCGCTGGGCCTCCTCCACCAGCGCCACCGCCTCCGCCAGCTCCCGCTCGTCCGCCAGGGCCAGTGCGAGATCGTTTCCGGCGACCATGACCTGATCAGCCGCCGCGAACATCCCCGCGTCCGGCATCTCCCGAGCGGCGGTGTCCGGGGACTCCAACCGCTGGGCACGCAGTGCCAACTCCCTGGCCAGCCCCAGTGCCTCCGCGGCAGCGCCCCGCTGCAGCCGGCTCTGCGGAGCGGCCCGCAACCGGTCGGCGAAATGGTCCACGGCACGGGTCAACGGCGTCGTATCAAGCACGCCGCGAGCGTACGCGCCCCGGCCTGACTGTTGCCAACAGGCCGCCACTCAGGCAACGTGACCTGAAGGACCGGCTTACATTCCCTTTCGTCCGGAGGCGCCGATGTCCCAAGTCTTCTCCGAGGAGACCCATCGCAATCTGCTCGCCCGCATCCCCCACTGCACCGGTCGTGAAGTCTCCGACTGGCTCCGCAAAGTCGACGAAGGCCCCGCTCTCTTCAATTTCGAGGAGAAGGTCAGCTGGCTCCGGCACGAGTACGACCTCGCGTACGGCCACGCCAAAGCGATCATCCATGAGTACGACCTGAGGAGGGCCGCGCGAAAGCTGCTCTGACGGGGACGTTCGGGCAGCCGAGAACCGAGAAGGGCCCGCAAACCGTCCGGTTCGCGGGCCCTTCGACCGTTGTCACGTTGTCACCGCGCCGTGGCCCCGGATGGGGGCCGGTGGCCCCGGTGGGGGCCGGTCACGCGGTTCCCCGCGCCCTTACAGGGCGCCCTAGTCGTCGCCGCTGAAGATGGCGACCAGGCGGAGCATCTCGACGTAGATCCACACGAGGGTCATGGTCAGGCCGAACGCGGCCAGCCAGGCCTCCTCGCGCGGGGCGCCGTAGGCGATGCCATCCTGGATCTGCTTGAAGTCGAGGGTCAGGAAGAACGCGCCGAGCAGGATCGCCAGGATGCCGACGATCGCGCCGAGCGGGCCCATGCTGCGCAGTCCGCCGTCGGGAGCGAGCCCGAAGACGACCAGCAGCAGGTTGACCGCCATGACGAGGATGAAGGCGATCGCGATGGTCATGCCGATACGGGCGTACCGCGCGGTGACCCGGATCCAGCCCGCCTTGTAGACCAGGAGGGTGGCGCCGGAGACGGCCATCGTGCCGAGCACCGCCTGGAAGGGCGCGCCGCTCCACTGCGAGTTGAACATCTCGCTGAGCACACCGAGGAAGACACCCTCGAAGGCGGCGTACGTCAGGATCAGCGCGGGCGAGGCCTTGCGCTTGAAGGACTGCACCATCGCCAGGACGAAGGCGATGAGCGCGGCGCCGATGGCCAGGCCGTAGCTCGTGGGCGACACCGGCAGGAGGGCCCAGGCGAGGACCGCGCCGACGACGACCGTGCCGAGCGTCATGGCCGAGCGCATGACCACGTCGTCCATGGTCATGGCGCCCGTGCGGGCCGGGGCCTGCGGCGGGACGCCGTGCTGCACGTCCTGCTGGGCGTACGGGTTCGTCGCGTACGGGTTGCCACCCTGCTGGGCGTAGGGGTTGCCCTGGGTGCCGACAGCTGCTCCCCCGGCCTGCGGCGCGGTGTTGAAGCCCGCGTAGCCGTTGTCGCGGCTGAACCCCCGTCGCGAGAAGACCGGGTTGCTGCTCCTCATTTCACTCCTCCATGGCCACCCTGCGTGGCCTTGGCTCAAGAGTAATAGGTAGGCAAAGGATTGACTCTAGTGCTTGGGGAGGATCTTTCCCTTGCCCTGACATCGAACACGCTACGCGTCTCCCTGATTCCCCGCCCCACCCCCCTCAACCCATGACCAACCCGGTACAAGCCCGCGACCCGCCGGAGATCAAGGAAGCGACCGGGAGCTTCTCGGCGATGCCGGGCGCTCAGATGCCGGGCGCTCAGATCCCGAGCGCCCCGGATGCCGGGCGCCCCCGCCGCGCGCCCGGATGTCGAGCGCGGGTCGCCTGGAAGAGGGGCGAGGAGAGGCGTACGGGTGTGTGGGGAAATGTTCGACGTTGGTCGGAGGTGCCCGGAACCGGACTTGAACCGGTACGCCCGCGAGGGGCAGCGAGGTTTAAGCTCGCCGTGTCTGCATTCCACCATCCGGGCAGGCCATGGGCTCCGCGCTGAGGCTCTGAGCCTATCGGGAGGCTTCCCCCGAACAGTCGGCGAGCGGACCGATGTTGTCTTATTTTATTGACGTCTGAGGGTGCATCAGCCCACGGAACACGCCATCCGCACTTGCCAGTAGCCTTTCGGACGGCACGGCCGGGTGTATGCGGAATGACGGAATTTCACCGCCCGAACGAGCGGACCCACCGGCAGCACGCGCGGTGACGCGGTGACTCGTGTCGGTCATGGCGCCCCGGAGACCCGGTCAAGGCCCGCCGTCATACCCAGGTATGACGCGACGCCCCACCGTCCGTCAGAAGTCTGCCCCCGGAACCAGAACAGCGGCTGACTACACCGCGCCCTTCCGTCGGGACGATGGAGGCATCCGAAACGAACGGCCTCCGGCACGCCCCTCGGCACCCCGCCGACGCGCCCGGCCGTCCCTCGTACGCCCCAAACGCCGTCGTCCGACAGGAGTTCCCACCCGTGACCACCACTCCCCTCGCCGACCGGGCCACCGCCGTGGCCGCCCGTGCCACGGATCTGTCGAAGGTCTACGGACAGGGCGAGACCCGGGTGGTCGCCCTGGACCAGGTCACCGTCGACTTCCGACAGGCCCAGTTCACCGCGATCATGGGTCCCTCCGGGTCCGGCAAGTCCACGCTGATGCACTGCGTGGCGGGTCTGGACACCTTCTCGGCCGGCTCCGTCCGCATCGGTGAGACCGAGCTGGGCTCGCTGAAGGACAAGCAGCTGACCAAGCTCCGCCGGGACAAGATCGGCTTCATCTTCCAGGCGTTCAACCTGCTGCCGACGCTGACGGCGCTGGAGAACATCACCCTCCCGATGGACATCGCGGGCCGCAAGCCGGACAAGCAGTGGCTGGACACCGTGATCGGGATGGTGGGCCTGGCCGACCGGTTGAGCCACCGGCCCGCGCAGCTCTCCGGCGGCCAGCAGCAGCGCGTGGCCGTGGCACGGGCGCTCGCCTCACGGCCGGACATCATCTTCGGCGACGAGCCGACCGGAAACCTCGACTCGCGTTCGGGCGCCGAGGTGCTGGGCTTCCTGCGCAACTCCGTACGGGAGTTGGGGCAGACCGTGGTGATGGTGACGCACGACCCGGTGGCGGCGGCGTACGCGGACCGGGTCATCTTCCTCGCCGACGGGCGCATCGTGGACGAGATGCACGAGCCGACGGCGGATTCCGTCCTGGACCGGATGAAGAGGTTCGACAGCAAGGGGCGCACGAGCTAGGGGAGTTCGCCCCCGCCCCGCCCCCGTACCCGTCCCCTCCCAGGGGGACCGCCCCATCGACCCCGACTGTCCTGAGGGCCGCGCCCCCCGGACCCCCATCGGCCTTCGGCCTCGTCCTCAATCGCCGGACGGGCTGATTCGTGTGCCCCGACCCCGAAACAGGGACCCCTTCATGTTCCGTACCGCCCTGCGCAACGTGCTCTCGCACAAGGCCAGGCTTCTCATGACCGTGCTCGCGGTGATGCTCGGCGTCGCCTTCGTGTCCGGCACGCTGGTCTTCACGAACACCATCTCGGACGCCTTCCAGAAGAGCTCGGCCAAGGGCTTCGACCATGTGGACGTCGCGATCGAGCCGGGGTACCGGCCGGACGAGGGCGACAGTGTCACCGAGCAGCCGAAGCTGACCCCGGAGCTGCTGAGGAAGGTCGAGCGGGCGCCCGGCGCCGAGTCGGCGATCGGTGCGGTGAGCGGGTTCACCGCGCTCGCCGGCAAGGACGGCAAGCTGGTCGGCGGCGGCTTCCAGTCGCAGGGCGGCAACTACTGGGGGACCGACGACCCCCGGTATCCGATCCGGGAGGGCCGTGCGCCCCTGGGCGAGAACGAGATCGCCATCGACGCGCGGACCGCCGAGCGGGCCGGGTACAAGGTGGGCGACACCGCCCGGATGTCCGTCGACGGCCCGGTCCTCACCCCGACCATCACCGCGATCTTCACGACGGACGACGGCAATGTCGCGGCAGGTGGCAGCCTCGCCCTGTTCGCCACGCCGACCGCGCAGAAGCTCTTCCACATGGAGGGCGAGTACGACGCGATCAACGTGACGGCGGCGCCCGGCACCAGCCAGGCCCAGCTGCAGAAGGCCATCGACAAGATCCTCCCCGAGGACACCGCCTCCACCATCACCGGACAGCAGCTCGCCGACCAGCAGGCCATACAGATCGCCGACCAGATGAGCGGCATGAAGAACGCGCTGCTGGTCTTCGCCGGGATCGCCCTGTTCGTGGGCACCTTCATCATCGCCAACACCTTCACGATGCTCGTCGCCCAGCGCACCAAGGAGCTGGCGCTGATGCGCGCGGTGGGCGCCTCCCGCCGCCAGGTGACGCGGTCCGTGCTGCTCGAGGCGTTCGTGGTGGGCATGGTCGCCGCGGTCACCGGTCTCGCCGCCGGTGTCGGCATCGGGGCCGGGATGCGGGACCTGATCGGCACCCTCGGCGAGACCGTCCCCGAGGGCCCGCTGGTGGTCTCCCCCGGCACGGTCGCCACCGCCCTGCTCGTCGGCGTACTGATCACCATGCTGGCCGCCTGGCTGCCGGGCCGCCGCGCGGCGAAGATCCCACCGGTCGCCGCGATGGGCAGCGTGCACGCCAAGGCCACGACCAAGTCCCTCGTCGTACGGAACACGATCGGCGGGCTGTTCGCCGGCGTGGGCATCGCCACGGTCCTGTACGCCACCACCATGGACGGCTCGGACGGCCAGGCCCCGATGGGCATCGGCGCGGTGCTCCTGATCATCGGCGTCTTCGTCCTGACGCCGCTGCTCTCCCACCCGCTGATCGCGGCCGCCGCCCCGCTCATGCGTGTCTTCGGGGTCTCCGGCAAGCTCGCCCGGCAGAACTCCGTACGCAATCCGCGTCGCACGGCCGCCACCGCCTCGGCGCTGATGATCGGCCTGACGCTGATCACCGGTATGACGGTGATGGCGGGCAGTCTGCAGAAGTCCATCGACAAGATGGCGGCCGACGCGATCAAGGCGGACTACGTCGTCTCCATGGCCAACGGCAACTACCTCTCCCCGGACGTGGAGAAGAAGCTCTCCGCCGCCGAGGGCGTCACCGACGTCTCGCCGCTGCGCAACGCCGAGTCCCGCATCGGCGGTGAGACCGAGTACCTCACCGGCGTCAACGGCTCGGCCATCGGGAAGCTCACCGACCTCCCCGTCGAGGACGGGACGTTCAAGGTGGGCGGCACGGACGTCGTCGTGGACGCGGACACCGCCGCCCGGCGCGGCTGGAAGGCCGGCTCACAGATCACCGCGGGGTTCCAGGGCGGCGAGAAGGAGAAGCTGACGGTCTCCGGGATCTACGAGAACAACGAACTCATCCGGGGCATCCTCCTGGACAACGCCACGCTGACCGAGCGGCTGCCGGCCTCCGCCGACCCGGCCGACATGATGGTCATGGTCAAGACCTCGGCCGGTGCCTCCGACACCGTCAAGGACCGCCTGGAGCAGGCACTCGGCGAGAACCCGGCGATCAAGATCCAGGACCGGCAGGACCTCTCCGACGACGTCGCGAGCATGTTCACGCTGATGCTGAACATGCTGTACGGCCTGCTGGCCATGGCCGTGATCGTCGCCGTCCTCGGTGTCATCAACACCCTGGCCATGTCGGTCTTCGAGCGCTCCCAGGAGATCGGCATGCTCCGCGCGATCGGCCTCGACCGGCGGGGCATCAAGCGGATGGTCCGGCTGGAGTCCCTCGTCATCTCCCTCTTCGGCGGCGTCCTCGGCATCGGTCTCGGCGTCTTCTTCGGCTGGGCCGCCGGCGAACTCCTCGCCAGCAGTCTGCCGACGTACGAACTGGTCCTGCCCTGGGCGCGGATGGCCGTCTTCCTCCTCCTGGCCGCCACGGTCGGCATCCTGGCCGCCCTGTGGCCGGCCCGCCGCGCGGCGAAGCTGAACATGCTGGCGGCGATCAAGTCGGAGTAGCCGCGCGGGAGGCGTGACAGCAGACGAGTGGGCCCCCGTTCCGCACCGGAACGGGGGCCACTCACACTCACGTGCACGAGGCTCTGCCAGGGCCGCTCATGGACCCGCGCACGGAGCCTCGCCGCACGCCCGTGCAGGGCCGCTCACGCCCCCGTACGGGCGGTCAGGCACCCCAGGTCCGGGCCCTGAGCGGCAGCCCCGACGCACCCCCTTCCGGGGCCCGTACGGCCAGTACCTGGTTGATGCCGAGGCGGTTGCGTTCGAAGCCGAGGGCGGAGGCGGCCATGTAGAGGCGCCAGACGCGGGCCCGGCCGGCGCCGACGAGGTCGACGGCCTGGGCCCACCGCTCTTCCAGGTTGGTGCCCCAGGCCCGCAGGGTGAGGGCGTAGTGCTCGCGCAGGGACTCCACGTCGCGGACCTCGAACCCGGCGCGTTCGAGCAGGGTGACGGTGGTGCCGACGGGGGCGAGTTCGCCGTCCGGGAAGACGTACGCGTCGATGAACCCGTCGACGGAGTACGTGTTCTCGTCGCGCTGCGGCCGCCGTGAGATCTGGTGGTTGAGCAGCCGGCCGCCGGGGGCGAGCAGCCGGTACAGGTGCTGGGCGTACTCCAAGTACCGGTCGGCGCCGACGTGTTCGGCCATGCCCACGGAGGAGATCGCGTCGTAGGGCCCGTCGACGACGTCCCGGTAGTCCTGGACGCGGATCTCGACGCGGTCGGTGAGACCCTCGTCGGCGACCCGTTTACGGGCGTACGCGGCCTGCTCCTGGGAGAGGGTGACGCCGACGACGTGGGCGCCGTACTCCCGGGCGGCGTGGACGGCCATGGAGCCCCAGCCGCAGCCGACGTCGAGGAGCCGTGTGCCCGGGGTCAGGTCGAGTTTGCGGCAGATGAGGTCGAGTTTGTCGTACTGGGCGGCTTCGAGGGTGGTGCTGCCGTCGCCGGCCGACCAGTAGGCGCAGGAGTACACCATCGACGGGCCGAGGACGAGCTCGTAGAAGTCGTTGCCCACGTCGTAGTGGTGGCTGACGGCCCGTCTGTCGGTGCGTCTGGTGTGCAGGTGACGAGTGGCGCGGACCTCCTCGCGGGGCGGTTCGGGCGGGAGGAGGACGGCGGGCCCGGCCAGCTTCAGCAGGCCCTTGACGGCAGCCCGTACGTCCGGGTCGCGCAGGGCGTCGGCGAGGCTCCGGGCGTCCTCGTCCCGCTCCCACACATGTCCGGCCATCAGATCCAGTACGGCGTACAGGTCGCCGTCGATGCCGAGGTCGCCGGCGACCCATGCGCGGGCGAGGCCCAGTTCGCCGGGCTTCCACAGCAGCCGGCGCAGGGCCCTGCGGTTCCGTACCACCAGTGCGGGGGCCTGAGGGGGGCCGGCCTCCGAACCGTCCCATGCCCGCAGCCGGAGCGGGAGCGGGGCCCCCAGCATCTGCTCGAACAGGGTCTTCAGCCGCGACGCGGCGTCCTGCATGGCGCACACCTCCGTGACAAGAGATCCCGGAATGTCCAACGCCAACGTAATCACCTGCGGGGCTGCGCCCTATTCCCGCGGGGAGGTGTGTTGTTCGGCTGCGGGTGGTGGGTGGTTGCTCGCGCAGTTCCCCGCGCCCCCAAAAACGAAAAGCACGGGGCGCAGCCCCTGCTCTTCAGGGGCGCGGGGAACTGCGCGAGCAACCCCCACCCACCCGCACCCGCCGAACGAATCCCACCCCCGAGCTCTCACGCGAACGCCGAAGGACCCCCCGCACCACGGATGGCGGGAGGTCCTTCGGGTCGAGCAGAGAGTGACCGAGAGGGGTCAGGAGGCCTTGGCCTTCTCCGCGGGCTTGCTCGCGGCAGCGACCGGCGCCGGCTTCGCCGCCTCGTAGAACTCCTCGCGCGGGGTCTCGATCGCGCCGAGGGAGACGACCTCGCGCTTGAGGAACATCGCGAGGGTCCAGTCGGCGAAGACGCGGATCTTGCGGTTCCAGGTCGGCATCGCCAGACCGTGGTAGCCACGGTGCATGTACCAGGCGAGACGGCCCTTGAGCTTGATCTTCATCTTGCCCATGACGATCATCGCGACGCCCTTGTGGAGGCCGAGGCCCGCCACCGCACCCTTGTTGGAGTGCGCGTACTCCTTCTGCGGGAAGCCCCGCATACCGGAGACCACGTTGTCGCCGAGGACCTTGGCCTGACGCAGCGCGTGCTGCGCGTTCGGCGGGCACCAGGCGTTCTCGACGCCGGCCTTGCGGGCGGCGACGTCGGGCACCTGCGCGTTGTCGCCGGCGGCCCAGATGTAGTCGGTGCCCTGGACCTGGAGGGTCGGGGCGGTGTCGACGTGGCCGCGGGGGCCGAGGGGCAGGCCGTAGCGGGAGAGGACCGGGTTCGGCTTGACGCCGGCGGTCCAGACGATCGTGTTGGAGTCGACCTCGAGGCCGTTCTTCAGCACGACGTGGCCGTCGACGCAGGAGTCCATGGAGGTGTTGAGGTAGACCTCGACACCGCGGCCCTCGAGGTGCTCCTTGCCGTAGAGGCCGAGCTTCGGGCCGACCTCGGGGAGGATCTTGTCGGCGGCGTCGACGAGCACGAAGCGCATGTCCTCACGGGACACGTTCTTGTAGTACTTCGCGGCGTCGCGGGCCATGTCCTCGACCTCGCCGATGGTCTCCGCGCCGGCGAAGCCACCGCCCACGAAGACGAAGGTCAGCGCCTTGCGGCGGACGTCCTCGTCGGTCGTGGAGTCGGCCTTGTCGAGCTGCTCGAGGACGTGGTTGCGCAGGCCGATGGCCTCCTCGATGCCCTTCATACCGATGCCCTGCTCGGCGAGGCCGGGGATCGGGAAGGTGCGGGAGACCGCGCCGAGCGCGATCACCAGGTAGTCGAAAGGCAGCTCGTACGCCTCGCCGACCAGCGGCGCGACGGTGGCGACCTTGCGGTCCTGGTCGATGGTGGTGACCCGGCCGGTGAGGACCTCCGCCTTGGGGAGCACGCGTCGCAGCGGGACGACGACATGCCGCGGGGAGATGCTGCCGGCGGCGGCTTCGGGGAGGAAGGGCTGGTAGGTCATGTACGACCGGGGGTCGACGACCGTGACGGTCGCCTCGCCGTAGCGCATCTTCTTGAGGATGCGCCGAGCTGCGTACAGGCCTACGTACCCACCGCCTACTACGAGGATCCTGGGACGCTCCGTGGTGCTCATGCCATCGAGTATGTACCCGCCGTCCGGGGGTCGCTCGTGCGCCCCTTCACAAGCTTACCCACACCCTCTGCTACACTGCGCGACCCTCGTGACGCACCCCATGGCGCCGACCGGGAACCCGACTGTACGACAGGTCGATGTCAAGGCCGCGTGAACTGCCGTTCCGGCCTCTCGGACCCCCTGAGGACACCCCGAACCGGCCCCCGATTTCACCCGGACGAGACCCTCGCGGGACCCCCTCCACGGCGCCCTGTTGACCCCCTGGAACCCCCGAAGGCTCTGCGGAGCCTCAAAAGGTCGCCCAACAGGGCCGATTCTCTTGTGAAGAACTTCACGAACTTTCCCGACGAGGGATCGACGAGGTGTGCCGGAGCACCCCTTGGGCGCGCTCATACGTTATCCGAACAGCTCAGGCGAGGCTACCGACGAGTAGTAAACACTCGCTCACAAGCCCCGCCGCACCGCTGGGAGAGCCCCGGAACCCGCCCGGAACCTACGCCACGGACCAGGCGATTCCGTCCAGGATGTCGTGTTCGCTCACCACGACCTCCGCCGCACCGATCCGGTCCATGATCGAGAGGAGGACGAGGGCGCCGGCGGCGATCACGTCCACCCGCCCCGGGTGCATCGACGGGACGGCCTCCCGCTCGGCGTGCGTGGACCGCAGCAGCCACTCGGTGATCTCCCGGACGCGCTCGTACGGGATCCGGGAGTGGTGGATGGCGACCGAGTCGTACGCGGGCAGGTCCTGGGCGATCGCGGACAGGGTCGTGACCGACCCGGCGAGCCCGACCAGCGTGTGCGCCTCGCGCAGCGGGACGTTCCGCTCGGCGAGGTCGAGGGCGGCCTCGATGTCGGCGCGGATCGCGTCGATCTGCTCCGGCCCGGGCGGATCGACGACGACGCCGTCCCGTACGAGGTGCCGCTCGGTCAGCCGTACGCAGCCGATGTCCACGGAACGGGCGCCGCGCACGTGGTCGTCACCGACGACGAACTCGGTGGAGCCGCCGCCGATGTCCACGACCAGGTAGGGCTTGGTGAGGTCGGCGCGTCCCTTCAGCTCCTTGGTCGCGCCGGTGAAGGAGAACTCGGCCTCCTGGTCGCCGGAGATCACCTCGGGCTCGACGCCGAGGATGTCCAGCACCCCGCGCACGAACTCGTCCCGGTTCTCGGCGTCGCGGGAGGCGGAGGTCGCGACGAAACGGATCCGCTCGGCGCCGTGCTCCTTGATGATTTCCGCGTACTCCCGGCAGGCCGCGAAGGTCCGCTCCAGCGCCTCGGGGGCCAGCCGGCCCGTACGGTCCACTCCCTGGCCGAGCCGGACGATGGTCATCCGGCGGTCCAGCTCGACGAGTTCACCCGTGGCCGGGTCGGCGTCGGCGACGAGGAGCCGGATGGAGTTCGTACCGCAGTCGACGGCGGCGACCCGGGTCACTTGCCGGCCTCCGTGGACTCGTCCTCGTCGAGGGGCTTGGCCGCGAAGTGGCCGGACTCGCCCTCGTCCACCTCCGTGCCCTCGCCGGCGGGCGGCGTGGACGGCACCACGCAGGGGCCCTTGGCCCACCACTCCGGCAGCATCTCGATCGCCTCGTCGCCCAGCGGGTTGACGCCCGGTCCGGCGGCGAGCGAATGCCCGACGAGGACATGCAGGCACTTCACGCGGTCCGGCATGCCGCCCGCGCTCGGGAAGCCCTCCAGGACCTCGATCGCGTCACGGCGGGCGATGTAGTCCTCATGGGCGGCGCGGTACGCGGCGGCCAGCTCGGGGTCCGTCGACAGCCGCTCCGTCATCTCCTTCATCACGCCGTTCGCCTCCAGCGTGCCGATCGCGGAGGCCGCACGCGGGCACGTCAGGTAGTACGTCGTGGGGAAGGGCGTCCCGTCCGGCAGGCGCGGTGCCGTCTCGACGACGTCCGGCTGTCCGCAGGGGCAGCGGTGCGCGATGGCGCGCAGCCCGCGCGGCGGGCGCCCGAGCTGCTGCTGGAAGGCCTCGACGTCGGCGTCGGTCGGCTCGGTGCGCGGGGTGGGCGGCGGAGGGGTCTGCATAACCTGCTACTCAAGTCCTCGGTGTGGCTCATCGGTTGACGGTCACGAAGGTGGCCGTTCAGCTGTCGGCGGCGTCGGCCTTGTCGACCCCGTCCCAGACGTTGCTGTACCAGGGGCGGTCGGCCGCCCCCTGTGTCGTACGGGACTGCTTCACCGCGTCCGGGTCGATCATGGTGTAGCCGGTCTCGCCCGGCATCACGTAGTGCAGCCGCTCCCGGATGCGCTGCTCGGCGTACGCGTCGTCCTGCCAGCGCGCCTTGAGGTCGCGCAGCTCCTCGACACGCTCGCGCGCCTCCTCGCGCTGCCGCTGCATGTCGGCGATCTCGGCGCGCTGGGAGACGTACTGCCTTATGGGATAGGCGAGCGCCACGATCATCGAGCAGAGGACGAGGGCGAGGAGCGCGGCCCGGCCGGTCAGCCGGGAGCGGCGGGCCTGGCGCTTGGTCTGGGAGCGGTAGACCCGGGCCGCCGTCTGCTCGCCGAGCACCTTCAGCCGGGTCGCGGTGGAGAAACGGTCCCGGTCCCGGTCCTTCACGGCCATGTCCCGCTTCCCCTTCCGCTTCTGCCTTCTCCTGCGCGCATGTGCGTACGTCCCCGCACACGGTACGGGACCGGTACGGGGACGTACGTACGACTGGCTCGGGCTCGGCCCTTAACGGGTCAGCCGACGGCTCAGCCCTTGAAGCGCGGGAAGGCGCTGCGGCCCGCGTACACCGCGGCGTCGTCGAGGATCTCCTCGATGCGCAGGAGCTGGTTGTACTTGGCGACGCGGTCCGAGCGGGCCGGGGCGCCGGTCTTGATCTGACCGCAGTTCACGGCGACGGCGAGGTCGGCGATGGTGACGTCCTCGGTCTCGCCGGAGCGGTGGGACATCATGCACTTGAAGCCGTTGCGCTGGGCCATCTCGACGGCGTCCAGGGTCTCGGTCAGCGAACCGATCTGGTTGACCTTGACCAGCAGGGCGTTGGCCGCGCCCTCCTCGATGCCGCGGGCCAGGCGCTCGGGGTTGGTGACGAACAGGTCGTCGCCGACGATCTGGACCTTGTCGCCCAGCTTGTCGGTGATGATCTTCCAGCCGGCCCAGTCGTCCTCGAACAGCGGGTCCTCGATGGAGACGAGCGGGTACGCCTCGACGAGCTCGGCGTAGTACTCGGTCATCTCGGCGGCGGAGCGCTCCTTGCCCTCGAAGACGTAGGAGCCGTCCTTGTAGAACTCGGAGGCGGCGACGTCGAGCGCCAGGGCGATCTGCTCGCCGGGGGTGTAGCCGGCCTCCTTGATGGCCTCGAGGATGAGGTCGAGGGCGGCGCGGTTGGACTCCAGGTTCGGGGCGAAGCCGCCCTCGTCGCCGAGGCCGGTGGACAGGCCCTTGGTCTTCAGCACCTTCTTGAGGGTGTGGTAGACCTCGGCGCCCCAGCGCAGGGCCTCGGAGAAGGACTCCGCGCCGATCGGGGCGATCATGAACTCCTGGATGTCCACGTTGGAGTCGGCGTGCGAGCCGCCGTTCAGGATGTTCATCATCGGAACGGGCAGCAGGTGCGCGTTCGGGCCGCCCAGGTAGCGGAAGAGCGGGAGGTCGCTGGCCTCGGAGGCGGCGTGGGCGACGGCGAGGGAGACGCCGAGGATGGCGTTGGCGCCGAGGGAGCCCTTGTTGTCGGTGGCATCCAGGTCGAACATCGCCTGGTCGATCAGGCGCTGCTCGGTGGCGTCGTAGCCGACGAGCTCCGGGCCGATCTGCTCGATGACCGCGAGGACGGCCTTCTCGACGCCCTTGCCGAGGTAGCGGTTGGGGTCGCCGTCACGGAGCTCGATGGCCTCGAAGGCACCCGTGGAGGCGCCGGAGGGGACGGCGGCACGACCCGTGCTGCCGTCGTCGAGGCCGACCTCGACCTCGACCGTGGGGTTGCCTCGGGAGTCCAGGATTTCCCGGGCTACGACGACGTCGATGGACGGCACGAGCATCTCCTTCTTGGGATGTGACGCGATGGCGACTAGAGCCTAACCGCCACGGGGCCCTCGGTCCTCGACCGACCGCCCCATGGACAGACAGACGGTATCCATTGTTCCCACCCGGAACAAAGCCGTGGTGAACAGGAGAGGTGAACAGGAAGGGAAATGGGCCCCGCAGGAAGGAAAAAGCCCCGCCCCGGTGCGTACGGGGGAATGCGCACCGAGGCGGGGAGCCCGTGGGGACGGGGGGACGGCCCTCACGAGGTCTTCACTATGGAGGACACGGATGTGAGCGGGCTGTGGTTCAGCTGGGGAGCGGCCTGTTTTTCGGCCCAGCTCAGCCCGGCCACATCCGGTCCGGCCATGCAGGGTCAGCTCAGGTGGAGCTGCTGGCCCGGGTAGATGAAGTCGGCGTCGTCGATGATGTCCTTGTTCAGCTCGTAGAGCTTCTCCCAGCCACCCTTGACGTTCTTCTTCTCGGCGATGGCGCTGAGGGTGTCACCGCTGACGACCTTGTACTCGCCGTCACCCTTCTTGACCTTCTTGCCGGTCGGGGTCTCGACGGTGGCGCGCTCGGAGGAGCGGGAGGCGCGGGTCTCCTGAGTGCTCTTCTGGGTGCTCTCCTGCGAGGAGGAACCGGAGTTCGAGCCGGAGTTCGAGTTCGAGGAGCCACTGCCGGAGGCGGCGGCACCGCTGTACGAGGCACCGGACAGGCCCTTGCCGCAGACCGGCCAGGCGCCCTTGCCCTGACCCGCGAGGACCTTCTCGGCGATCTCGATCTGCTGCGCCTTGCTGGCCTGGTCGGCGGTGGAGGCGTACTTCGTACCGCCGTACCCGGCCCAGGTGGAGGCCGAGAACTGCAGACCGCCGTAGTAGCCGTTGCCGGTGTTGATGGACCAGTTCCCGCCGGACTCGCACTGGGCGACGGCGTCCCACTCGGAGGCGGTGGCGGCGGAGGCGCTGCCGGCGGCCATCAGCGGAGCCGCGACGGCGGCGGCGCCGGTGACACCGGCGACGGCGATGGCACGGGCGGCCTTGGACGGGCGGCGGTGCTTGCCCTTGCTGGAAAACAGCATGGAGTGATCCCCTCACCGACGCCTGCGAGGTGAGCTGTCGGGTTCGGGCCGGTTGAGTTGCCCGGCCGCGCTCGCTCGCCTTTCGGCTCACGTCGCGCGGCTTCACCCCGAGCCGGTTCCGGTCGTGCGACCCCGAAGGGCCTCAACTTCCGGACCCGGCACTTACCTTGGGTCCCCCGCTCCTGCCTACGGCGCTTGACGCGACGACTGTTCCCATACGGCCGTTGGCAGGATTCGGCGTGCCGACCGCAGGGGCCCGCTGTGGCGAGCGGTCACGACCGTAAACACGTGATTCGCCGAATTTCAAAGCCGATCAGGGGGTCTGTGATTCATCTCCCACCGAGATCAAATCGGGCATTCAGGGGCGAACCCCAACCCGAACTCCCGCTACTTTTCGCCCGTTTCGGCACCGACTTCGAGGGTCTGACCGGGAAGGATAAGGTCCGGGTCAGTTCCGACCGTGCCCTCGTTCTCGGCGTACAGCTCCCGCCACCCGCCGTCGAGTCCGAGCGAGTTCGCGATGCCCGTCAGATTGTCGCCCGCACGGACGGTGTACGAGCCCTCCACGGCCTCGCGGGCCGCGTCGCCGCCACGGGAGGCGTGACGGCCGGAGGGTGAGGAATCGGCGCGCGAGCCGTCGGCGGCGCCCGCACCCTCGGAGGCACTGGCGCCACGGTGACGACCGGCGCTGCTTTCACTGCCGTCGACCGTGGAGGAGCCGCCACTCTGAGACGAGTCGTCCGAGTTGTCGGTGCCGGACTTCGCGGAATCGTCGGAGTCGGCGCCCGAGGCGGCCTTGGTGGACCCTTCATTGACATGCGCGGACGATTCCGATGAATCGGATGATTCGCCAGAACCGCTGGAGTCAGCGGAGTCACCGGAGCCGCTGGAGCGCTTCGGATCGTTGGAGCCGGTGGAGTCGCCGGAGTCGGTGGAGTCGGTGGAGTCGGCGGAATCAGCCGACTTGGTCGATCCGGTCGATCCAGCCGAAGAAGACGAATCCGGCGAACCGGAGGAACTGGAAGTATTGGACGAACTGGAGGAATCGTCGGACTTCGTCCAGTCGCCCGCGCCCCCCGGGTCCACATCGGCGGAGCCGGAGTCGCCGGCGAGGTTGTGGAGCACGCCACAGGTGGACCAGACGCCGACGCCCTGGTCGGCGAGCACCCTCTCGGCGACCGCGATCTGCTGCGAACGGCTGGCCTGGTCGGCGCTCGTCGCGTAGTCGAGGCCGCCGTACGTCTCCCAGTTCTCCTGCGTCAACTGGAGGCCGCCGTAGCGCCCGTTGCCGGTGTCCGCGCTCCAGGAGCCGCCGCTCTCGCACTCCGCCACCTGGTCCCAGGTGGTTCCGCTGGCCGCGCTCGCGCCGGTGGCGCCGAGGAGTGGGATCGCGATGGCCGAGCCGGTCACCCCGGCCGCGACGAGGAGGGCCGGAGCCTGGCGGGGGCGACGGTGACGACCGGTCCCGGAGAGCATGCGGTTGCCTTTCACGCGACAGCAGTGACCTGCGCGAGGGATGTGGTGACTCCTTCGCACTGACGTGTGAACGTATCGACAGTTGATCAGTTGTCACAAGTCAATGCAGCGCAGATCACGTGAAGATCACAGACTTGAGGGTGTGTCATTTTCTGGCGTGGATCGGGGTACTGCTACGGGCCGCTCGCGCGGAGTGAATGCCACCGGAAGCGTGCGCAATCCACGCATGATGAGCCCGCCGCGCCACCTCAGATCAGCCGGGTCCGCCGCGAGTCGTAGGTCCGGGAGGCGGGTGAGGAGCGTGGCCAGGGCCGTCTGACCTTCGAGGCGGGCCAGGGGGGCGCCGAGGCAGTAGTGGATGCCGTGGCCGTAGCCGAGGTGCTGGTTGTCGCGGCGGGAGAGGTCGAGGGTGTCGGGGTCGTGGAAACGGGCCGGGTCACGGTCGGCCGCGGCGAGGACGACGAGGACGGGGTCGCCGGGGGCGATGGCCTGCCCGCCGATCGTGAGGGGCTGGGTGGCGAAGCGCCAGGTGGCGAGTTCGACGGGGCCGTCGTAGCGGAGGAGTTCCTCGACGCCGGTTTCGAGCAGCGTGGTCTCCCCGGCGACGAGGGATGCCTGGAGGCCGGCGCGCTGCTCGGGGTGGGTGAGGAGGGCGTACGTGCCGTTCCCGATGAGGTTGACGGTCGTCTCGAACCCGGCGAACAGCAGGATGAACGCCATCGCCGCGGCCTCGTTCTCGGTGAGGTGCTCACCGTGGTCGGAGGCGCGGATGAGCGCGGAGATGAGGTCTTCGCCGGGGGTCGGATGCTCGGTGAGACCGTCCCGTTTGCGGTGGATGAGGTCGGCGAGGTAGCCGCGCATCTTCTTCACCGATCGCGCGACGCCACCGCGGGGGCCGCCGCCGTGCCGGATCATCATCCCGGCCCAGTCCCTGAAGTCGTCCTGGTCCTCCCGGGGGACGCCGAGCATGTCGCAGATCGCGTAGATGGGGAGGGGGAAGGCGAACTCGTGGATGAGGTCGGCCTCGCCCTTCTGCGCGAACTGGTCGATGAGGTGGTCGGTGAGTTCCTGGACGCGGGGGGCGAACTCCGCGACCCGTCGGGGCGTGAACGCTTTGGAGACGAGGCGGCGGAGTCGCGTGTGATCCGGCGGATCGATGTTCAGCAGATGCGTCATCAACTCGGCCTTGCGCTCACCGGGGATGCCGGTCTTGCCCTTGGCGTGCGCGGGCTCGTCGTGGTGCGCCGGGTTCTTGGACAGGCGCGCGTCGGCGAGGGCCTGCTTGGCGTCGCCGTAGCGGGTGACCAGCCAGGCTTCCACCCCGCTGGGGAGTTGTGTGCGGTGCACGGGGGCGTGGTCGCGGAGCCAGGCGTACGCCGGGTAGGGGTTGGTGGCGAACTCCCAGGTGAAGAGGTCGGGGGGCGCCGCGGGGCCGGGGTGGGGCTGGTTGGTCACTCCCCGACGGTAGCCGGAGTCTCCGAGGTCCCGTCGAGTGCCGTCAGCGCACGCGGGTAACCCATGTCGGCGGCCTTGCGGCACCAGCGCCTGGCCTCGTCGAACGTGCCCTGTTTGTGCAACAGGACGGCAAGGCGATAGGCGGCATAGGAGTCGCCGGCCTCGTAGCCCTCCACGTACTGCGCGCACGCTTCCGTGAGCCGCCCCTGCTTCTCGAGTACGAGGCCGTGGTGGGCGCAGTCCAAGGGGTAGCCGTCGGTGTCCTCGAAGTGCTCTTCGGCTTCCGCCAAGGTCTGGGGCGGGTTCTGCGCGTGCTGCAGCATTTCCGCCGCCGTCCGGCTGCCCGCGTCCACCGCGCGTCGCAGCCAGGCCTGGGCCACCTCGCCCTCGTTCCACCTGAGGTGCCACCTGCCCATGCTCAGCGCGGCCTGGGCGTTGCCGAAAATGGTCGCGGTCAGGTAGAGATTCCACGCCTCGTCGTCGTCGCCGCTTCCGAACAACAGGTCACCCAGTTGGCGCGCGGCATCACTGTCACCGGTCTCGGCGGCCCTGCGCAGCACCGCTTGGCGCGCTCCCGGTGTACCCGTCCCGCCTCGCGCGCGGCGCTGACACTTCCGCTCTCCGCCGCGGCTTCCAGATACCTCAGTGCCCCGCTTCGTCCCCGGTGTGCAGCAGGTGCTCCGCCCACTCCTCGGCCGCCTGTGGGTGTCCCGCGTCCGCCGCCCTGCGCAGCAGTTCCTGCCGCTCGTCACCCCCTGTGCGCTCGGCCAAGGCGAAGATCAAGGGCGCTTCTCCCGCCTCGACACGCGTATGCAGCGCCGCCCGGGCCGCGTCCAGTACGGCTCCACGCCCAATCGGCGCACCTGCCTCGGCCTCGTCCGGCAACAGCCACACACCTCGTCCGGCACGGGTTCCAGGTCCTGCGCGGTCCACACACGCCCCCGCGTCGCAACCAGCCGTGAGGTCAACCGTACTAAGCGTCCAGTCCCTCGGCAGCCCGCACCGCGTCCCTGTAGGTCCGCGCCGCAGCCCTGAGGGCCGCCTCCGGATCGACGCCGGCGGCCTCCGCCCGCACCGCCAGCGCCAGGAGCTCGTATCCGGCGCCCTCGCCCGTGGGGAGGGGGACGTCCAGGCCTGCCGTCCGTACCCGTGAGGAGAGCTTGGCGGCGAGGGCGAGTCCCGGCTGGCCGAGGGGTATGCCGTCCGTCACCGACTCGCGCCGCTTCTCGACGGCCTTGGTGCGGAGCCAGTGGGCCTTGACCTCCTCCGGGGTGGTGGCCGTTTCGTCGCCGAAGACGTGGGGGTGGCGGTGGATGAGTTTGGTGACGATGCCGGCGGCGACGTCATCGATGGAGAAGGGGGTGTCGGGGTCGTCCTCGGCGATGCGGGAGTGGAAGACGACCTGGAGGAGGACGTCGCCCAGTTCCTCGCGGAGTTCGTCGCGGTCGCCCTCCTCGATGGCCTCGACGAGTTCGTAGGCCTCCTCGATGCCGTACTTGGCCAGGCCCTTGTGGGTCTGCTGGGAGGACCAGGGGCATTCGGCGCGGATCTGGTCCATGACCTGGACGAGGTCGAGGAGGCGGGCGCCGGGGAGGTCGTAGGAGGCGGGGAGGAGCTCCAGGGACGGCATGCGGACGCGGCCGGAGCCGGCGAGGCGGGCCAGGCCGTCGGTGAGGTGCGGTTCGCCCTCGGCGGTCGCCACGACGACCACCGTGCGGTCGCCGGCGCAGGTGTCGACCAGTTCCTCGGCCGTCGGGGTCGCCTGCTCGACCGTGATGCCGGCCTCGCGCAGATAGGGGAGCTGGGGGTGCGCCTCGTCCGCGCAGAGGACGCGGTCGGCCCCGTGGAGCGCTCGCCAGGCGGGCCAGGAGAGCAGGCCGGGCGCGACACGGTGGCTGGTGGTGAGCAGGACGACTCGGCCGGGGGCGGTCTCGTCGGCGGAGGCCGCGGCCGTGGTGTCGGGAGCGCCGTCGGGGCGGTTTGCGTTCACCCCACGAACGTAACCCACGTCACGGACGACCTCCGAAGTTATCCACAGGCCGGGAGGAAGGGTCGGTTCCTGCGCGGCGCGGCCGCCGACCCGCCCCCCGTCCGTGGTCGTTACGCCGGCTGCTGTGTGTCCGTGGCCGTGACCTGTCGCAGCCATGGTGTCTTAGCGTCCACGAGGCCCACCCGGCCGTTCTGGTCGACTCCCCAGCTGCCGTAGCGGGGGTTGAGGTCGACGTCGAGTTTCTTGGACGCCTCGGAGAGGGCCTGCCAGAAGACGGTGCCGCCTTGCGGCGTGTTCAGGTCGGCGCCGAGGGCGGTGGAGAGTTTCTGGACCTCGACGTCGCTGCGGAGGCTCTCTTCCAGCTGTTCGGGGGCGACGCTGTAGCGCTGCAGATAGGCCTGCTCCAGGGCTTCGGCGCCACCGGCGTCCGACTCCAGGTCGGAACGGTACTTCTGGACTTCCTTGCGGGTGACGGTCACGCCGGCGTCCGCGAGTGCCTGGTCGAGGACCTTCTCCAGGACCATGCCGTTGAGGGTGTTGCGGGTCAGGGCGCTGGTCTGGGCGACGACCTGCTGGTACTGGGCCTGGTCGGGGGTGGCGGCGCGCTGGGCCGCGCGCACTTCGTTCACCCGGTTCTCCAGTTGCGCGACGGTGATCCGGTCGCCGCCGACGACGGCCGCCGCGCCGGGATGCGCCTCGCTTCCGCAGGCGGTCAGGAGCGGGGCCGCGGCGGCGATCGCTGCGGAGAGGAGGAGCGCGGTGCGACGGCGGCGGTGCAAGTGGGCCTCCCGAGGAGATTGTGCGGCGGTGCACAAAGTCTTGCGGTGATCGATGTTAGGCAGTGGCCCTGCTCTCGGCCAGCCATTCGACCAACGATTCACACCGACTTCGGGCACCGCCCCGTGCCATGTCCGGCTCAGCCCACCCACACCACCGGTCCGCGCTCGCTTCGGCCGCCGTATGCGTCAGCCTCGTACCTGTCCCAGCCACTGCAGTGTGCGCCGGACCTCGGCTGCCAGCGGGTGGCCTGGGCCCCGCAGTCGTTCCACGTCGAGCAGCAGGCGGCCCAGGGTCTCGTGGGCGGCGCCTCGGTCGCCGAGGGCGAGGAGCAGGTGGCCTATGCGGCGGCGGACGTCGAGAGACAGCTCGGGGTCGCCGCCGACGTACTGGTTCTCGAAGTACGGCAGCAGCGAGCGGTACTCGGCGAGGGCCGCGGCCGGTTCTCCGAGCTGTTCGAGGCACTGGGCGGACTCGTAGCGGAAGCGCAGGGACTGCGGGTCGGCCTGGCCGGCCTCGGCGGCGCGCTCGTCGGCGAGGCGGCGCAGCTCCGGCAGGGCGCGGCGGTACTGGCCGTCGTCCATGAGGGTGGCCGCGTACTGCTTGCGCAGGGTGCGGACGACGGGTGAGTGCTCGCCGTGCTGGGCGGCGGCGGCCGGGAGGATCGCGCCGAGGATGTCGACGGCCTGGGTGATGCGGCCCTCGCCGAGGAGCCGCTTGACCTCGTCGACGGCGCCGGCCACGTCGGGCTTGTCGACCGCGGGCGCGGGGTCGGGTGCGGCGGAGGGCTGCGGCGCGGGGATGCGGGCGCGGTCCGGCCAGGGGGCGTGTGGGCGCAGGAAGGGGCGGGTGGGGTCGAGCGGGGAGCCGGTGGGCATGCCGCGCGCGGGGAGCAGCGGGAGGAGTTGCTCGTATGTCTCCTGTGCGGAGGACGGGCGGTGCTGCGGGTCCTTGGAGAGCAGCCGGAGGACCAGGGTCTCCAGGTTCTCCGGGACCTCGGGGCGCAGTCGGCGGACGGGGACGGGCGGCTCGTAGAGGTGGCGGTGGAGGACGCCGAGGGCCGTGGAGCCGGTGAACGGGACGTTACCGCTGAGCAGTTCGTGCATCAGCACACCGAGCGCGTACAGGTCGGTGTACGGGCCGACCGCGCCGCCCATGGCCTGTTCGGGGGCCATGTAGGCGGGGCTGCCGATGGGTGAGCCGGTGTGGGTCAGACGGGTGGTGTCGGTGTCCATGACGGAGGCGACGCCGAGGTCCAGGACGGTGACCGTGCCGTCCTGCTTGACCATCACGTTCCGTGGCTTGAGGTCGCGGTGGATGATCGGCACCGCGTGCACGGCGGACAGCACCGCGCACAGCTGGGCGGCGACCGACACCGTCCACTGCCACGGGTAGGGGTCGTGCTCGGCGAGGTGGTCGGCGAGGTCGGCCCCGTCGACGTACTGCATGACGAGGAACAGCTCCTCGCCCTCGCTGCCCGCGTCATGGACCGTGACCAGGCCGGGGTGGTCGACCTGGGCCGTGACGCGGCACTCGCGCACGAAGCGGCGGCGCAGTTCGTCGGCCTCCTGGCCCGCGACCTTGTCCGGGCGCAGCAGCTTCACCGCCACGCGCCGGTCGAGGCGCTGGTCGTACGCCGTCCACACCTGGCCCATGCCGCCCTGTCCGATGAGCGTGGACAGCTCGTAGCGGCCGGTGATCAGGCGTCCGGTCCCCTGCTGGGTCACCTGTCTCCCTCGTGCTTGCGGAGATAGTCACTGAGCTCGTCGAGTTCGGCGCGCACCTGGTCCAGCCGGGCGGGCCCGGGGCGCTGGGGCTCCGGCCCCGGCTGGGGCTGCTGCGGAGGCTGGGGCTGCGGCTGGACGGGCTGCGGATGGACCGGCTGGGCCGGTATGTAGGGCTGCGGGGCCTGGGCCGGCGGGTAGCCGTAGCCGGTCTGCTGCGAGTACGCCGTCGTCTGGGTGTACGACACGGGCGGGGCCATCCGGGGCGGGCTGAAGTGGCGTATGTCCGCGTACAGGTAGTACGCGACGATCGCCGCGAGCCCGCCGAAGAGCAACGACATGCCCACGTCGCCGCGCCAGGTGGTGAACTCCTCCTTGCCCGGGTCGGTGCCGATGATGTACAGGGTCACGATGATGTGGACCAGCGCCAGCGCGAACAGCCACCAGTCGCGGGGCCTGCGGGTCACCGAGGCGAGCCGCAGCAGGCACGCCCAGGCGAGCAGGCCACAGCTCATGACCGCGACCACCACGAAGATCACACGGAGTGTGACCTGGCCCCCTTGGTCGGGGCCGGGGGGCGGTGTCGGCGCGTAGCCGTGGCCGTGCATGGCTGCTCCTGAGGGCCTGATGAGAGCGGACGAGCGATGTCGTTCCGAGGGTATAGGTCGGTCACGACATGAGGTCCAGGGTTGTGGACAACCGTTGTAGTACCGCAGTGCAGGTCACGCCGCCCGACGCGGAGTGGTTCCGTCCGGTAGGCGTGATCGTGGGGAGCGTGGAGGGAGTTGGTGGGGCCGGACCGCCGCCCGCCGGTTCAGTCCGGGGCGACCGAACCGTCCGTTAGTCCGTCGTACATGCCGCGCACGAGGCGTTCGCCGAGGCGGCCGGCCTGGCGGAGGGCGTCCTCGAAGGCGGCGAGGGCGCGGAACCGTTCGCCGTAGCGGCGCTGCTGATCCAGCGGGAGCCGGGGCAGTTGGAGGCGGCGTACGTCGAGGCGGGTCGCGGTGGAGGCGTAACTGCTGGCCTGGCGGCTGTTGGCGGTGCCGCGCAGGAAGCCGGCGACGAACCACGCGTC
Organism: Streptomyces sp. NPDC002787; assembly: GCF_053592095.1. Taxonomy (NCBI): domain Bacteria; kingdom Bacillati; phylum Actinomycetota; class Actinomycetes; order Kitasatosporales; family Streptomycetaceae; genus Streptomyces; species Streptomyces sp. NPDC002787. The sequence goes on along the minus strand of NZ_JBSFVC010000031.1, from coordinate 35,298 downwards.
GAGCGCGGCCGGATCGGGGCGCAGCAGCGTCAGGTTGCGGCCGAGGGCGGCGCCTGCGGTCTCCTCGTCGACGACCCGCGCGACACCGCCGCCGCCGAGGACCGGGACGACGACGTCGCCCAGTTCCACCAGCACGGGCTCCTCGCCGGTCTCGGGCAGTGCCCCTGACGGTGCCGTGCCGGCCAGGACGTCGTGATCGGTGAGGACGCGCGCGTGGGGGCCGTTTCCGCCCGTGCGCAGCATCAGGGCTCCGCCGCGCGCGAGTTCACCGACCGTGGTGAGGGGCCAGCGCGCGGGCTGCGCGTCGTCGGCGAGCGGGGGTGTGAGGTCGGCGGTCAGGCGGAGGGTCTCACCGAGGCGTTCGCGTACGGCGGTCAGCTCCTCGGCGCCGCCGCCCGCGGCCGGGGGCGGCAGATGCCGGGCGGGCGCCAGATCCACGTCGTCGTCGAGCAGTTCGATGACCGGCACCGAACGGCTGAGCCCCGGCCGCTCCGTCACCTCGCCCGACCGGTCGAAGGGCCGCCAGGCGTCGAGCACGGCGGTGCGCACCGCCGCCCAGTCGAACCCGCCGCGCCCTTCGGCGGCCAGCCGCCCGGTGTCGACGAGCAGCAGCTCGGGCGGCGTGGGCGTCTTGCCGGGCCTGCGCAGCACCCACAGGTGCAGCGGGATGTTGTACGGGGGTGCCGCGCCCACCGGCAGGGCGATCACCGCGCGCAGGGCGCCGCGGCGCAGCAGGTCGGCGCGGATACGGCGCCCGGAGCGGCGGCTCGCGGCGGCCGGCGGCATCAGCAGGACGGCCGTGCCGCCGTCCTCCAGGCGGGCCAGGGCGTGCTGCACCCAGGCGAGTTCGGATTCCGTACGGGCCGGGAAGCCGTACTCCCAGCGCGGGTCGTAGGCGAGTTCGTCGTGGCCCCAGTTGCGCTCGTTGAACGGCGGGTGGCAGAGCACGGCCTCGGCCCTGAGGTGCTCGTAGGCGTCCGCGCGGAGGCTGTCCCCCGGAGCGGTGCGGATGGTGCTCTTGGTGCGCAGGGCGAGGCGGAGCGCGGTGAGGGCGGCCAGTTCACGGGAGCTGTCCTGGCCGTACAGCTCCTGGCCGGGGCGGGCGGCGACGGCACGCAGGAGGGCGCCGGTGCCGCAGGCCGGGTCGAGCACCGAGCGGGCGGAACCGGCGAGTTCGGCCATCAGCTCGGCGAGTTCGCCCGGAGTGAGCGTGTACTGGCGCGGGTTGGCGTCGAGGTGGCGGGCGAGCAGGAACTCGAAGGTCTGCCGCGCGCCCAGGTCGGCCGCGAGCTCGGTCGCAGCGCGCAGCAGGGGGATCGAGGGCAGGAACTCGGCAGGCGTGGGGTGGGGCACGGCCGGCTCGCGGACCAGGCCGAAGCGCGGGGTGAGGACGTGCCAGAGCGGCTCGGGCAGGATCCGGGCCAGCTGTTCGTCGTCGGGGCAGGCGCTGAACTCCAGCCACGCCAGGGGGCGGTCGTGGAGGTACAGCAGGGCGCAGCCCGCGTGCACCAGGGCCGTGACGGGGCCCTCGGGGTGGCCGGTGACCTGTTGCCAGACCCGCTCCTTGAGGGGCACCTCGGCGAGCTTGCCCTGCTTGCGCAGCCACTCCTCGACCTCGCCGAGCGCGAAGGCCGGGCTGGTCTCGGTGCCGCCCACCGGTTTGGGGAAGTCGGCGTGGCGGCGGCGCCAGTTGCTGACGGCGGCGCGGCCCACGCCGGCGAGCCGCGCGATGTCCGCGGCGGTGACCTCTGTCCCGTTCCCCTGCACGCGCCCGGCTCCCCTCTGTACCTGGTGTGTGGCGTCGAGCATACCGACGTACGCAAGATCTACCCATACACGCCGTGTACACGCTCCATCTCGTGAACCGCGTTGACTCGGTTCACACGATCTGCTGTCATTGACCCATCAAACGACCGGCCGCCCGATCCGGGTGGTCACACGTCGGCTGCGTTGTCACACACCGGGGGAGGAGCACGGCCATGGGGATGAAAGCCCAGATCGCGACGAACGCGGCGGTCGGACTTCTCGTCATCGGTGTGGTCTCGGCGAACGCCGGGAGCGGTGACAGCATCGTGAGTGGCAGCGGTTCAGCCGACCACTTCAAGGCCTTTGTGAACAGTCACGGCACCTCCGCCGAGCGAGCCGCCGTCTCTCATGTCACCGAGGTTCACAGGCCCGCCCCGCCCGCGGGCGACGCCGACTCGGCCGACGTCCACACGGACTTAACCGGCGGGCCGTCGGGCGGCGGCCTCGGTCCCGCCCGGCTCATCTCCGCCGCCTTCGCCGACTGGAAGCACGGTGAGCGGGGCCGCGTCACGGTCTACGACTCCGCGGGCGAACCGCTCGACACCCGCACGTACTGACGCGCGCCGCTCACCGACCCGCGCGAAACACACCACTCGTTCCACTCACCTCACTCACCGACTCACCCATCGATTCCCAGGGGGGAACTCCCATGCGTCGCACCGCACTCGCCGCTGTCTGCATCGCCGCCGCGGCCACCTTCTCGCTCACCGGCTGCCTCCCCGGCGAGGACAAGCCCGAAGGCCCGTTCGCCGGGCTGACCGGCGGCGAGATCGCCGACAAGGCCGTGAAGGCCACCTCGGACGCCGACTCGCTCCGGATGAAGGGCGAGGTCCAGGACGACTCCGCCGGCGGCACGGTCCAGATGGACATGGCCATGAACAAGAAGGGCGACTGCGCCGGCACGCTGAGCATGGACGGCGAGGGCGAGGCCGAGCTGATCAAGGTCGGCGACACCATCTACATGAAGTACGACGAGGCCTTCCTGCGCGCCCAGTCGAAGGACGCCTCCAAGGAGGAGGCCGACATGGCCGTCGAGTGGCTCGCCGACAAGTGGACCAAGACGTCCGCGACCGCCGAGGACTCCAAGGACATCGCGGGCTTCTGCGACCTCGACACCGTGCTCGCCGACTTCGAGGACGTGAACTCCGACGCCGAGCGCGGCAAGACCGCCGCGGTCGCCGGCACCCCCGCGATCGTCCTCAACGAGAAGGACGGCAAGGACAGTTACACCCTGTACGTGGCCACCGAGGGCAAGCCGTACCTCCTGCGGGTCGTCAGCAAGTCCGCCGACGAGCCCGGCGACCTCACCTTCACCGACTACGACAAGCCGGTCCCGGCCGAGGCGCCCAAGGGCAAGGTCATCGACCTGGACGAGGACTTCAGCTGACGCGCCCTTCCGCGAGGCGGCACCGCGGCTGCTTCAGTCCGCGTGGAAGCGGGCCGGGGCCTTGGTCGGGTTGCCGCCGGTGGGGAGCTTCTGGTTGGGGCAGGTCGTCAAAACGCGCTTCATGGCGGACTGTTCGGCCGAGGTGACCCACAGGCCGTACTTGGTCTTCACGGCGACCTGCGCGGCCACGTAGGCGCAGCGGTACGCCTTGTTGGGCGGGAGCCAGGTGGCGGTGTCGCCGTCACCCTTGCTCCGGTTGGTGCCGGAGTCGACCGCGAGGAGGTTCAGCGGGTCGTTGGCCAGCGCTATGCGCTTGCTGTCGTCCCATTGCTGGGCGCCCTTCTGCCAGGCGTCGGAGAGGGCCACGATGTGATCCACGTCGATCTTGCTGCGGCCGCGTACGTACGGCACGTCCCCGCCGGTGTACGGGTCCGGGTCGAGCACACCGGAGACCACCGTGCAGTCGTCGTCCCGGAACTTCACCTCCTTCAGGTCGCGCTTGAGTATGTCGTCGCGGGTGCCGCAGCTGTTGGAGTCCGTGTCGGCCCAGGGGCTGCCGAACTCGCCGCGGTCGTAGTTGGTCTTGGGCGCCCGCCCCTTGACGGTCAACGCCTCCGCGGCGGCGAACGCGGCGCCGCCCCCGCCGGGGTTCTCCTGCGGTCCGGCGCCCGACCCCTCCGCGTCCAGTTCGCAACCGGTGGCGGCGACCAGCACCAGAGCGACGGCGGCGACCCCACCCCTCAGACGCACCACGCGACACCCCTTCCTTCGTCCGTGCACTCACGCGGTCCTGCGTGGGGTTCCCCGTCTCCCCTGCTCGACACGGTAGCCGCCGCCCGGTGCGGCCAGACCGGCACCCGACCGTCATCAACGGTCATCAAGGTGCACGCCGGGCGTACCTGCGGTGGTGAGTGGGCGGCCGTGCCCCCACCACAGCCGTGACGCCGTGACGCCACCACCCAGAACGGCTACGCCCTCACACCGGCCCTCCCGGAACCGCTAAGACCCCAGAATCGACGCCAGGAACTCCCCGGTCCACCCCAGCAAGTCCCGCCCGACCAACGGCTTCCCGCCCACCTTCGCCGTCTTCGGCCGAGGGACGAGCACCTGGTGGGCAGCGGGCTTGATGACCGTGCCCGGATACAGCCGCTTGAGGCGCAGCTCCTGCGACTCCCGCAACTCCACCGGCGCGAAGCGGATGTTCGTGCCCTGGAGGACGATCTCGCCCACCCCGCAGGCCCGGGCGAGCATCCGCAGGCCGGCCACCAGCAGCAGGTTCTCCACGGGCTCGGGCAGCTTGCCGTAGCGGTCGACGAGTTCCTCGCGTACGGCAGCGACGTCGGCCTCGTTGTTGATGGAGGCGATCGCACGGTAGGCCTGAAGCCTCAGCCGCTCCCCGGGCGCGTAGTCGTGCGGGACGTGCGCGTCGACCGGCAGCTCGATCTTGACCTCGAGTGGCGGCTCCTCCTCGACCTCCCCGGTCTCCAGCTGCCGCCGGTAGTCCGCGACCGCCTCGCCCACCATGCGGACGTACAGGTCGAAGCCGACGCCCGCGATGTGGCCGGACTGTTCGCCGCCCAGCAGATTGCCCGCGCCCCGGATCTCCAGGTCCTTCATCGCCACGTACATGCCCGCGCCCATCTCCGTGTGCTGGGCGATCGTGGCCAGGCGCTCGTGGGCCGTCTCCGTCAACGGCTTCTCCGGCGGGTACAGGAAGTACGCGTACCCCCGCTCCCGGCCGCGGCCGACCCGGCCGCGCAGCTGGTGCAGCTGAGAGAGACCGAAGGTGTCTCCCCGCTCCACGATCAGCGTGTTCGCGTTCGAGATGTCGATGCCCGACTCCACGATCGTCGTCGAGACGAGCACGTCGAACTTCTTCTCCCAGAAGTCGACGACGACCTGCTCCAGGGCCTGTTCCGACATCTGGCCGTGGGCCGTCGCGATGCGCGCCTCGGGGACGATCTCACGCAGTCGGGCCGCCGCGCGGTCGATGGACTCCACCCGGTTGTGGATGTAGAAGACCTGGCCTTCTCGAAGGAGTTCCCTTCGGATGGCCGCGCCGATCTGCTTCTCCTCGTACGGGCCGACGAAGGTGAGGACCGGGTGGCGCTCCTCCGGCGGGGTGGTGATCGTCGACATCTCGCGGATGCCGGTCACCGCCATCTCCAGCGTCCTCGGGATCGGTGTCGCGGACATCGTCAGCACGTCCACGTTCGCGCGGAGCTTCTTCAGCTGTTCCTTGTGCTCGACGCCGAAGCGCTGCTCCTCGTCGACGATGACGAGGCCGAGGTCCTTGAACTTGGTCTCGGAGGAGAAGAGGCGGTGGGTGCCGATGACGATGTCGACCGCGCCCTCGCGCAGGCCCTCCAGCGTGCCCTTGGCCTCGGTGTCCGTCTGGAAGCGGGACAGGGCCCGGACGTTCACCGGGAACTGCGAGTACCGCTCGCTGAACGTGCCGAAGTGCTGCTGCACCAGCAGCGTCGTCGGCACCAGCACAGCCACCTGCTTGCCGTCCTGGACGGCCTTGAAGGCGGCCCGGACCGCGATCTCCGTCTTGCCGTAGCCGACGTCGCCGCAGATCAGGCGGTCCATCGGGACCGTCTTCTCCATGTCCTCCTTGACCTCGGCGATCGTCGTCAGCTGGTCGGGCGTCTCCGCGTAGGGGAAGGCGTCCTCCAGCTCGCGCTGCCAGGGGGTGTCCGCGCCGAACGCGTGTCCGGGCGCCGCCATCCGGGCCGAGTACAGCTTGATGAGGTCGGCGGCGATCTCCTTGACCGCCTTCTTCGCCCGCGCCTTGGTCTTCGTCCAGTCGGCGCCGCCGAGGCGGTGCAGGGTCGGGGCCTCGCCGCCGACGTACTTGGTGATCTGTTCCAGCTGGTCGGTGGGGATGTAGAGGCGGTCGCCGGGCTGACCGCGCTTGGCGGGGGCGTACTCCACGACCAGGTACTCGCGGGTCGCGCCCTGCACGGTCCGCTGGACCATCTCGATGTAGCGGCCGACGCCGTGCTGCTCGTGGACGATGTAGTCGCCCGGTTCGAGGGTGAGCGGGTCGATGGTCTTGCGGCGCCGGGCGGGCATGCGGGCGCCGTCCTTGCCGGCCGCCTTCTGGCCGGAGAGGTCGGTCTCGGTGAGGACCGCCAGCTTCAGGGCGGGGTCGATGAAGCCGTAGTCGATCGAACCGCACGCCACGTGCACGACGGAGGGGGCGATCTGCCCGAGGTCGGCTTCCAGGCGGGCCGCGATGCCCTCGCTGCCCAGGACCTCGACCGTACGGGCGGCGGGGCCGTGGCCCTCGGTCACGAAGACCGTGCGCCAGCCGTCGGCGAGCCAGCCCTTGGTGTCGGCCAGCGCCTTCGCCGTGTCACCGCGGTACGTCTCCGGCGCGTGCATGCCCAGCTTGAGGGTGTCCGCGTCGAGCTCCTCGTCCGCCGCGAACGGCGACACCGACCACCACATCATGTCCAGCTCACGGGCCCGGTCGCGGACGTCCGCGATGGACCACAGGGAGGCCGCGCCGACGTCGATGGGCGCCTCGCCGCCACCGGCCGTGGCCGCCCAGGACGCCTGCAGGAACTCCTGCGAGGTCGCCACCAGGTCCGCCGCGCGCGTACGCACGCGCTCCGGGTCGCACACGACCGCCATGGCGCCCTTCGGCAGGACGTCGATCAGCAGTTCCATGTCGTCGACGAGGACCGGGGCGAGGGACTCCATGCCTTCGACGGCGATGCCCTCGGCGATCTTGTTGAGCAGTTCGCCCAGCTCCGGGTGGCGTTCGGCGAGGACCCGCGCGCGCTCACGGACCTCGTCCGTCAACAACAGCTCACGGCAGGGCGGGGCCCACAGACCGTGCTCGGCGACCTCCAGCGATCTCTGGTCGGCGACCTTGAAGTACCGGATCTCCTCGACGTCGTCGCCCCAGAACTCCACTCGGAGGGGGTGCTCCTCGGTCGGCGGGAAGACGTCCAGGATGCCGCCGCGTACGGCGAACTCGCCGCGCTTCTCTACCAGTTCGACCCGGGAGTACGCCGCTGCCACCAGCGCCTCCACCGTACGGTCGAGGTCGGCCGAACCGCCCGTGCGCAGGGCCACGGGCTCCAGCTCGCCGAGGCCCTTGACCTGCGGCTGGAGGACCGAACGGATGGGGGCGACGACGACCGAGACCGGGCCGGTCTCCGGGTCGTCGGAGGTCGGGTGGGTCAGGCGGCGCAGAACCGCGAGGCGGCGGCCGACGGTGTCGCTGCGCGGGCTGAGCCGCTCGTGCGGGAGCGTCTCCCACGCCGGGTACTCCACGACGCCGTCCGGGGGGAGCAGCGAGCGCAGGGCCGCCGCCAGGTCCTCGGCCTCGCGGCCCGTCGCCGTCACGGCGAGTACGGGGCGGCCGGCGTCACGGGCGAGGGCGGCCACCGTGAAGGGGCGGGCGGCCGGGGGGCCCACCAGGTCGAGGTGGGTGCGGTGGCCGTCGGCTGCCGTCCTGATCGCTTCCGCGAGGGGGGCGTCCTTGACTACGGCGTCTAGCAGACCGTGGAGGCTCATGAAGGGCGGTTCCCGTCCGGGGTGGGCAAGGGGGGTGGGCAGGGAGGGAGGTACGGCGGGGCAACACGAACGCCCGGACTCGTGTGACGGGGCCGGGGTGTCCAGGGTACGACGCGCGGTGCGAGGGCTGTGGACCGGTTTTGTCTCGCCCCCGCCGCCCCTACCCGTCCCATCCAGAAGCGGCTGCGCCCCTTCGACCCCCCGGCGCGGGTCCGGTGGGGGTTGCTCGCGCAGTTCCCCGCGCCCCTGAGAAGCAGGGGCTCCGCCTCCTGCTTCTCAGGGCGCCTAGTCTCTTGTGGCACGCCCGTCATCCCCGCCCCCACCCGAACGTGAGCCCCCATGGTCCCGAGCGCCCCGTCCACGCAACCGTCGGCGCCGGCGCTCATACCCGCGCCGGTCGTGGCTGCGGGCTCGCCCGCTCGCCCCGGCCGGCGGCTCTCTCTCACGGGACGCGAGCCGTACGTGCTCGCGGTCGTGCTGTTCGTGGCGTACGCGGCGGTGTCGGTCGGGCGGTACCGGCGGATGGGCACCCGTTCGTACGACCTGGGCATCTACGAGCAGGCGGTGCGGGCGTACGCGCACTTCCAGGCGCCGATCGTCGAGCTGAAGGGGCCCGGGTACAACGTGCTCGGGGATCACTTCAGCCCGGTCACCATGCTGCTCGCGCCGTTCTACCGGGTGTTTCCGTCCCCGGTGACGCTGCTGGTCGTCCAGGCCGCGTTGTTCGCGCTGTCGGCCGTGCCGGTGACGCGGGTGGCGATGCGGCTGCTGGGGCGCGCGCGAGGGCTCGCGCTCGGGGTGGCGTACGGGCTGTCGTGGGGGATGCAGAGGGCCGTGAACTTCGACTTCCACGAGATCTGTTTCGCGGTTCCGCTGATCGCGTTCTCGCTGGAGGCGCTGCTGCGGCACCGGTGGCGCGCGGCCCTGCTATGGGCGCTGCCGCTGGTGGTGGTCAAGGAGGACCAGGGGCTGACGCTGGCGGTCATCGCCGTGGTCGTCGCGGTACGGGCCCGGCGGCACGGTGCGTCGCGGGCGGTGCCGTACGCCGTCGCGGTCGCGTCGTTCGGCGCGGTCGCCACGCTGGTCACCTTCACCATGATCATCCCAGCCTTCAACACGGGCGGCGCCTCCGACTACCTGTCCAAGGTCGGCGGCACCGGGCCCCTGACCGGCGCGGACGTCAAGATCCGTACCGTCCTCTGGCTGCTGATCCCGACCAGCGGACTGCTCGCCCTGCGCTCCCCGATCGTGCTCGCCGTCCTGCCCACCCTGGGCTGGCGGTTCGTCTCCGCCGACGACCACTACTGGGGCACGGACTGGCACTACAGCGCCGTGCTGATGCCGATCATCACCCTCGCGCTCGTCGACGCGCTGACCGCCGCCCGCCAGAGCCCCCGCCCGTGGCTGCGCTCGTACGCCGTCCATCTGCCCACCGCCGTCCTCGCGGCGGCGCTCGCGCTGACGACGGCGCTGCCCCTCGGCACCCTGACCGAGGCCGACGCCTACCGCGTCCCGGACCGTGTCCGGGCCGTCGAGAGGCTGCTGGACACCATCCCGGACGGGGCCACCGTCGAGTCCAACGTCGGCCCCATCAGCCGGCTGACCTCACGCTGCCGTGTCTTCTGGATCGGCCGGACGAAGGGGCTCGCGCCCGACTACATCGTCTTCAACAACGCCTCGGGCTGGGTGAAGGACGTCCCCGGGTACGCCCGTCAGCTGCATCCGCGCGACGAGTACGCGCTGCAAGGTGTCATCCAGGGGTATGTGCTGCTGAAGCGTACGTCCTGACAGCGGTGGAGCCCGGCACCCGGAAGCATCCGCTTCCCGGCGCCGGGCTCTCCCCCGGTTTCCCCCGTGTCCCCCGTGTCCCCGTGCCCGGTGGCTACTCGGTCGCGATGGCGTTCAGTACGTTCATGCGGCCCGCCCTGAACGCCGGCACCAGCGCCGCGAACAGGCCCACGAAGGCCGAGCCGACGAAGACCGCGGTGATCGTCGGCCACGGGATCTCGAGGACCTTCAGGCCCTCCAGGGCGAGGAGCTGCTGGGCGGCGGCGCCCCAGCCCATGCCCAGGCCGAGGCCCAGCAGCGCGCCGAACAGGGCGATGACGACCGACTCCAGACGGATCATGCGGCGCAGCTGGCGGCGGGAGAGGCCGATGGCGCGCATCAGGCCGATCTCCCTGGTCCGCTCGACGACCGACAGCGCCAGGGTGTTCACGACGCCAAGGATCGCGACGATGATCGCGAGGGCGAGCAGGCCGTAGATCATGTTGAGGAGCTGGTCGATCTGGGCCTTGAGCGCTTCCTTGTAGTCGGTCTGGTCGCGGACCTCGTACTGCGGGTAGTCGTGCAGCGCGCCCTTGAGGGACTTGTACGCGGCCGCCTCCTGGCCGTCCTTCGCCGAGGCGAAGAGGAGCTGGTCGAGGGGCATCTTGTCGGCGGGGACGTACTTGGCCATCGTGTCGATGGCCGTGTACATGGCTCCGGCGTCGATGACGGTGTCGCTGCTGGTGATCGCGCGGACGGTGAGCTGGGCCGTGGAGCCGTCCTTGAAGGCGACGGAGATCCTGGAGCCGAGTTCGACGCCGTGGTCCTTGGCGAACTCCTCGTGGACGGACATCGAGTCGGGCTTGTAGGCGTCGGCCAGCTTGCCCTCGACGGTCTTGGTGGCGAGGTCGGTGGCGTAGCTCGGGTCGGCGGCCGTGATGGCCGTGTCCTTGAGCGTCTTGCCGTCGGGCGTGGTGAAGTCGGCCTGGGTCCACTTGTACTCGGTGAGGCGGTCGACGCCCTCGGCGGAGCGCGCGGCCTCGACCGCCTGCGGGGTGATCAGCTGGCCGGTGTCGGACTGGATGATGAAGTCCGTGCCGACCGTCTTGTCCAGCTCCTCCGTGGCCGAGGCGACCATGGAGGAGCCGACGACCGACAGACAGGCGACCAGGGCGAGGCCGATCATCAGCGCGGCGCCGGTGGCCCCCGTACGGCGCGGGTTGCGCAGCGCGTTGCGCTCGGCCATGCGGCCCACGGGTCCGAAGGCCCGCAGGACGACCGTGCCCAGCACCCGCACCACGGCGCCGGCGAGCAGCGGGCCGATGACGACGAAGCCGATGAGGGACAGGACGATACCGACGCCCAGCCACATCGAGCCCTCGCTCGCCTTCTCGGCCGCGGACGTCAGGTACAGGCAGTAGCCGCCGGCACCGGTCAGGAGCAGGCCGATCACGGCCCGTACGACTCCGGCCTTGACGTCCAGCGGGGCGCCGACGTCACGCAGGGCGGCCATCGGGGAGACCTTGCCGGCGCGCCGGGCGGGCATGTACGCGGCGAGGACGGTGACGACGATGCCGAGGAGCAGGCCGACCGCCGGGGTCGTCCAGGCGACGGTGAGGTCGTCGGTGGACAGGTTCATGCCGGTGGCGCTCATCAGCTTCATCAGGCCGATGGCGAGGCCCACGCCGCTGGCGACGCCGAGGACCGAGCCGAAGACACCGAGGAGCAGTGCCTCGACGAGGACCGACCGGTTGACCTGGCCGCGGCTGGAGCCGATGGCGCGCATCAGGCCGATCTCGCGGGTCCGCTGGGCGACCAGCATGGAGAAGGTGTTGATGATCAGGAAGATGCCGACGAGGAAGGCGATCCCGGCGAAGCCGAGCATGGCGTACTTCATGACGCCCATGAACTCGCCGACGTCCTTGGCGCCCGCGTCCGCGACCTCCTTGGCGGTCTGCACCTGGTAGCCGGTGCCCAGTTGGGCGAGGACGTTCTTCTTCACCTGCGCGTCCGTGAAGCCGGCGGCGGCGGTGATGTTGACGTTGGTGTACACGCCGCTCTCGCCGACGAGGGTCTTCTGGGCGGTGGCGGTGTCGAGGTAGAAGATCGCCGCGCCGGGGTTGGTGATCTGGAACTCGGCGATGCCGGAGACCTTCGCCCGGTGTGTGCCGACGGCGCTGATCACACCGATCTCGTCGCCGAGCTTCAGGTCGTGCTTGTCGGCGGTGTCCGCGTCGACGACGATCTGGTCGGGGCCGCGCGGCGCGTTGCCGGACGAGATCTTCATCGTGCGGGCGTCGTTGGCGTTCCAGTTGCCGACGATCGTCGGGGCGCCGCTGGTGGGCGAGAGGTTGTCCTTGTCGGCGTCGACGACCGTCACCGAGGTGGAGAAGACGGTGCCCTCGGCCGACTTCACGCCGTCCGCGCCGCCCACCTTGTCGAGGACGGACGCCGGCATGACCGGCGGCTTGCCGTTGTCGGACTGGGTCTCACCGCTGTCCGAGGCGCCCTTGGCGCTGACGGTGACGTCGGAGGCGGTGGCCGCGAACAGCTTGTCGAACGTCGTCCCCATCGTGTCGGTGAAAACGAGGGTGCCCGTCACGAACGCCACCGACAGCATGACCGCGATGGCCGAGAGGGCCATTCGTCCCTTGTGCGCGAAGAAGTTGCGCATCGAGGTCTTCATGACGCTCATGACGTACGCCCCCGGGCGTCGAAGTCCTTCATCCGGTCGAGGACGGCCTCGGCGGTCGGCCGGTACATCTCGTCGACGATGCGGCCGTCGGCCAGGTACAGCACACGGTCCGCGTACGAGGCGGCCACCGGGTCGTGCGTGACCATCACGATGGTCTGGCCGAGCTCGTCGACCGACGTGCGCAGGAAGCCGAGCACCTCGGCGCCGGCCCGGGAGTCCAGGTTGCCGGTCGGTTCGTCACCGAAGATGATCTCCGGCCGCGCGGCCAGCGCCCGGGCGACGGCGACACGCTGCTGCTGACCGCCGGAGAGCTGGGTGGGCCGGTGCTTGAGCCGGTCGCTCAGGCCGACGGTGTCGACGACCCGGCCCAGCCACTCCTTGTCCGGCTTACGCCCCGCGATGTCCATCGGGAGCGTGATGTTCTCTATCGCGTTCAGCGTCGGCAGCAGGTTGAACGCCTGGAAGATGAACCCGATCCGGTCCCGGCGCAGCTGCGTGAGCTTCTTGTCCTTCAGCCCGGTGATCTCGGTGTCGTCGAGGAAGATCTGACCCGACGTCACGTTGTCGAGCCCGGCGAGGCAGTGCATGAGGGTGGACTTTCCGGACCCCGAGGGACCCATGATCGCGGTGAACTGTCCCCGCGCGATGTCCACGTCCACATGGTCGAGGGCGACGACACGGGTCTCCCCGGACCCGTACGCCTTCACGACCTGCCGCGCCCGCGCGGCAACGGCCGTAGTCCCTCCAGTACCCCCGTGCCTGGTGATGGTCACAGCCGATGTCACGGTATGTCTCCTAAGTCGGGCAGCGAATGAGTCGTACGAGGCGAGGTGCCGGTTCGTACGAGGTGCTGTGTCGATGAGTCTGGCCCCCGGAGGGGGGCCGGCGCGCTGGTGCCCAGCGCAGTCTTCTGCTGGGGAAAACCCCACCCCCACCGCTCCGGTCCACCGCCCCCCAGCGGCGTAAAGCCAGGTTAAGGACGGGAGGTAGCCACTCTCGTCCTCCGGCGGTACCAACCCGCCCCCAGCCGTAGTACGGAGGCACCCCTAGGGGATCTCGCCCGCCGAGAGGAGGCCGCTTCAGGGTTGGCCTCCTCCTTCCGGCGCAGCCAGGTTGCACCCTGCCGTGGCGTGAGGGTCAAGTGGGAAGCTGGTCTCCGGCAGATAGATGCAGGGGGAAGGAATCCGGTGGGCGACACGCGACCCGCGGTACGCGACTCGGCACAGCACACCGGAACCGGCAGACGAAGAGCCGTGACCGCCGCCCTCATGCTGTCGATGGGCCTGGCCGCGCTGGACTCCACGATCGTCTCGACCGCCGTACCGCAGATCGTCGCCGACCTCGGCGGCTTCTCCGTCTTCTCCTGGCTGTTCTCGGGCTACCTGCTGGCCGTCACCGTCACCCTCCCCGTCTACGGCAAGCTCTCGGACACCTTCGGCCGCAAGCCGGTACTGATCGTCGGCGCGGTCCTGTTCCTGCTGGGCTCGCTGCTGTGCGCGCTGGCCTGGAACATGGCGTCCCTGATCGCCTTCCGGATCGTGCAAGGCCTGGGCGGCGGGGCCCTGCAGGGCACGGTGCAGACGCTGGCGGCCGACCTGTACCCCCTGGAGGAGCGCCCGAAGATCCAGTCCAAGCTGTCCACGGTGTGGGCGGTGTCGGCGGTGGCGGGCCCCGGGGTGGGCGGAGTCCTCGCCGCCTACGCGGACTGGCGCTGGATCTTCCTCATCAACCTCCCGCTGGGCGCGGCGGCGCTGTGGCTGCTGGTCCGTCATCTGCACGAGCCCCGGCGGGAGTCGACGAGCCGGCCGCGCATCGACTGGGCCGGCGCGCTGACGGTCTTCGCCTGCGGAGGCGCCCTGTTGACGGCGCTGGTGCAGGGCGGGGTGGCCTGGGACTGGCTCTCCTGGCCCTCACTGACCCTGCTGGGCACGGGAGTCGCCCTGATCGCGGCGCTGGTGCTGATCGAACGCCGCGCCGCCGAGCCGATCATTCCCGGCTGGGTGTGGCGCCGCCGCACGATCGCGGCGGTGAACCTGTCGCTCGGCGCGCTGGGCCTGCTGATGGTGGCGCCGACGGTCTTCCTCGCGACCTACGCGCAGTCGGTGCTCGGCCTGGCACCGGTGGCCGCCGGTTTCGTCGTCTCCGTCTGGACGCTGAGCTGGCCGGTGTCGGCGGCCCTCAGCCAGCACGTCTACCGCCGCATCGGCTTCCGCGACACGGCCCTGCTGGGCATGGCGGCAGCGGCGGCCCTCCTCTTCGCCTTCCCGTTCCTCCCCTACCCGGGCGAGGCCTGGCAACCGACCCTGCTCATGCTCCTGCTGGGCGCCGCGCTGGGCCTGTTCCAACTCCCCCTGATCGTGGGCGTCCAGTCGACGGTGGAGTGGGAGGAGCGGGGCACCGCCACCGCGTCGATCCTCTTCTGCCGCCAGACGGGTCAGACCCTGGGCGCGGCGGTGTTCGGCGCGGTGGCGAACGGGGTGCTGGCGTCCCGGCTGGGCGGCGGCGCGGGAGACCTGGACGCCGTCACACACTCCCTCGACGCCGACACGACCGCCGAGCCGGTCCGCCGGGCCGTCGCGGACGCGGTCGACGCCGTGTATCTGGGCGCGGCGTGCGCGGCGGCGGTGGCGTTCCTGGTGCTGCTGGTGGTGGCGCCGCGCAGGTTTCCGGTCCTCAAGGACTGAGGCCGGCCGCGTGAAGGGCTGAGGTCGGCCGAGTCGCGGACCGAGGTCAGCCAAGTCGCGGACCGAGGTCAGCCAAGTCGCGGACCGAGGTCAGCCAAGTCGCGGACTGTAGGTCAGCCGAGTCGCGGACGACCGGTGCCCCAGGAGTCGCTGCGAAAAACCTGAGTTAATCCCGGTAACACCCCAGGTCAGCCCGAGATTCGTCAAGTAAGCGCATACCGACCGCTCAGTTTGTCGAAAAGCCCGCGCACCTCCGCACCCACGAGTAGCGTCGCGCCCGCCCACCCCCCACTCCCTGCGGTCCACACGGACCCGAGCCGCGCAAGGAGATCAAGGGATGACCGACGCCTTCTCGTCACCCCCGCACCAGCCGCCGTACCCACCGCACACCTCGTCCCCCTCGTACCTCACCTACCCCTGGACACCCCAGGAACCGGTCCCGGCCCCGGCGCCGAAGCCGGCCCCCCGCCACTCCCCTCTCGGCCACCACAGCGACCTGCGGGTGCTGCGGAGCGCGTACCGGTGGCAGCGGCGGGTGGCGACGCTGACCGCGCTCGGCTACTTCGTGCTGTTCCTCGTCCTGTCGGCGTTCGCCCCGTCGTTCATGCGGGGCACGGTCTCCGGCGGACTGTCGACGGGACTGTTGCTGGGGCTGGCGCAGATCCCGGTGACCTGTCTGGCGATCTGGCTGTACGAGCACACCGCGCGCCGCCGGGTCGACCCGCTGGCCGACCGCATACGCGGCCTGGCGGCGGTGGACGCGCGACGGGAGGCGAGGCATGACGCGGCACATGACGCAAGACGTGGCGTGAGGCGTGACGCGCGGCAGGGGGCCGGCCGATGAACCCCGCCGGCTCCTCGGTCATCGGCGCCGGCGGTCTCGCCGAGTTCGGCGGATCCGCCCAGACCATGTCGCTCGTCGGGTTCACGGCGATCGCCACGATCACGCTGCTGCTGTGCGTGATGACGGGCCCGGACCGCGACGACCTCGACGAGTTCTACACCGGCTACAGCTCGCTCTCCCCCGTGCGCAACGGCCTCGCCATCGCGGGCGACTACATCTCGGCGGCGACGGTGCTGGGCACGGGCGGAGTGATCGCCCTCTTCGGCTACGACGGTGTCGTCCTCGCGCTCAGCACGGCCCTGTCCCTGATGCTGCTGATGTTCCTGCTGGCCGAACCCCTGCGGAACGCGGGCCGTTTCACCATGGGCGACGCGCTGGCGCGGCGGATGCCCGGCCGGTGCGTCCGCGTCACCGCCTGCGTGGTCACGATCGCCGCGCTGATGCCGATGATGCTGGTCCAACTGGCGGGCACGGGCGATCTGTTGGCGTTCCTCCTCGGATTCTCCAGCGACAGCCTCAAAACCGGTGTCGTGGTGATCGTCGGCGCACTGATGATCGGCTACGCGGCGATCGGCGGGATGAAGGGCACCGCCCTCGTCCAGATCGTCAAGATCGTGATGCTGCTCGGCTCCGGCGGACTTGTCGCCGTACTGATCCTGCACAAGTTCGACTGGGACCCCGGCCTGCTGCTCGGCGCGGCGGCCGACAAGAGCGGCATCGGCACCGGATACCTCCACTCGGGGCTGCAGTTCGCGGGCGGCCCGCACCCCGAACTCGACATGATCACCGCGCAGTTGACGGTCGTCCTCGGCGGCGCCTGCCTCCCTCACGTCACCATGCGCATGTACACGGCGAGCAGTGCCCGTCAGGTCCGCCGTTCGATGTCCTGGGCGGTCCCCTCGGTCGCCCTCTTCGTGCTGGTCATCTCGGTGATCGGCTTCGGCGCGACGGCCCTGGTCGGCCGCGAGGTGATCGCCGCGGCCGACCCCCAGGGCAACACGGCCTATCTGCTGGGCTCGATGGCCGCGTTCGGCGCGGAGGTGTCCACGGCGGAGACCCTGCTGTTCACCACGGTCACGACGGCGGTCTTCCTGACCCTGCTCGCCTCCGTGGCCAGCATGATCCTGGCCTGCGCGAACTCCCTGGCCCACGACGTCTTCGCGGCCCTCGCCACCACACCCCTCACCCCCCGCCGCGAGATGACCATCGCCAGGCTCTCCGCGGGCGCGGTCGGCGTCACCGCGATCGTCCTCGCCACACTGGTCCAGCACCGCAGCCTGCAGCCCCTGGTCACCCTCTCCTTCTGCCTCGGCGCCTCCGCCATCGCCCCCGCCCTGGTCTACGGCCTCTTCTGGCGCCGCTACACCCGCACCGGCCTGATGTGCACCCTCATCGGCGGCACCCTCTCCGTCCTCGTCCTCATGACCGGCACCAACCTCGTCTCCGGCTCCCCCCACTCCGCCTTCCCGGACGCCGACTTCAACTGGTTCCCCTTCACCACCACAGGCCTGCTCTCCATCCCCCTGGGCTTCGCCTTCGGCTGGCTGGGCACGACGCTCTCTGGCCGCACCAAGGCGGAGGAACAACGCAGGCAGTACGAGGCGGTGGAGGGCTGGATCCTGGCGGGGGCGGCGCGTCGGAACGAGTGACGGGCGCGCGCCGGCGTCGCGCTCCCGCTCCGCCGGGGAAGGGCCGTCACTGCCGCGGCGTCGGCTCCTCCGGGGCATGGCCGGTCAACGCGGCGAGGCTGCTGCGTACGTTGTCCATCTGTCCCTGCACCTCGTCCCATCGCTCCCCGTGTTCCCGCAGCACCCTCTCCGTCTCCCTGGCCGCCCACTCCTCCCGGCGCCGGGCCTCCGCGATCGCCTCGGCGGCGCGGTCCTCGGCATCCTCCTGCAGCTGCGCGGCGGCGGCCCTGGCGTCGGCGAGGGCACGCTCGGCGGCGTGAAGCTCCGCCTCGGCGCGGGCGACCCGTTCGGCGTGCCGGGCGTCGAAGACGGCCTCGCGTTCGGCGATCTCCCGCTCGATGCCGGCCACCCGGTCGTCGAACTCCCTGTCGAGTTCGGCGAGCATCCCGTCGGTCCGCTCCCGCATCTCCCGCAGCGCGGCCAGGGCCTCGCCGCGCCCCTCCTTCACCCAGCGCCGGGCCGTGATCCGCAGGTCGTCGGCCTCGGCCTGGGCGGCCAGCAAGCGGTTCTTGGCCCGTTCCTCGGCCTCGCCGCGCACCTCGTCGGCGTACGCCTGCGCCGCCCCCCGCAGCCGTGCCCCGGCCTCCTCCGCCTCGGTGACGATCCGCCGGGCCTCGTCGCGCCCGCCCTGGCGGACCGCCTCGGCCGCCGCGACGCCGAGTTCGTACAGTTCCCGTGCGCGCCCGCCGAGCGCCTCGTAGGTCTGCGGGGTCAGCCCGGCGACCGTCTCGCGCAGCCGGTCGAGTTCCGTGCCCATCTCCCGGGCCAGCACGGTCAGCCGGGCGGCCCGCTCCCACGCCGCGTCCCGGTCCCGCCACAGGGCCGCCGCGCAGGCGTCGACCTGGTCGGGGCGGTATCCCCGCCGTACGACATCGAAGTCGAAGCCATGGGGTGCCGTCGGTGCGCTGCTCATGCTGGGCCCTCTCCGCCGGACGCACACGAAATGATGATTTCGCGCACATCCTGATGGATCGGACGGAAGTGTTCATAACGCGACACTCCGTGCAAGGGGCACGGGAAGAGGCGGCGGGAGGAGGCGCGGGGCACGCGGAAGGGCCCGGCCGGTCGTACGAGACCGGGCCGGGCCCTGGCGACACACGGGGCGACAGGCGGGGACGAGCCGTCGCGACAAGCGGGAGGCGAGCCGTCGGCCGCCCGACCTGTGTGGGGCGGCCGTCAGCCGCGACGGATCACAGCAACCCGTCCCACATCTGCTCCAGCAGCACCGACCACCAGCTCTCCGGCGAGGCGAGCGCCGCCGGGTCGAGGGCGGCGAGCTGGGCCTGGAAGTCGACGGTCCAGCGGCCCGCCTGCTCCTGGTTCAGGCCGAAGCGAAGACGCCACATCCGGCCGAGCAGGGCGAGGCAGCGCGCGAACTCGGGCAGGCCCGTGTTCACGAACTGCGGCGGTACGGGCGCACCGCCCGGCCCCGCCTCCACCGGCACCGCCACGATGTTCGCCGTGCCGTACTGCACACACAGCGCCTTGCCGAAGTCGCTGCCCATCACCAGGTACGAGCCCGCGTCGGCCGCCGGCTGCACCCCGCGCTCCTGCGCGAGCTCCGCCAGCGTCGGCACCGGGCGGCCCGGCTGGGCCTGCGCCCAGAAGAACGGGCCCATGTCGACGGGCAGTCCGGCCACGACGAGCGTGTGCGCCACGATCGGCGGGACACCCTGCCGCGACACCGCCTGCTGGTCGAACCGGAACACCCCCGGTCCGAACACGGCCGCCAGCTCCTGCCCGATCGCCTCCGGCGGGACCGGCGGCGCCGGCGGCACCGGCGGCAACGGCGCCCGCACCGGCGCGGGCCGCGCAGGACCGTCCGCGACCTGGTGCAACTCGCCCTGGTGCGCGAGGAGTTGAGCCATGCCCTGCTGCCGGCTGGCATGGTCCTTGCCGTACGGGGCGATCGACGTGATGCGCGCGTTCGGCCACTGCTCACGGATCATCCGCGCGCAGTAGGCCCCCGGCAGCTCGCACGACTCCAGCTCCGTGTGCAGCTCCAGCACGGCCTCCGGCGGGATGTTCATCCCGCGCAGCTCATGGAAGATCTGCCACTCCGGGTGCGGCGTACCCGGCGCCGAACGCCGGATCACCTGCTGCTCGGAGCCGTCCGGCGCCCGGAACCGCAGGACGGCCTGATAGCCGGGTCCTACGGTCGGCTGCCCGGCGGGCGGCTGCGGATAGCCGTACGCCGGCGGAGCGCCCATCGGCTGCCCCGGCGGACCGGGGACCGGCCCGGGCGGACCCGGCTGACCGGGCATCCCCTGCGGGGCCCCCGGCGGCATCCCGGGCGGACCGGGCGGCTGCGGGACACCGGGGCCACCGGGACCACCGAGCGGCGGCCCGGCGAGCATCGTCTCGGCGTGGTGCACGGGTCCGGGGGCGCCCGGCGGCTGCCCGGGAGCCCCGGGCGCACCCGGACCGCCCACGGCGGGCCCGGCCAGCATCGTCGCCGCGTGGTGCACGCCACCGGCAGGCGTACCGCCGGGCGCATTCGGCGCACCAGGGGCACCGGGCGCACCCGGCGCGCCAGGACCGCCCGGCTGACCGGGGGCGCCGGGCATGCCAGGGGCGCCGGGAGGGCCCGGCTGCCCGGGCCGGCCAGGAGCCCCGGGAGGCCCCGGCGGCTGCGGCGCGCCCGGGCCGCCCACGGCGGGGCCGGCCAGCATCGTCGCCGCGTGGTGCATGCCACCCGGAGGCGTACTCCCGGGCGGATTCGGCGCACCGGGGGCGCCAGGAGCACCGGGCGCACCGGGACCACCCGGCTGACCGGGAGCCCCAGGCGAACCGGGACCGCCGGGGCCCCCGGGTCCACCAGGCTGACCCGGAGCGCCGCCCTCGGGACCGTCCGGGCCGAGGGAGGAGACCAGTTGCGTCGGGACGTACCCGCCCGCCGGAGTGCCCGGAGCCCCGGGCCCGGAGGGCGGCGGAGGCATGGCGCCCGGACGCGCGCCCGGGGCCCCTGGGGTGCCGGGCGGGGCAGGCGGCGGAGGCGTGCCCGGACCACCGCTCCGGCCGCCCCGGCGCGGAGGCGGCGCCGCCTTGCTCGTGGCGGCGTCGGCGATGTCACCGGCGTTGGCCGCCAGCGAACGGCCGGGCGGCGGCGTACCAGGGCCACCGGGCCCCTGCGGATAGCCGTACGAAGACCCACCCGGCGGCGGAGTCCCCGGACCCTGCGCGCCACCGGGCCCCTGCGGGTACCCGTACGACGGCGCGCTCGGCGGCGCACCCGGCGGCGGAGTCCCCGGACCCGTCGGCGGTTGCTGTTGCGGTTGTGAAGGGCCGCCGGGCGCGCCCTGGTCGGGGCCCGGGCCACCCACGGCCGGCGCCACCGTCGTACGCGGCAGCCGGCTGCCCCCGGACATCAGCGCGGTCTTGGCCTCCGGCGGCGCGCTGGGCGCGACCGGGGCGTCGTTCGCGTCGTTCACCTCGGACAGCTGCGGCGCGAAGACGGTATCCGGCAGGGGCACCGAACGGTCGTCCTCGGCCTCGGCGTTGGTGTCCGTCCCGGCCCACGGAGTCGCCCCCGCGGGCACCCCGGGCACCGCGTCCCGCGGCTCGGCGTCCCTCGGCGGCACCGCGTCGCGCACCTCGTCGTCCACCGACGCGGCGGCGGGCCACGGCGTGGCATCGGCCGGCGCGGCGGGCACCCCACGCCCGGCCGACGGCGACTGCCCCACCGGCCCCGGCAGCGTCTCGGGCATCGAACCGCCGCCCCCGGACACCCCGTTGGCGCCCGCGGAGTCCGCGGCGGCCGCCGGACGGGACCCGGCGCCGTCGGAGGCCCCGGCCCCCCGTCCCGGCCGGTGGTCCGGAATACCCAGCTTGTCCGCCGCGTCCTGCAACCACTCCGGCGGAGTCAGCAGGAACGACGTCTGGTTGAGATCCACCCGCGCCGGAGCCGCCGGCGCGGCAGCCGGAGCCGCGTCCGTACGGCCGTACTCCTCCTCGAAGCGGCGGATCACCTCACCCACCGGCAGCGACGGCCACAGCGTGGCCTCCCCGCTGTCCCGGGCGATGACCAGCCGCTGCGCGCCACCGTCGGACCGCGGGCCGTCCGCCCGGTCCTCGGCCCACACCACGAACCCGAGGTCGAACTCCCGCACCCGCACCTCACGGTGCTGGTAGGCCGGCAGGTCGCCGTTGATCCACTCCTCGGCGCGCTCCTGCGCCTGAGCGAACGTCACCATCGAAAACTCACTCCCCCACCGAAGACGCCGCGGCGCCCGCGGCGACCGGCACGGCACGTGCGAAGCCACCGTCCACCATCAGGTTGGCCACCGTCTCCAGTTCCGGCGGATTGCCCGCGAGCCGGGACAGGAACACGTCGAAGTCCTCACCGGCGGGGAGCAGCAGCCGCTCCACCCGCTCGGCCGGCGGCCACGTCGGATCGACGTCACGGGCGTCGTCGTAGGCGCAGAACCAGACCGACCCGATCCGGTCGCCCTTCACCTTCACCGCGAGCAGCCCGCCCTGCGCGAACGCCACCCCCAGGTAGTCCTTGGTGAGATGGTCGCGCAGACACTTGTTGACGTACACCAGGTCGTTGACGGCGGCCTCGTCCCGCACCGTGAAGAACGGCTGGTCCACCAACAGCCCCAACTCCGCGTCGAGCGCCGCCCCCACCGGAGCGCAGCCCCCGGCCGCCTTCAGGAACGACCGGTACGCGCCCGGCAGCCGGTAGCCGAGATCCTCCTCGACACCCTGCACCTGCGCCTCGGTCACCGCCACCGCCGACGACTTCGGCAGCCCGAAGTGCGCGGGCCGGGTCTCCTGCAACGGCCGCGTGCCCCGCTTGTGCTGGTCCACGCGCGCCGTCGCCACGCCCCCGTGATGCCGCAGCAGCGCCTTCACCTCGACCGGCACCAACTCCAGCCGCCGGCCACCCGGTACGTGATGCCACGTCCAGCCGTGCGGGGTCGCCACCGGCGGGATCGTGTCCCACAGCTCGTGCCCCGTCGCCGCCAGCGCCGCGTTCGCGGACACGTAGTCCGTCAACCGCAGTTCATCGACCCCGAACCCCTCCGGAGGATCGGCGATCTCCGCCGCGGCACGCGCATAGGGCGAGAAGTCCGGATAGCCGTGTGCGTCAACACGGACACCCCTCGGATGACGCGCGGCCCGGACCGGGTCCGGAAACTGCACGACCTGCCCGGCGTAGGCCGCGTTCGGCGGCGCGGCTTGCTGCCCGAGCCGACCTGTCGTCATGGCGGTAGCCCCCTGCGGCGTTCTGTGTGACCTGTTCTGGCTGGCTGCGAAAAGACCCGCGACGGGCCCGTTCCGACTCCCCGACCCGCCCTGCGCCCCTGCCCGATCGGCTCGCGACCAGCCCTCGATCTTGCCTCGGCCTGCTCTCGATCTACCCTCGAACACGGGACCCGTACGGGTCGCGGTTGTCGACAGCCTATGCGGTACGACGACACCGGTCACCGGGCCTCCGCTTCCGTGACCAGCCGTCACACCACCCTTACGCAACGCCGAAGCCCGGGCGTGTCGCACTGCCCCAGCTTCCGCACCCGCCACGCCGTTTGGCACTCTGTGTCCGCTGACGGGGGATGTAACAGGAGGGGATGAGGACCATGAGCGCGACGCAGGCGGGACCTTCGGGCGACCCTCGCATCGGCTGGAGCACGGCCGAACAGCCACACACTCCCGCCCTCCTCCACCGCCGCGACGGCATCCTGCCGACCGTGGCCGCCGCCCTCTCCGTACGCGGCGAGACCCTCACCGGCACCGCCGCCCGCGGCGACCATGCCCCGCCGCTGCACCCCCTGGTGCAGGAGTTCCTCGACTCCCTCGCCACCGACCGGCGCGACCGCTTCACCGGCCGCTGCGCGGAGGCCATCCTCATCTCCCGCCACATCACCAGCGCCGACGCCGCCCGCAGCAAGCGCGCCGCCCGCAGACCCATGACCAACGGCGAGGCCCGCAAGGCCCTCAAGCAGGCCAAACTCACCACCCGCCACATCCGCGAGGACGGCGACCCTCTCCACGGCGGCTTCGCCACCCCCTGCCGCTCCTGCACCGCCCTCAGCGCCCACTTCGGCGTCCGCATCGTGGACCCGACACAGGGCAACTGACGGGAACCCCGTCCCGGGAAGATCGCGTCAGAAACCAGGAAACCGCCCCGGAAACACGGACCCACCTGGTACGCCGATGTCCCGGCCGTACTCCCGGCCACACTCCCGACCACAGTTCAAACCGCACACGAACCCCCGACGAACAAAGGGCAGATGCACACCGACCGCACCTCCACGCGCTTCTCCGTACCCGTCGACGCCGCCCTGCGCGCCGCCGGGTGGCAGCCGGGCCGCTGGGACATAAAGCAGGCGGAAATCTGGGCCGACACCCTCCGCGAGCACACCTCCCCGGCCGGCCACCGCCACGCCGTCTTCCCGGCGGCGGTCGAGGCCTGGGCCGAATTCGGCGGCCTGCGCCTCACCGCCCAGGGCCCCGGGCGCCAGCTCGCCCCCGCCGACCTCCACCTCGACCCGCTGCACGGCCTCCACATGGCCCGCACCCTCGGCGACCTCGGCCGCGCCCTCGACACCGAGGTCTGCCCCCTCGGCCACGAGACCACCACCCGAGCCCTCATCGCCATCGACACCGAGGGCCGCGTCTACGCCCTCGACCACACCGGCGACTGGTACCTGGGCGCCACCATCGACACAGCCCTCACCACCCTCCTGGCCGGCCTCGCCCCGACACGCCTGACGTCCGGCTGAGCCCGCCAACCGCCGACCGAGGGCCCGCCGGGGCCGAGGGCCCACCATGCTGAGGGGCCGAGGAGTTGAGGGACCGTCCGGATGACCGGTATACGGGCCGACCGGTGACGAACTGACGGGCTGCCAGCCCGACCGGACGACGGGCCGACGGGCCGACGGGCCGACGGGCCGACGGGCCGACGGGACAACCGGCTGAGGGACCGACGGGCCGACCCGCTGCCCGACCGACGGGCCGACCGCTGACGAGCGACCTCTATCCGCGGTCCGTACTCGGCCCGGCGGCCGTGTCGCCCGGAGGTGTTCCGGGCTTCGTGTGGAGGATCTCGCGCGCCTGTTCCGCGGCGCGGACGGTGCTCTCGGAGACGAAGTCGAGGAAGCGCGCGACGTTCTCCAGACGGGTGCCGGCCGGAGTGCCGGGGCCGAACACGCCGACGCCCTGCCGTGCGATCTCGACGATCTGGTCGAGGGAGCGGGCGCTGGCCATCATCGACTGGTACCAGACGTCGTCGTCGACGACGTAACGCTCGCGGCGGCCTTCGTCCCGTTCCCGGCGCACCATGCCCTGACTGTCGAGGAACGCGATCGCCTTGGAGACGGACGCCGGGCTGACCTGCAGACGCTGGACGAGTTCGGACGCGGTGAGGCTGCCCGTGTCGGTGAGGGTGAGGCAGGCCATCACCCGCGCCATCATCGTGGGCATGCCCGAGGCCATCATGACGGTGGTGAACGTCTCCTCGTACTCGTGTACGGCCTCGACGTCACGCCCATGGGCCGGCGCGGGCGCCTTCGGACCGCCTCGGGGCCCGGTGCTCCTGCGGCGGTGCGCACGGCGCTCGGTGGCGCGGTGGGCGAGGTCCGCGCGGTAGGCGGTCGGGCCGCCGTTGCGTATCACCTCCCGCGTGACCGTCGAGGTCGGGCGGTCGAGGCGCCGGGCGATCTCGGCGTAGGCGAGGCCGTCGGCCAGCCCCAGCGCGATCTGCTGACGTTCCTGCTGGGTGAGCCTGCCTCCGGGCATCGCGGTCTCCTTCGTACTCCTCGGATGCCTCCACCATAGCGTTCACCCGCATTACATTGCAACGGACGCTCTGGGTTCATTGCGTTAAATCCACAACCATTGCAACACTTTCTCGGCTCTCACCTGCAGCTTCAACGAATAGCCGCAACGAACTTGTTGCTATAACAACAAACGCAACGTAGCTTTTCCATCGTCAGAAACGACGAGCCGCAGGAGCCCACCATGCAGAAGTTCGACACCCCCGCCCCCATCTCCGCCGTCCTGAACATCCCCGCCGGACGCGTGCAACTCATCGCCGCCGACCGGCCCGACACCACCGTCGAGATCCGGCCCGCCGACGCCGCCAAGGCCCGCGACGTCAAAGCCGCCGAGCAGACCACCGTCGACTACCGCGACGGAGTGCTGCGCATCGAGGCCCCCAAGGCGAAGAACGAACTCTTCGGCCCCTCCGGAACCCTGGAGGTGACCGTCCAGCTCCCTTCCGGCTCCCGCGTCGAGGCGAAGGCGGCCGGCGCCGAGTTCCGCGGCGTCGGACGACTCGGCGACGTCACCGTCGACGGCGCGCACGGACAGGTCAAGTTCGACGAGACCGCGAGCGCCCGCCTGACCCTCCTGGCCGGCGACGCCACCGTCGGCCGCCTGGGCGGCCCCGCCGAGATCACCAGCGGCAAGGGCGACGTACACGTCACCGAAGCCGTACGCGGCACCGTCACCCTGCGCACCGGACACGGCGCGATCTCCATCGGCGCCGCCGCCGGCATCTCCGCCTCCCTGGACGCCGGCACCTCCTACGGCCGGATCCACAACGCGCTCAAGAACAGCGAAGGCGCCGCCGCCCAGCTCGACATCCACGCCACCACCGGCTACGGCGACATCACCGCCCGCAGCCTCTGACCCGCCCCCACCCAAGGAGCACCCTCATGACCGACCTGGCCATCGCGGCGAACGGGCTGCACAAGACCTACGGCGACAAGACCGTCCTCGACGGCATCGACCTGGCCGTCCCCGAAGGAACGATCTTCTCCCTGCTCGGCCCGAACGGCGCCGGCAAGACCACCGCCGTCAAAATCCTCTCCACCCTCATCTCACCCGACCCCACCTCCGGCACGATCCGCGTCGGCGGCCACGACCTCGCCACCGACCCACAGGCCGTCCGCGCCGCGATCGGCGTCACCGGCCAGTTCTCCGCCGTCGACGGCCTGATCACCGGCGAGGAGAACATGCTCCTCATGGCGGACCTGCACCACCTGTCCAAACGCGAGGGGCGACGGGTCACCGCCGAACTCCTGGAACGCTTCGACCTCACCGAAGCCGCCAAGAAGCCCGCCTCCACCTACTCCGGCGGCATGAAACGCCGCCTCGACATCGCCATGACCCTCGTCGGCAACCCCCGGATCATCTTCCTCGACGAACCCACCACCGGCCTCGACCCCCGCTCCCGCCACAACATGTGGCAGATCATCCGCGAACTCGTCACCGGCGGCGTCACCGTCTTCCTCACCACCCAGTACCTGGAAGAGGCCGACGAACTCGCCGACCGCATCGCCGTCCTCAACAACGGCAAAATCGCCGCCCAAGGCACCGCCGACGAACTGAAGCGGCAGATACCCGGCGGACACGTCCGCCTCCGCTTCACCGACCCGACCGCCTACCGCTCCGCCGCCACCGCACTCCGCGAGGCCACCCCCGACGACGAGGCCCTCGCCCTACAGATCCCCAGCGGCGGCACCCAACGCGAACTGCGCGACGTACTCGACCAGTTGGACACCGCCGGCATCGAAGCCGACGAACTGACCGTCCACACCCCCGACCTCGACGACGTCTTCTTCGCCCTCACCAGCCCCGCCGACGCTCCCACCCGCACCGACCAGCCCAAGGAGACCGTCCGATGAGCTCCCTCACCCTCGCCGTCCGCGACTCGTCCACCATGCTGCGCCGCAACCTCCTGCACGCGCGCCGCTACCCCTCCCTCACCCTCAACCTGCTCCTCACCCCGATCATGCTGCTGCTGCTCTTCGTCTACATCTTCGGCGACGTGATGAGCACGGGCATCGGCGGCAGCGACCGCTCCGACTACATCGCCTACATCGTCCCCGGCATCCTCATGATGACCATCGGAGGCACCGTCGTCGGAACCGCGGTGTCCGTCTCCACCGACATGAACGAGGGCATCATCGCCCGCTTCCGCACCATGGCGATCCACCGCGGCTCCGTCCTCATCGGACACGTCGCCGGCAGCGTGCTCCAGTGCGTCGCCAGCGTGGTCCTCGTCGGCGCCGTCGGCGCCGCCATCGGCTTCCGCTCCACCGACGCCACGGTCCTGGAGTGGCTCGCGGCGCTCGGACTGCTCGCCCTGTTCTCCCTGGCGCTCACCTGGATCGCGGTCGGCATGGGCCTGTCCAGCCCGAACGCCGAGGCCGCCGCCAACAGCGCGCAGCCACTGGTCCTCCTGCCGCTCGTCTCCAGCGCCTTCATCCCGGCCGACTCGATGCCCGGCTGGTTCCAGCCCATCGCCGAGTACCAGCCCTTCACCCCCGCCATCGAAACCCTGCGCGGACTGCTCCTCGGCACCGAGATCGGCCACAACGGATGGCTCGCCACCGCCTGGTGCCTCGGCCTCGCGATCCTCGGCTACTTCTGGTCGACCTCGAAGTTCAACGACGACCCGAAGTAACCGCCATGACAACGCGGGCCACACCCCGCCACCCGTCCCACCCAAGGGCGGCGTCCCCGACACACCACGTCGGAGTACGCCGCCCTGTCTCACACGCCAAGCGCCCTCACGCCCCCGGGAGGCCGGCACACCCTCACGCCGCCGGAATCACCGCGGACACCCGAAAACCCCCGGCCTCCGTAGGCCCGGACACAAAAACGCCCCCCAGCTCAGCCACCCGCTCCTTCATCCCGAGCAAACCGTTCCCCCCACTCGGCAGACGCGCCGCCCCCGCCGCCCCCGGCTCCGGCGGCGGACCGTTCTCCACCTGCATCGCGATCTCCGCCGCCCGATGCGCCAACCGCACATGCGTCTTCGCCCCCGCCGCATGCTTGTGGACGTTCGTCAACGCCTCCTGCACCACCCGGTACGCCGTCTGCTCGACCTCGGCCGCATACACCCGCACCTCCCCCTCCACCGACAACTCGACGACCATCCCCGCAGCCGCCGACTGCCCCACCAACACCTCCAGCTCAGCCAGACAAGGCCCCTCACCCGCCTCGTCCTCAGCCCGCGAAGCCGCCGCCGCGGCCGCCGCCCCCACCGCCGCCAAAGGCACCGGAGCCGGCCCCGACACCGCGTCCACCCGCGCCATCGACGAGAAACCCTCCCCCGACCGCAACACCCCCAGCATCTCCCGCAACTCGGTCAACGCCTGCCGCCCCATATCCCCCACAAGCGCCGCGTTCCTCACGGCCTTCTCCGGATCCTTCCGCGCCACGGCCTGCAAAGCGGCCGCATGCACGACCATCAAACTCACCCGATGCGCGACGACGTCATGCATCTCCCGCGCGATCCGGGTCCGCTCCTCCCCCCGAGCCCACTCCGCCCGCTCCTCCGCCCGCTCCGCGAGCAACTGCAACTCCCGCTCCAACGAATCCGCACGCTCCCGCAGACTCTCCATCAACCGCCGCCGCGCCCCCACATACAGCCCCAGCAGCACCGGCGGCGCCGTCAGCCCGATCGCCATCGTCAGAGCCAGGAACGTCGCGAAGGCCTCCCCGCCACCGACCGCCCCGTCCCCCTGCATATTGCTCTGCCGCGCCTGCACGAACCACACGATGAACACACCGACGAACGCCATCCCCGACAACGCCGCGATGATCCGCCGCGGCGCCTCGGACGCCGCCAGCGTGTACAGCCCCACGAGCCCCATCAGATACCCCATCTGAGCGGGCGCGACAGCGATGAAGACGAGCACGACGGCAACGGGCCACATCCGCCGCACCAGCAGCACGGAACCGGCGAGCGCCCCGAACACCACCCCCACGGCCTCCGGCAGCCCGGCGCTCTGCGCGAACTCGACACCCTCGACCGAACACTCGACCGCCGACACCAACGCCAGCCCACCGTCGAGCAGGGCCCCACGCCACCGCTCCCACCACCACGGCCCGGCCCTGTCCTCCGCCCCGGCCCCGGTGTGGTCTTCCCCCGTCGTGGTCATAACCCAAGCCTACGTTCGAGCGCCCCCGCTTTTCCGGCGAGTTTCCCGTACGGGCCTACACCACGCCCCACATTCGAACAGAAGCGAAACCACCCGGTATCCCTCGAACTGCCGAATCGCCCACCGTTCGATCCCGGAACGCATCATTCCGCCTGGACGGTATGCCCATGGCACATCCACACAACAAGTACGCCGACTTCGAGGGGCTCCGGGAGCGGGCTGTCGCCCTGCGCCGGGCAGGACGCAGCCTGCGGCAGATCAGAGACGAACTCGGCGTCCGTAACAACGAAACACTTCAGCGACTCGTTGAAGGCGAACCACCTCCGGAATGGACGAAGCGCCCCAACGCGAAGGACGACCTCCGCGAGAAGGCGCGAGAGCTTCGGCGACAAGGCTGGACGTACAACCAGATCCAGGCCGAGCTGGGTTGCTCGAAAAGCTCGGTGTCACTCTGGGTGCGCGACTTGCCGACACCGGAGCCGCACCGCACACCCGAGGAGCAGCGGGCACGGATGAACGCCGGACTCACACGACTGCGGGCGGAACAGGGCCGCGAGCGTCAGGCCGTCAAGCAGGCTGCGGCAGCAGCGGTCGGTGGGCTCTCGGACCGTGAGCTGTTCCTTGTGGGTGTCGGCCTCTACTGGGCCGAGGGCTCCAAGGACAAGCCCTACCGCCGCACCGAGGTCCTGCAATTCATCAACAGCGATCCGAACATGATCAGAGTCTTCCTGCGCTGGCTGGCGCTCCTCGACGTGACATCAGACCGCTTGACCCTGCGAGTCAGCATCCACGAGTCCGCAGACGTTGAGGCCGCGGAGAAATATTGGGCCGACATCGCCGGCGTCGACGTGTCCGCATTGAGCAAGGCCACGCTCAAGAAGCACAACCCACGCACAGCCCGAAAGAACACGGGCGAGACCTATCATGGCTGCCTGACCATCTACGTCCGACAGAGCGCCGATCTATACCGTCGCACGGAAGGCGCCTGGTACGGCATAGTAGAAGGCGCCACTCGACAGCCCGACTAAATGTCCGGTTTGGTTGAGAATGATCCCCTGTGGTGTAATTGGCAGCACTGTGGCTTTTGGTGCCATATGTCCGGGTTCGAGTCCTGGCGGGGGAGCCAAGCACAGTTCGGGTCCTGACCCCAGACAGACGGGTCAGGACCCGCTCACATTTCCCCCTCACAACGCCCCGGTATCCTGCGGATGTCCACACCTCACCCATCCACAGCCGAAGGGCATCCCCGTGAGCGCAACCCGCCCGGCAGCCGTCGTCGTCCTCGCAGCGGGTGAGGGCACCCGTATGAAGTCGGCCACACCGAAGGTTCTGCACAGCATCTGTGGCCGCTCCCTGGTCGGCCACGTCCTCGCCGCCGCGCGCGAGTTGGACCCGGAGAACCTCGTCGTGGTCGTCGGGCACGCCCGCGAGCAGGTCACCGCACATCTGACCGAGGTCGACCCGGGCGTACGTACGGCCGTCCAGGCGGAGCAGAACGGCACGGGGCACGCCGTGCGGATGGGGCTGGAGGGGCTCGGAGAGGTAGTCGACGGGACCGTGGTCGTCGTCTGCGGCGACACCCCGCTGCTCACCGGCGCCACCCTGAGGGCCCTCGCCGCCACCCACTCCGCCGACGGCAACGCCGTGACCGTGCTGACCGCCGAGGTCCCGGACGCCACCGGGTACGGCCGGATCGTGCGGGACGGCGCCTCGGGTGCCGTGACCGCGATCGTCGAGCACAAGGACGCCACCGAGTCGCAGCGCGCGATCCGTGAGATCAACTCCGGGGTGTTCGCGTTCGACGGCCAGCTCCTCGCGGACGCGCTCGGCAAGGTCAGGACCGACAACAGCCAGGGCGAGGAGTACCTCACCGACGTTCTCGGGATTCTGCGCGAGGCGGGTCACCGGGTCGGTGCGTCCGTCGCCGGCGATCACCGGGAGATCGCGGGGATCAACAACCGCGTGCAGCTCTCCGAGGCCCGCCGCATCCTGAACGACCGGCTGCTCACCGAGGCCATGCTCGGCGGGGTGACGGTGATCGACCCGGCCACCACCTGGGTCGATGTCACCGTGACGTTCGAGCAGGACGCCGTCATCCACCCCGGCACCCAGCTCCTCGGGGCGACGCACCTCGCCGAGGGCGCGGAGGTCGGTCCGAACAGCCGGCTGAAGGACACGACGGTCGGGGCCGGCGCGCGCGTCGACAACACGGTCGCGGACGGGGCGGAGGTGGGTCCGCAGGCGAGTGTGGGACCGTACGCGTATCTCCGCCCGGGTACCCGTCTCGGTCTGAAGTCCAAGATCGGTACGTATGTCGAGACGAAGAACGCGAGCATCGGCGAGGGGACGAAGGTCCCGCATCTGTCGTATGTCGGTGACGCCACGATCGGCGAGTACTCGAACATCGGTGCGGCGAGCGTGTTCGTGAACTACGACGGTGAGCACAAGCACCACACCACCGTGGGGTCGCACTGCAAGACGGGTTCGGACAACATGTTTGTGGCGCCTGTCACCATCGGGGACGGTGCGTACACCGCCGCCGGGTCCGTGATCACGAAGGATGTGCCGCCCGGTTCGCTGGCCGTGGCCCGTGGCCAGCAGCGGAATATCGAGGGTTGGGTGGCCCGTAAGCGTCCGGGGAGCGCGTCGGCCAAGGCTGCCGAGACGGCTTCCCGGGAGGGCGAAAGCGGAAGCTGACCGGAAACAGGTGCGCCGAGGACGTCGTACCGTGATAAGTGCACACCCGCACCCCAGCTGAGCGAGCGGTTTTCGCGTGCCCGGCTGAGAACCTCTGAGGAGACAGTGCTGTGACCGGGATCAAGACGACCGGCGAGAAGAAGATGATGTTCTTCTCCGGCCGCGCCCACCCCGAGCTTGCCGAGGAGATCGCCCAGCAGTTGGGTGTCGGGGTTGTCCCGACGAAGGCCTTCGACTTCGCCAATGGTGAGATCTATGTCCGTTACGAGGAGTCGGCCCGTGGTGCTGACTGCTTCCTGATCCAGAGCCACACGGCTCCGATCAACAAGTGGATCATGGAGCAGTTGATCATGATCGACGCGCTGAAGCGTGCGTCGGCCCGCTCCATCACGGTCATCGTGCCGTTCTACGGTTACGCGCGGCAGGACAAGAAGCACCGTGGGCGTGAACCGATCTCGGCGCGTCTGGTCGCGGATCTGATGAAGACGGCGGGTGCGGACCGGATTCTGGCCGTGGATCTGCACACGGACCAGATTCAGGGCTTCTTCGACGGGCCTGTCGATCATCTGTTCGCGCTGCCGCTGCTGGCGGACTATGTGGGCGCGAAGGTGGACCGGAACAAGCTCACGGTGGTCTCGCCGGACGCGGGTCGCGTGCGGGTGGCGGACCGTTGGTGCGACCGTCTCGGCGCGCCCCTCGCCATCGTGCACAAGCGGCGTGACAAGGACGTGGCGAACCAGGTGACCGTCCACGAGGTCGTCGGTGAGGTCAAGGGCCGGGTGTGTGTGCTGGTGGACGACATGATCGACACCGGTGGGACCATCTGTGCCGCGGCGGACGCGTTGTTCGCGCATGGTGCGGAGGACGTGATCGTGACGGCGACGCACGGTGTGCTGTCGGGTCCGGCGGCGGACCGGCTGAAGAACTCGAAGGTGAGCGAGTTCGTGTTCACGGACTCGCTGCCGACGCCAGGTGAGCTGGAGCTGGACAAGATCACGGTGCTGTCGATCGCGCCGACGATCGCGAGTGCGGTGCGTGAGGTGTTCGAGGACGGTTCGGTGACGAGCCTGTTCGACGAGCAGTAGAGCTCGTCGGCGATCTCCGGCGATCGTTGGAGATCGTTTTGGGTACGGCCTTCCTCTCCGAGTAGACTGCTCCAGTTGCTCGGCGAGGGAGGCCGTACTCCGTTTCACGGACCGTACGGCGATCCGTTATCGACGCGCTCTTCGTAGCAGGCCGTTCGTGGCCGGGTGACCACGTCCGTCCTACTTTCTACGAGGAGTGATCATGTCCGAGGTGAAGCTCGCCGCGTCGACGCGTACCGAGTTCGGCAAGGGCGCCGCCCGCCGTATCCGCCGTGACTCCAAGGTTCCCGGTGTTCTGTACGGTCACGGTTCCGACCCGCTGCACCTGACCCTGCCGGGTCACGAGCTGCTGCTCGCGCTGCGTACTCCGAACGTCCTGATTTCCCTGGACATCGACGGCAAGACCAGCGAGCTGGCGATCCCGAAGTCCGTGCAGCGTGACCCGATCAAGGGTTTCCTGGAGCACGTCGACCTGCAGCTGGTCCAGCGCGGCGAGAAGGTCACGGTCGAGATCCCCGTGCACACCGAGGGTGAGCTGGCGGCGGGTGGCAACCTGCTGGAGCACGTGCTGAACGCGCTGCCGGTCGAGGCCGAGGCCACGCACATCCCCGAGTCCGTCACGGTCTCGGTCGAGGGCCTGGAGGCCGGTGCCTCCATCCTCGCGAAGGACATCACCCTGCCGAAGGGCACCACGCTGGCCGTCGACGGTGACGCCGTCGTCCTGCAGGTCCTGGCCGCGCAGGCGGAGGAGCCGTCGGAGGAGTCCGCCGAGGGCGAAGAGGCCGCCGAGGCCTGATCCTCGCTCTGTTTTCGGTTCGTCAGCCGCTGTTCCCTTCAGGGGGCAGCGGCTGGCGCGTATCAAGGAGACATGCACGTGACGACCGATCCGAGCGCCCCCTGGCTGATCGCCGGCCTCGGCAACCCGGGGCCCGAGTACGCGGCGAACCGGCACAACGTGGGGTTCATGGTGGCCGATCTGCTGGCCGAGCGGATCGGGGGGAGGTTCAAGCGGGCCGGGAAGGCGCAGGCGCAGGTCGTGGAGGGGCGGATCGGGCCGCCTGGGCCGGGGAACCGTCGGGTGATCCTGGCCAAGCCGATGTCGTACATGAATCTTTCGGGCGGGCCGGTGACCGCGCTGCGGGACTTCTACAAGGTGCCGGTGGCGAACATCGTGGCGATCCATGACGAGTTGGACATCGATTACGGGACGCTGCGGCTGAAGCTCGGTGGGGGTGACAACGGTCACAACGGGCTGAAGTCGATGACGAAGGCGATGGGGTCGGACTATCACCGGGTGCGGTTCGGTATCGGTCGTCCGCCGGGCCGTATGCAGGTGGCGGACTTCGTGTTGAAGGACTTCTCCTCCGCCGAGCGCAAGGAGTTGGACTACTTCGTGGACCGGGCGGCGGACGCGGTGGAGTGTCTGGTGATCGAGGGGCTGGAGCGGGCGCAGGGGACGTACAACTCGTGAGTGCGGGGGCGGTCGTCGAGCCGTACGAGTCCCGAGGCGATCCGGACAAGTCCTGATTTCGCCGTCCTAGGCGCTGGCCTGCGAGGGTTGACCGACCGCTGTGCCATGGCCAATGATCCCCGCCATGCCTGAGACCAAAGCCCCCGCTCCCCGTTCGCGGCGCCGTCCGCGCCCGGGTGGCGGGGGTGCGTCGGTCGCGTTGCGGTACGGGCGGCTGGCGGCGATGGGTGTGGTGGCGCTGGTGATCCTGGTCGCCGGGGTGTGGGGTTCCTGGGGCTGTGCCCAGCACGTGATGCTGAGCAAGGGGCGTGAGCAGGGGACGATGACGGTGTCCCGCTGCGACGGCGAGGTCTGTTGGGGGCCGTACGAGCCGGTGTCGACCGGGTCGCAGGCGCGGAACCGGGTCGACATCGAGCGGTCGGTGGCGGTGGAGACGGGCCGGACGTACACGGTGGTCGTGAAGCCGGGCAGCAGTGATGTGGTGCGGACGGGTACGGCGGGGCTGTTGCACGCCTGGGTGCCGTTGGGCGGCGCGCTGCTGCTTGCCGCGGTCGTGGTCGCGGGTGGGTTGCGGATGGTGCGGTCGGCGTGGGTGCTGGGCGGGCTGGGCGTCGCGCTGATCACGGCGGCGTGGGTGGCGCTCTGAGGCGGGTTGTCGGCTGACGGTCCGGTGGACGGTGTCGGGACGGTGGCGGCGACCGCACGGCCACCACCCGCCCCGAAGGAGACCCCGGGTACGGC